>DASUDN010000091.1:0-8469 GCA_036275595.1 Moraxellaceae bacterium
GTTCGCCCTGCGCAAGCTTGGCCTCCAGGCCACCTGATCGCGTCTTTTTCACTACTTTTTCCAGCGAGAATTGAGAATGGATATCCGCAAGGTCAAGAAACTCATCGAATTGCTCGAGGAGTCCGGCATCGATGAACTGGAAATCACCGAGGGCGAGGAATCGGTCCGCATCGCCCGCCACCGCACCGCCGTCGCCACCACCCATGTCGTGGCCGCTCCCGCCCCGGCGCCCGCCGCGGCCGCCGCCGCCCCGTCCGCCATGCCCGCCACGGCCAGCGTGGAGCCGACGCAGGGCCCGGCCCCGGCCGCCGTGGAGCCGGTCACCCGCGGCTTCGTGCAGCGCTCGCCCATGGTCGGCACCTTCTACCGCGCCGCCTCGCCGGGCGCCGCCGCGTTCGCCGAAGTGGGCCAGACGGTCAAGAAGGGCGACGTGATCTGCATCGTCGAGGCCATGAAGATGATGAACCAGATCGAGGCCGAGCAGGGCGGCACCATCGAAAGCATCCTGGTGGAGAACGGCCAGGCCGTGGAGTTCGACCAGCCGCTCTTCACCATCGTCTGAGCGGAGCCCCGTCATGCTCGATAAGGTGGTGATCGCCAACCGTGGCGAAATCGCGCTGCGCATCCTCCGCGCCTGCAAGGAGATGGGCATCCGCACGGTGGCCGTCTATTCCAAGGCCGACCGCGACCTGCTGCACGTGCGCCTGGCCGACGAAGCGGTCTGCATCGGCCCCGCGCCCTCCAGGGACAGCTACCTCAACATCCCGGCGCTGATCTCGGCGGCCGAGGTCACCGACGCCCAGGGCATCCACCCCGGCTACGGCTTCCTCGCCGAGAACGCCGACTTCGCCGAGGCCGTGGAAAAGTCCGGCTTCACCTTCATCGGCCCGCGCCCGGACAGCATCCGCCTCATGGGCAACAAGGTTTCCGCCATCGAGGCCATGAAGAAGGCCGGCGTGCCCACGGTGCCGGGCTCCGGCGGCCCCGTGACCGAGGAAAACGCCGTGGCGGTCGCCCGCCGCATCGGCTACCCCGTCATCATCAAGGCCGCCGCCGGCGGCGGCGGCCGCGGCATGCGCGTGGTGCACACCGAGTCGGCGCTGCTGAACTCCCTGTTCGTGACCCGCTCCGAGGCCAAGGCCGCCTTCAGCGACGACACCGTGTACATGGAAAAGTTCCTGGAGCATCCGCGCCACGTGGAAATCCAGGTCCTGGGCGACGGCAAGGGCCGCGCCATCCACCTCGGCGACCGCGACTGCTCGCTGCAGCGCCGCCACCAGAAGGTGGTCGAGGAAGCCCCCGCCCCGCATATCCCCGAGAAGATCCGCAACAAGGTCGCCGACGCCTGCGTCAAGGCCTGCGAGCAGATGAAGTACCGCGGCGCCGGCACGTTCGAGTTCCTCTACGAGAACGAGCAGTTCTACTTCATCGAGATGAATACCCGCGTCCAGGTGGAGCATCCGGTGACGGAGCTGGTGACCGGAGTGGACATCATCAAGGAGCAGCTGCGCGTGGCCGCCGGCCTCGGGCTGTCGCTGACCCAGAAGGACGTGCGCATCCAGGGGCACGCCATCGAGTGCCGCATCAACGCGGAAGATCCGAAGAGGTTCACGCCCTGCCCGGGCAAGATCAACTACTTCCACTCCCCGGGCGGCCCCGGCATCCGCATGGACTCGCACGTGTACTCCGGCTACACGGTCCCGCCCAACTACGATTCCCTGATCGGCAAGCTCATCGCCTTCGGCCCCACGCGCGACGTGGCCTTCGCGCGCATGCGCAATGCGCTGGACGAGATCGTGGTGGACGGCATCAAGACCAACATCCCGCTGCACCGCGACGAGATCATGCGCGACGCCAATTTCGCCAAGGGCGGCGTCGACATCCACTACCTGGAGAAGAAGCTCGGCCTGTAAGGCCGGCGCTGTCTCCGTTTATCCTTCAGGAGCGGCCTCGGCCACGGTTGCCCGGTCATCTCGCCGGGCAGGCGTGGCGGACGCCGCTCCTCCGTTTTTCCGGGGCCTCCGGCAGCGCTTCGCTGCCGCCCCCACAGACCATCGCGGTGACCCCATGAGCTGGCTGCAACTCAAGATCGAAACCACCAAGGCCGACGCCCCGACCTACGAGGAACTGTTCGAGGAGCTGGGCGCCGCCGCCGTGCTGATGGAGGACTCCGCGGACCAGCCCCTGCTGGAGCCGCCGCCCGGCGCCCAGCCGCTGTGGGACGCCACCCGCGTGGTGGGCATCTTCACTGTCGATTCGGAGATGGACGCGGTGGTGGAGTACCTGGAGACCCGCCTGGGCCATCCCCTGCCCGCGCACCGCATCGAGGTGCTGGAGGACAAGGACTGGGTGCGCGCCTGGATGGACCACTACCACCCCATGTGCTTCGGCGAGCGCCTGTGGGTGGTGCCGAGCTGGACGCCGCCGCCCCGCCCCGACGCCATCAACCTGCTGCTGGACCCGGGCCTGGCCTTCGGCACCGGCACCCACCCCACCACCGCCCTCTGCCTGGAGTGGCTGGACACGCTGGACCTCAAGGACAAGGTGGTCGTGGACTACGGCTGCGGCTCCGGCATCCTGGCCGTGGCCGCCCTGCTGCTGGGCGCGAGGGAGGCCTGGTGCGTTGACCTGGACCCGCAGGCCCTGACCGCGACGCGCAACAACGCCGCGCACAACAAGGTCGGCGACCGCATCCACGTGTTCTCGCCCGAGGCCATGCCGGCAGTGACCGCCGACGTGGTGGTGGCCAATATCCTGGCCGGCCCCCTGGCGATGCTGGCCCCCACCCTGGCCGGCTTCTGCCGCCCCGGCGGCGCAATCGCCCTGTCCGGCATCATCCAGCCGCAGGTGGCCGAGCTGCGCGAGGTCTACGGCCAGTGGTTCGACATGGACGGGCTCGCGATCAAGGAAGAGGACTGGTGCCGGCTTTCCGGTCGCCGCCGTTGAGCGAACCTGCGCACAAGTTCGCGCAATTCGTTGTAAAAATCGGCAGGCCGCTAGTAGATTAGGCGCATTACAAGATCGGCAAGCGTGGAAGCGCCCAGCACAGGATCCAGGACCCGACATGACCGACGCCAAGCAGACCAAATGCCCGCATTGCGGCAGCACCTTCCGCATCACCGACGCACAGCTCGCCGCCAAGGGCGGCAGCGTGCGCTGCGGGTCCTGCCTGCAGGTGTTCCGTGCCGACCTGCACCTGGTCGGTGCGGCGCCCGCCGCCCCGGCCGCGGCGCCCCGTCCGGCCGCGCCCGCCGCGCCGGCGGCACAGGCGGCTCCGGCGGCAAAACCCAAGCCCAAGGCCAAGGGTGACGAATCCTGGGCGCTGGACCTGATCGGCGAGGAAGGCGGCACCAAGGAGGCTGGCGGCGACGAGTTCGGCTTCAGCGACGACGACATCAGCGCCTTCATCGCCAAGGGTAATCCGCCGCCGCCCGAGGCGGCGGCGCCGGGCAAGACCGTACTCTTCGACGACGAGCTCTCGGACCAGCTGGAGGAGGCCGGCGGCGGCTTCCTCGGCGCCGACGCCGACAACGCCCACCACATCAGCGACAATGCCGACGAATCCTGGGCCAAGGACATCCTGTCCGAGATCCAGACCGAGGAAAAGAAGGCATCCAGCCAGCAGTACGGCATGGAAATCGTCGACGACAAGAACAAGCCCGCCCCCAGGAATCCCAAGCTCGCCGCCGCCGTCGGCATGGCCCCGGCCGGCGAGGAGCGCGCGCCGGCGCCGAAGCCCGCCGCGAAGCCGGCGGCGCGTCCGGGAGACGACTTCCTGGGCGACGATGCCGACGTGCTGAGCTTCCTGGACGACGACGACCTCAGCCAGCCTGCCGGCAACTCGCCGCCGCCCGCCCCGGCCGCCAATCCCTTCGCCCTCGAGCGCCCGCTGGCGCACGTGGACGCGCCCGTGGTGCTGAAGCCGCAGCGCGAGCCGGTGCGCTGGGGCTATATCCTGGGCTGGAGCTTCATGTGCCTGGTGGCGGTGGCGCTGTTCGCCCTGCAGTACGTGTTCTTCAATTTCGAGCAGCTCGCCACGCGGCCGTCGGTGCGCCCCCTGCTGGAACGCACCTGCCAGAAGGTGGGCTGCTATGTGCCCGACATTCCCGACCCCAGCCTGATCAAGGTGGACGAGCTGGTGGTGCGCAAGCACCCGGACGTGGCCGGCGCCCTGGTGGTGGATGCCATCGTCAAGAACCACGCGACCTTCCCGCAGCCCTTCCCGGTGCTGCGCCTGCGCTTCTCCAACAGCGCCGACGAGATCATCGCCAGCCGCAGCCTGAAGCCGGCGGAGTACCTGCAGGGCGAGGCGCGCATGCTGCGCCGCATGCCGCCCGACACCCCGGTGCGCATCTCCCTGGAGATCGTGGACCCGGGCAAGGACGCCATCAGCTACGGACTCGACCCCATCCTCTGAACCGGGGTGGCCGGGCCGGACGACGGACCGGCCACCCTCCCCCTTCCGGCGCAATGCCGGAGGCGGGCGTGACCCCGGTCAAGCCTCCCCGGCCCCCTTCCCCCTCCCGTCCCCGCCGCCGCCTGACCGGGTCGCTTTGAGCCTCCGTTCCCAGCCGGTATGATGCGCCCCTTTTCCCCGCCCGGCGCCGCCATGCTGAAGCCCCTGACCCTGGGTCCCTGGACCCTCGACACGCCCGTGGCCCTGGCCCCCATGGCCGGGGTCACGGACCGTCCGTTCCGGCAACTCTGCCGGCGCTGGGGCGCGGGCCACGTGGTCTCGGAGATGGTGGCGTCGGACACGCGCCTCTGGCGCTCGCGCAAATCGGCCTCGCGCCTGGACTACCACGGCGAGCCGGAGCCGCGCACGGTGCAGATCGTGGGCTACGACCCGCAGATGATGGCCGACGCGGCGCGGGCCGCCGTGGACCAGGGCGCGCAGATCGTGGACATCAACATGGGCTGCCCCGCCAAGAAGGTCTGCAACCGCCTGGCCGGCTCGGCGTTGCTGCAGGACGAGGCGCTGGTGGCGCGCATCCTCGCGGCGGTGGTGGCCGCGGTGCCGGTGCCGGTGACGCTGAAGACGCGCACCGGCTGGAACCCCGACAACCGCAACGGCGTGCAAGTGGCGCGCATTGCCGAGGACTGCGGCATACAGATGCTGGTGATGCACGGCCGTACCCGCGCCGACAAATACATGGGCGCCGCGGAGTACGAGACCATTGCAAAAGTCAAGCAGGCCGTCGGTATTCCAGTGCTGGCAAATGGTGATATCGACTCGCCGGAAAAGGCCGAAAATGTGCTTGTCCGCACAGGCTGCGATGGTATTATGATCGGCCGCGGCGCTCACGGCCGTCCGTGGATTTTTCGCGATATAACCCACTTCCTCCGTACCCGGGAACACCTGCCTCCGCCTTCCTTCAGCGAGACAGCGTCGATCCTTCAGGGACATCTGGAAGACCTTTACGCGTTTTATGGGGACCTTCAGGGGTTGCGCTTCGCCCGCAAGCACTTCGGCTGGTACGTCGAGTCGCTTCCGGAGGGCGCGGCGATGTCTCGTCGCTTCAATTCCCTGGAGGCGCCGGCTTTGCAACTGGCTTTCGTCCGCGAAAGTTTCGGACACCTTATCGAGGGAGAGGTAAGAGCGGCATGAACAATCTCAACATGGATCCGTTACTTCTCAACGACAGCAACAACGGCATGGAAATGTCCACTCTCAAGCAGCAGTTTCCCAGCGCCGGGGCCCAGACCCTGCGCGACCACGTTGAACAGGCCATGCGCAGCTACTTCTCCAACCTGGGTGGCGAGCAGGTGACCGACGTCTATGACATGGTCCTGGCCGAGATCGAAGCCCCGCTCCTGGAAGTGGTGCTCGAGTACACCCGCGGCAACCAGACCCGTGCCTCCGAGATCCTGGGCCTCAACCGCGGCACGCTGCGCAAGAAGCTCAAGGACCACGGGCTGATGTAAGCGCAGGCCGAAAACTCCAGAAAAGGGCGATTACGCCCTTTTTTATTTGTGGCACCCCTCCCCCCGGGGAGGGTCACGCGGTCCGCCCGCGACCCCAGGCAGAACCCCGAAGATCCCGGCAGCCCGACGTCACCGGCTGCCCGAAGCTCCCAGCAGGTAGTCCCATGAGCCAGACCGTGAAACAGGCCCTCCTCTCCGTCTCCGACAAGACCGGCATCGTCGACTTCGCGCGGGGCCTCGCGGCCCGCGGCGTGAAGCTGCTGTCCACCGGCGGCACCTTCAAGCTGCTGAAGGACAACGGCATCGCCGTGACCGAGGTGTCCGACCACACCGGCTTCCCGGAAATGATGGACGGTCGCGTCAAGACCCTGCATCCCAAGATCCACGGCGGCATCCTCGGCCGCCGCGGCCAGGACGACGCGGTGATGGCCGAGCACGGCATCAGCGGCATCGACCTCGTGGTGGTGAACCTGTATCCCTTCGCGGCCACCGTGGCCAAGGCCGACTGCACCCTGCCCGACGCCATCGAGAACATCGACATCGGCGGCCCGACCATGGTGCGCTCCGCCGCCAAGAACCACGCCCATGTCGGCATCGTGGTGAACGCCGCCGACTACGGCCGCGTGCTGGCCGAGATCGAACAGAGTGGCGGCCTCTCCTACGAGACCCGTTTCGACCTCGCCGTGAAGGCCTTCGAGCACACCGCCGGCTACGACGGCATGATCGCCAACTACCTGGGCGGCCTGGTGGGCGAAAAGAAGGGCGACCTCGCCGCGCGCGACACCTTCCCGCGCACCTTCAACACCCAGTTCTTCAAGGCCCAGGACCTGCGCTACGGCGAGAACCCGCACCAGCGCGCCGCCTTCTACACCGAGGCGGCGCCCAAGGAGGCCTCCGTCGCCACCGCGAAGCAGCTGCAGGGCAAGGAGCTGTCGTACAACAACATCGCCGACACCGACGCCGCGCTGGAATGCGTGAAGAGCTTCGCCAAGCCGGCCTGCGTCATCGTCAAGCACGCCAACCCCTGCGGCGTGTCCGTGGTGCCGGACGACGAAGGCGGTATCCGCAAGGCCTATGACCTGGCCTATGCCACCGACCCCGAGTCCGCCTTCGGCGGCATCATCGCCTTCAACCGCGAGCTGGACGCCGAGACCGCGAAGGCCATCGTCGAGCGCCAGTTCGTGGAAGTGATCATCGCGCCGAGCATTTCGAAGGCCGCACTGGAGATCACCGCCGCCAAGCAAAACGTGCGCGTGCTGGAATGCGGCGCGCTGCCGTCCATCGACGCCCGCGCCGCGCAGTGGGACTTCAAGCGCGTGACCGGCGGCCTGCTGGTGCAGGACCAGGACCTCGGCATGATCAAGGACACCGACCTGAAGATCGTGACCAGGCGCGCCCCGACCGAGGCCGAGATCCACGACCTGATCTTCGCGTGGAAGGTGGCCAAGTACGTGAAGTCCAACGCCATCGTCTACGCCAAGGGCCGCCAGACCATCGGCGTCGGCGCCGGCCAGATGAGCCGCGTCAACTCCGCCCGCATCGCCGCCATCAAGGCCGAGCATGCCGGCCTGCAGGTGGCGGGCGCCGTGATGGCCTCGGATGCCTTCTTCCCCTTCCGCGACGGCATCGACAATGCCGCCAAGGTGGGCATCGCCGCCATCATCCAGCCGGGCGGCTCCATGCGCGACGCCGAGGTGATCGCCGCCGCCGACGAGCACGGCATGGCGATGGTGTTCACCGGCATGCGCCACTTCCGCCACTGAGGCACCGGGGAACGACTATGAAGATCCTGATCCTGGGTTCCGGTGGCCGCGAGCACGCGCTGGCCTGGAAGTGCGCGCAGGACCCGCGCATCGAGAAGGTCTACGTGGCGCCGGGCAATGCCGGCACCGCCACCGAGGCCAAGTGCGAGAACGTGGCGCTCAACATCCTGGACAACGACCAGGTGGTGGCCTTTGCCCGCGACCACGTGGCGCTGACCATCGTCGGTCCCGAGGCCCCGCTGGTGAACGGCGTGGTCAACGCCTTCCAGGCCGCCGGCCTGCGCATCTGGGGCCCGACCCAGTACGCGGCCCAGCTCGAGGGCTCCAAGGCCTTCGCCAAGGACTTCCTGGCGCGCCACGGCATCCCCACCGCCTTCTACCAGGTGTTCACCGACACCGCCGCCGCCCTCGCCTACGTGCGCGAGAAGGGCGCCCCCATCGTGATCAAGGCCGACGGCCTGGCCGCCGGCAAGGGCGTGATCGTGGCCATGACGCTCAAGGAAGCGGAGGACGCCATCACCGACATGCTCTCGGGCAATGCCTTCGGCAGCGCCGGCAGTCGCGTGGTGGTGGAGCAGTTCCTGGAGGGCGAGGAAGCCAGCTTCATCGTCATGGTGGACGGCGCGAACGCGCTGCCCATGGCCACCAGCCAGGACCACAAGCGCATCGGCGACGGCGACACCGGCCCGAACCCGCCCATGGATGCCCACCCCTCACCCGCCGTCCTCCAGGCTGCCCAGGCCTCGACCCGCGCCGTGCTACGCGGCCTGCGCGAGGGCGA
>DASUDN010000092.1:0-2830 GCA_036275595.1 Moraxellaceae bacterium
AGCGCGAGGCGGTGGCCGTCGGGGGTCTCGGCGGGGCGGTCGCGGTAGGCCTCGAGGCCGGCCACGAGCTGCTGCTCTTCCTTGATGATGTCCTTGTAGCGGGTGCGCAGCTGGCGCGAGGGCTGCACGTAGATGCGGCCCTGGTAGGCGTCGACGATCATCTCGGTGTCGTCGAGGGAGGTCACCGGCAGGTCGGTGACGCCGAGCACGGTGGGAATGCCCAGCGCGCGCGCGACGATGGCCATGTGCGAATTGGCGGCGCCCAGCACGGTGACGATGCCGGCGATGCGCTCCAGCGGGGTTTCCACCAGCATGGCGGTGGTGATTTCCTCGCCGATCAGGATGGAGTGCTCGGGGATCTCGCGGCTGCCGGCGCCTTCTTCCTGCTGTTGCTGCAGGTGGGCGAGGATGCGCAGGCCGAGGTCGCGCACGTCGGCCATGCGCTCGCGCAGGTAGGGATCCTCCATGCTGGCGAAGGCCTGCATATGCGCCTCGATCACCTCGCGCAGGGCGCCCTGGGCCCAGTTGCCGGCGCGGATGCGCTCCTCGATCTCGGCGCCGAGGGCGTTGTCGTCCAGCATGCGCAGGTAGGCCTCGAACAGGGCGCGCTCCTCGTCGAGGAGGGAGCCTTCCATCTTCTTGTCGAGGGCGCGCATGTCCTCGCGCACGGCCTCGATGGCCTTGTACAGCAGGCGGGTCTCGGCCTCGGGATCCTCGGCCACGCGGTCGGGCACGGAATCGATGTCGGCCGGCGGGTACATGACGATGGCGCGGCCGAGGGCGATGCCGGTGGCGCCGGAGATGCCCTGGAAGATGCGGGTGACGTTGGCGCGCGGCTGCGCGGCGCGCAGCGCGTCGAAGGCGCCGACGGCCTTGGCGTGGGCCACCACGCCGGAGAGCTGGGCGGAGAGGGTGACCAGGAAAGCCTCTTCGGCCTCGTCGAACTTGCGCTTGTCGCGCTGCTGCACGACCAGCACGCCCAGTACCTTGCGGCGGTGCATGATGGGCACGCCGAGGAAGGAGTTGTACTGCTCCTCGCCGGTGCCGGGCAGGTAGTGGTACTTGGGGTGGGCGGAGGCGTCGTCGAGGTTGATGGGCTCCTCGCGCGCGCCGCAGTAACCCACCAGGCCCTCGTTGAGGGCCAGGGAGACGTTGCCGACGGCGTCCTGGCTCAGGCCCTCGGTGGCCACCAGCAGGTAGCGGTTGGACTTGTCGTCGAGCAGGTAGACCGAGCAGACCTCGGTGCCCATGGTCTCGCGCACGCTGGCGACCATGGTTTCCAGCGCGGCCCCGAAGTTGGGCGCGGAATCCACGTCCTGGACGATCTTGCGCAGCTTTTCCAGCATCGGCAGCATGGGCCATCCCCGCGGCAGGGCCGCAGTCAAAAAACTTCAGTGTAGGAGGGCGCCGCCGTCCTGGCGGGCCGCGCTCCCACGCAAACGCCTCAGCGCAGCGGCAGCCGCGGCGCCAGCTCGGTCAGGGCCTTGCGGTAGACCTCGCGCTTGAAGGCCACCACCTGGTTGAGCGGGTACCAGTAGCTCACCCAGCGCCAGCCGTCGAACTCGGGCGGATGGGTGCAGTCGAGCTGCACGCGGTGGTCCTCGGCCAGCATCTGCAGCAGGAACCACTTCTGTTTCTGCCCGATGCAGACCGGGTTGTTGTCCTGGCGCACGAAGCGGCGCGGCAGGCGGTAGCGCAGCCAGCCACGGGTCTGGGCGATGACGCGCACGTCCGGCTGCTCCAGGCCGACTTCCTCCCAGAGCTCGCGGAACATCGCCTCCTCGGGCGACTCGTTCTCGCTGATGCCGCCCTGCGGGAACTGCCAGGCGTCGTGGCCGCAGCGGCGGGCCCACAGGACCTGCCCCGCGGCATTGGCGAGGATGATGCCCACGTTGGGGCGGAAGCCATCGGCGTCGATCACGGCGGGCTCTCAAGAAAGTGGCGGAACTTGGTTATCCAAGTCTTTGTTTTATAAATACTCTACCGGCCCCGGCCGGGGCAAGCGCCCGGGCCGGATTTTTGTGCCCGAAGTCGCTATCATGCCGGCCTTCCCGCCCCTGGAGCCCGACCATGACCCTGGCCATCTTCGACCTCGACAACACCCTGCTGGCGGGCGATTCCGACCATGCCTGGGGCGAGTTCCTGGTGCGCCGCGGCCTGGTCGACGCCGACCACTACAAGGCCCAGAACGACCGCTTCTACGCCGACTACTGCCGCGGCCAGCTGGACATCATCGCCTACAGCGAGTTCGTCTTTGCCGTGCTGGCCCGGGAAACCCCGGAAACGCTGGCGGCCTGGCACCGCGCCTTCATGCAGGAGCAGGTGGCGCAGATGATCCTGCCCAAGGGTCGGGCGCTGCTTCGGCAGCACCGGGAGCAGGGCCACCGCCTGGTCATCATCACCGCCACCAACTCCTTCATCACCGGGCCCATCGCCGCCGAGCTGGGGGTGGACGACCTCATCGCCACCGACCCGGAGGTGGTGGACGGGCGCTATACCGGGAAGGTGGCGGGCACGCCCTGTTACCAGCACGGCAAGATCACCCGCCTGGAGCAGTGGCTGGCCGCCACCGGCGAGAGCGTGGAGGGGGCCTGGTTCTACTCGGATTCGCGCAACGACATCCCGCTGCTGGAGTACGTGGCGCACCCGGTGGCGGTGGACCCGGACGAGGCGCTGCGCGCGCATGCGGCCAGCCAGGGCTGGGGGATCCTTTCCCTGCGCTAGGTCAGGATCGGCGTGGATGCTCTCCGTTAGCGCCATTTTCCAGGCGGATGGCCGCCTGATCATGACAAAAGCCGCCTTTTTGGCGGCTTTTTCGTTTCAGTTGCCG
>DASUDN010000093.1:0-2368 GCA_036275595.1 Moraxellaceae bacterium
ACGTCATGGCCTCCAACAAGCTGATCATCCTGCAGGAGATCCAGCCGCAGCGCTTCGAGGAAGCCAGGGCGAAGCGCCTGACCACGGGCAACGACACCGTGCCGGGCGCCGCAGCGGCCCCGGCGGCGGACGCGGGCATCACCCTGGCCGACGTCTTTGCCGGCATTGCCGCCTATGTCGCCAGGGAACCGGCGCTGGTCGACAAGACCAAAACCAGCTTCCAGTTCCATTTCCGCAATCCGGATTCGAGCTGGTTCATCGACCTCAAGAGCGGTAAGGGCAGCGCCGGCGCCGGCAGCCTCGACAAGGCCGACGTCACGCTGGAGCTCGATGCCGAGCACGTGGAGACGCTGTTCGGCGGCGACCTGGCCAAGGTGCAGAAGCTGTTCTTCGGCGGCCAGCTCAAGATCTCCGGCAACGTCATGGCCTCCAACAAGCTCACCGTGCTTTCGGGCATGGACAAGCAACTGGTGGAAGAGGCCCGCCAGCAGCGTATCGCCGCCGGCGGCGCGGCACCGGTCGCGGCCGCGGCCAGCCCGGCCCGCGAAGCGCAGGCGCCGGCCATCTTCGCCGCGCTGAAGGCCAGGCTCGCGAAGGAGGGCAGGGTGGCCGGACTCGACAAGATCGTGCAGTTCCATGTGCGCGACCCCGAGGCCTGCTGGACCGTGGATTTCAGCGTCGCGCCGCCCGCCATCACCGGCGGCGACAGCGCCAACGCGGCGACGAAGCTCGGCATCGCCGATGCCGACCTCGCGGCGCTGGCGAAAGGCGAGGCCGAGGCGCGCGATCTCTACCAGCACGGCAAGCTGCGCGTGGACGGCGATGTCGCGCCGGCCCATGCGCTCGGCATTTTCAAGGGCCTGCTCTGATCCGCCCCGCCCCCTCCCGCGGGGAGGGGCGCACCGAACCCTGACGAGGATGAAAAAATGAAGCGTCGCGTAAATGTCATCGGCGTGGGCATGACCAAGTTCGCCAAGCCCGGCTCCAGCCCCGACTACCACGAGATGGCCCGCGAGGCCGGCCAGCTCGCGCTCAAGGATGCCGGCATTCCCTATGCCGAGGTGCAGCAGGCCTTCGCCGGCTACGTCTACGGCGATTCCACCTGCGGCCAGCGCGCCGTCTACGAGCTCGGCCTCACCGGCATCCCGGTGATCAACGTGAACAACAACTGCTCCACCGGCTCCACCGCGCTCTTCCTGGCGCGCCAGGCCATCGAGGGGGGACTCGCCGAGTGCGTGCTGGCGCTGGGCTTCGAGAAGATGGAGCGCGGCGCCCTGGGCGCCAAGTTCAACGACCGCGAGAACCCCATGGGCCCGCACGCCCAGGTGATGGTGGACGTGCAGGGCTTCTCCAGCGCGCCGCCGGCCGCGCAGATGTTCGGCGGCGCCGGCCGCGAATACCGCTGGCGCCACGGCACCAAAAAGGAAACCTTCGGCAAGATCGCCGAGAAGGCGCGCCAGCACGCCAGCCGCAACCCCTACGCGCTCTTCGGCCAGGTGTTGACGCTGGAGGAGATCATGGCCTCGGACGAGGTCTTCGACCCGCTCACCCGCTTCCAGTGCTGCCCGCCCACCTGCGGCGCTGGCGCCGCCATCCTCTGCTCCGACGAGTTCGCGGCGAAGCACGGCATCCGGAACCCCGTCTACATCGCCGCCCAGGCCATGACCACCGACTACGCCTCCAGCTTCGAGGAAAAGTCGATGATCAAGATGGTCGGCTACGACATGACCAAGCAGGCCGCGCGCCAGGTCTACGAGGCGGCCGGCATCGGCCCGGAGGACGTGGACGTGGTCGAGCTGCACGACTGCTTCACCGCCAACGAGCTGCTGACGTACGAAGGCCTTGGCCTCTGCCCCGAGGGCGGCGCCGAGAAGTTCATCTGGGACGGCGACAACACCTACGGCGGCCAGGTCGTCACCAACCCCTCCGGCGGCCTGCTGTCCAAGGGCCATCCGCTCGGCGCCACCGGCCTGGCGCAGTGCACCGAGCTGGTGTGGCAGCTGCGCGGCAGCGCCGACCAGCGCCAGGTGAAGAACGCGCGCATCGCGCTGCAGCACAACCTGGGCCTGGGCGGCGCCTGCGTGGTGACGCTGTACCGGCGCGACGCGTAGCGCCGGCGGGTAACCTGAATGAAAAAGGCCACCCGAAGGTGGCCTTTTTCTTTACGCTGCTTGGTGGAGGTGGCGGGGTTTTATGGAGCGCCATTGGCTCCTACCTCGACCCTCCTAACACACTGATTTCAAATGAGTCTGGTGTGATAGCTGGGGGAATCTTACCGCAATGTGGACCCAAATGTGGACCTTTTGTGGACCCAATGTGCCGCTCCTAAGTGTTCAATCCCCGACACCGCTATTGAACTGCATAGCGG
>DASUDN010000094.1:0-24471 GCA_036275595.1 Moraxellaceae bacterium
GCCTATTGCGCCGCCGGCGCCGACATCCTCGAGACCAACTCCTTCAACGCCACCCGTGTCTCCCAGGCCGACTACGGCATGGAGGACCTGGTGCCGGAACTGAACCGCGAGTCCGCCCGCCTGGCCCGCGAGGTGGCGGACGCCTGGACCGCGAAGACGCCCGACAAGCCGCGCTTCGTGGCCGGCGTGCTCGGCCCCACCTCGCGCACCTGCTCCATTTCGCCGGACGTGAACGACCCCGCCTTCCGCAACGTCACCTTCGACGAGCTGGTGGAGAACTACATCGAGGCCACCGCCGGCCTGGTCGAGGGCGGCGCCGACATCCTGCTCATCGAGACCGTGTTCGACACCCTGAACGCCAAGGCGGCGGTGTTCGCGGTACAGGAATACTTCGCCCGCAGCGGCACCGAGCTGCCGGTCATGATCTCCGGCACCATCACCGACCTCTCCGGCCGCACCCTTTCCGGGCAGACGGCCACGGCGTTCTGGTACTCCCTCCGCCATGCCAGGCCGCTGTCGATCGGCCTCAACTGCGCCCTCGGGCCCAAGGAGCTGCGCGCCTACGTGCAGGAGCTGGCGACGGTGGCCGACACGCGCGTGTCGGCCCACCCCAATGCCGGCCTGCCCAACGCCTTCGGCGGCTACGACCTCACCCCCGAGGACATGGCGCCCATGATCGCGGAGTGGGCGCAGAGCGGCCTGCTCAACATCGTCGGCGGCTGCTGCGGCACCACGCCCGAGCACATTGCCGCCATGGCCGCCGCCGTGGCGGCAATTCCGCCGCGCAGCGTGCCCGACATTGCTCCCGCCTGCCGCCTGTCCGGCCTCGAGCCCTTCGTGATCGAGCGCGGCAAGAGCCTGTTCGTGAACGTCGGCGAGCGCACCAACGTCACCGGGTCCGCGAAGTTCCGCCGCCTGATCAAGGAGGAAAACTACGCCGAAGCCCTGGATGTCGCCCGCCAGCAGGTCGAGAGCGGCGCCCAGGTCATCGACATCAACATGGACGAGGGCATGCTGGACTCGCAGGGTGCCATGGTGACCTTCCTCAACCTGGTCGCCTCCGAGCCCGACATCGCGCGCGTGCCGCTCATGATCGACTCCTCCAAGTGGGAGATCATTGAGGCCGGCCTCAAGTGCTCGCAGGGCAAGCCCATCGTCAACTCCATCTCCATGAAGGAAGGCGAGGACGAGTTCATCGCCCGCGCGCGCCTGTGCATGCGCTACGGCGCCGCCATCGTGGTCATGGCCTTCGACGAGAAGGGCCAGGCCGACACCTACGAGCGCAAGGCGGAGATCTGCAAGCGCTCCTACGACGTGCTGGTGGACAAGGTCGGCTTCCCGGCCGAGGACATCATCTTCGATCCCAACATCTTCGCGGTGGCCACCGGCATCGACGAGCACAACAACTACGCCGTCGACTTCATCAACGCCTGCGCCTTCATCCGCGACCACCTGCCGCACGCGCTGTCCTCCGGCGGCGTGTCCAACGTGTCGTTCAGCTTCCGCGGCAACGAGCCGGTGCGCGAGGCCATCCACTCGGTCTTCCTCTACCACGCCATCAGGAACGGCCTGGCCATGGGCATCGTCAACGCCGGCCAGCTCGCCATCTACGATGACCTGCCCGCCGAACTCAAGGAGCGCGTCGAGGACGTGATCCTGAACCGCCGCGCCGACGGCACCGAGCGCCTGCTGGAAATCGCCGGGAAGTACAAGGGCGACGGCGGCGGCGCCAAGGCGGTGGAGGACCTGGAATGGCGCAACCTCCCGGTCGAGAAGCGCCTGGAGCATGCCCTGGTCAAGGGCATCACCGCCTTCATCGAGCAGGACACGGAGGAGGCGCGCGCCCGGGCCGAGCGTCCCATCCACGTGATCGAGGGCCCGCTGATGGCGGGCATGAACGTGGTCGGCGACCTCTTCGGCGCCGGCAAGATGTTCCTGCCGCAGGTGGTGAAGTCGGCGCGCGTCATGAAGCAGGCCGTGGCCTACCTGATTCCCTTCATCGAGGCCGAGAAGGGCGGCGAGGTGCAGAGCAAGGGCAAGGTCCTGCTCGCCACCGTGAAGGGCGACGTGCACGACATCGGCAAGAACATCGTGGGCGTGGTGCTGGGCTGCAACGGCTACGACATCATCGACATGGGCGTGATGGTGCCGGCCGACCGCATCCTCGAGACCGCGCGCGCCGAGAAGGTGGACATCATCGGACTCTCGGGCCTCATCACGCCCTCGCTGGACGAGATGGTGCACGTGGCGCGCGAGATGCAGCGCCAGGACTTCCGGGTGCCGCTGCTGATCGGCGGCGCCACCACCTCCAAGGCCCATACCGCGGTCCGCATCGACCCGCAGTACCGCAACGACGCCGTGGTCTACGTGGCCGACGCCTCGCGCGCGGTCGGCGTCGCCACCTCGCTGCTGAGCCAGGACCTCAAGGCCGACTTCGTGGCGGCGCGGCGCCAGGAGTACGCCGAGGTGCGCGAGCGCCACGCCAACCGCAAGCCGCGCGGCGAGCGCATGGCCTATGGCGACGCCGTGGGCCACGGCTTCACCTTCGACTGGGACGGCTACACACCGCCCGTGCCGCGCCAGCCCGGCGTCACCGTGCTGCGCGACTATCCGCTCGAGGCGCTGCTGCCCTACATCGACTGGACGCCGTTCTTCATCTCCTGGTCGCTGGCGGGCAAGTACCCCGCCATCCTGCAGGACGAGGTCGTGGGCGAGGCCGCGCGCAACCTGTGGCAGGACGCGCAGGCCATGCTGGAGCGCATCGTGCGCGAGAAGAAGCTGCGCGCCCACGGCGTGATCGGGCTGTGGCCGGCCGCGCGCCGCGGCCATGACGACACCGTGGTGTTCCGCGACGAGTCGCGCACCGAGGTGGTGGCCACCCTGCACCACCTGCGCCAGCAGAGCGACAAGGTTTCGGGCAAGCCCAACTATTCGCTGGCGGACTTCGTGGCGCCCGAGGGCACGCGCGCGCGCGACCATATCGGCGCCTTCGCGGTGACTGCCGGCGATGGCTGCGACGAGTTCGCCGCCGAGTTCAGCGCCCGCGGCGACGACTACAATTCCATCCTGGTGAAGGCGCTGGCCGACCGCCTGGCGGAGGCCTTCGCCGAGCACCTGCACGAACGCGTGCGCCGCGAGTTCTGGGGCTACGCTCCGGACGAGGCGCTCGACAACGAGGCGCTCATCAAGGAGAAGTACCGTGGCATCCGTCCGGCCCCGGGCTACCCGGCCTGCCCGGACCACACCGAGAAGGAAACGCTGTTCCGGCTGCTCGACGCCACGGCGAACACCGGCCTCGCGCTGACGGAGCACTTCGCGATGTACCCGACCGCGGCCGTCGCCGGCTGGTACTTCTCCCATCCGGACAGCACCTACTTCAACGTCGGCAAGCTGGAAGAGGACCAGGTCCTGGACTATGCGCGCCGCAAGGGCTGGGACCGTCGCACGGCGGAACGCTGGCTGGCGCCCAACCTCGGCTACGAGCCGGAATGACCCGCAGGAGGATTCCCCATGAGCGAGCATGACAACCGCCCCGGCAGCCCCGGCCAAGCGCAGAAGATCGAGCAGGACCTGCAGGAGGACAAGGCGGAGATGAAGCAGGTCAACGCCTTCACCGTCCTGGGCAGCGTCTTCCGCGCGTGGTTCGGGGTGCAGACCGAGGAGAACCGCAAGCGCGACTTCAGCTCCAACAATCCGACGCCCTTCATCGTGGCCGGCATCATCTTCACGCTGGCCATGATCATCGGCGTGATCATCGCGGTGAACCTGGCACTGTCGGGGGTAAAGTAGGCGCCCTCCCCGTGCCCATGAAAAAGGCAGCCCGCGGGCTGCCTTTTTTGTTGTCCGGTGCCGCCGGCGCGCATGCGCTCCGCGTCACCACCACCCGTGGCGCTGCGTGAGGCGCTCCCACCAGCGCAGCAGGAACCGGTCCGCCGCCGCCTCGGCCGTCAGCCCGAAGCGCGACAGGAAGCGGTGGCGCGGCACGTAGCGCACGCTGAACAGGTCGGCCGCCTGCGCGCGCTCGCACAGGTACTCGTCGCTGGTCCTGAGCTCGTCCACCAGGCGGATCTCCAGGGCGCGCTGGCCATACCAGTGCTCGCCCGTGGCCACGCGACCGATCTCCACCTGCGGGCGGTGGCGCGACACGAACTCCTTGAACAGGGCGTGGGTGTCGTCCAGCTCCTGCTGGAACTTGGCGCGGTCCTCATCGGTGTTCTCGCCGAACACCGTGAGGGTGCGCTTGTACTCGCCGGCGGTCAGCAACTCCACATCGATGTCGTTCCTCTTGAGCAGGCGGTGGAAGTTCGGCACCTGCGCGACCACGCCGATGGAGCCCACCACCGCGAACGGGGCCGCCAGGATGCGGTTGCCGATGCAGGCCATCATGTAGCCGCCGCTGGCCGCCACCTTGTCCACGCAGATGGTCAGCGACAGCCCCTTCTGGCGGATGCGGTCCAGCTGGGACGCCGCCAGGCCGTAGCCGTGCACGAGGCCGCCCGGGCTCTCCAGGCACACCACCACCTCGTCGCGCGCGGGGTCGGCCTGGGTGAGGATGGCGGTGATCTCGCGGCGCAGGAGCTCGACTGCGGAGGCGCGGATGTCACCGTGGAAATTCAGCACGAACACGCGCGGGCGCGGCCCTTCCTTCGCCTTGCCCGCCTCTTTCTCGCGCTTCTTTTCGGCCTTGCGCCAGGCCTTGAGCGCGTCCTTGTCGAGGATGGCGGCGCGCAGGGCGTCGGCGTAGTCCTCGTAGCGGTCGTTGAGCGCCTCTATCTCGAGCTCGCCGTCGTCCTGGCCGGGGCGGCGGCGCCCGCCGGCGTTGGCGATGACGAGGATGACGATGACCACCGCCACCACGACGGTGACGGTCTTGGCCAGGAACAGGCCGTATTGCAGCAGCAGGTCAAGCACGGAATTCTTCCTTGGGCAGGCAGCGACAGGAGCAGATCATAAACCGGCGGCCGCCGCCGCGGGCAGGGGGAACAGCACTCAGCCGTGGCGGGCGCGGCAGCGCGCCACGAAGTCCTGGATGAGGGCGTGGGCGATGCTGCCGGCGGGCGGGATGGGCGGCAGGGCGTCGTAGCGGTAGAAACCGGCCTCGGCAATCTCCTCTTCCTGGATGCGCAGCTCGCCGCCCGCGTACTCGGCATGGAAGCCCAGCATCAGGTTGTTGGGGAACGGCCAGGACTGGCTGCCGAAATAGCGCAGGTTGGCGACGCTGACCCCGACCTCCTCCAGCACCTCGCGGTGCAGGGTTTCCTCGGCACTCTCCCCCGCCTCGATGAAGCCGGCCAGGGTGCTGAACATGGGGCGGGTGAAGCGCTGGGCGCGCGCCAGCAGGATCTCGTCGCCGCGGGTGACGGCGACGATGACGCAGGGATTGATGCGCGGGTATGAAGACAGTCGGCAGGCCGGGCAGACCCGCGCGCGCTCGCCCAGGGGATGCGCCTCGGTGGGCGTGCCGCAGCGGCCGCAGAAACGGTGGTTGCGCTCCCATTCGAGCACCTGGAAGGCGCGGCCGGCGAGCGCGAACTCGAGGTCGCCGGCCTGGCCGAGCAGGCGACGAAGGTCGTCGAAGCGCCAGCCCGCGGGTGGCACGGCGGCCTCGGGCACCGCGACGGCAAAGACGCCGCGGCTCCCGAGCCGGCCGAGGTACTGACGGGCCAGTTCCTCCATGCCGAGCCAGGCGGCATCGCGCAGGCGCGGGAACAAGCCCTCGCCCGCGTCGTCGGCGACGAGGATGTGGCCGCCCTGGAACACCAGCCAGAGGTGTTCGCCGGCCAGGTCCGCGGGCGCGACGGTCGCCGGTTCGAAATGCATCAGGCCGCCTGGGCCGCGGCGACGGGGAAGCCGAGCTCGGCCACGCTTTCCTCGGCGAGCTCGAGGATGGCCTCGCCGATGGGCTTGTTGGCCTCGAGGCTCTCGAGGTAGTAGTCGACGCTGGTGATGGCGTCCGCCAGCGTTTCCATGTCCGCGATCCCGGGCTGCTCCTCCGCGCCCAGCATGCGCGCGTCGATGAAGCGCGCGCAGGACGCCAGCACCCCCGAGCCGCGGCCGATGCCGAGGAAGGACAGGCCCCCGCCCACCGACTGCAGCGTCGCCGGCACGTTGGCCAGGTGCAGCAGGTCGCGGTTGGACTCGAGGTAGGCGCTGATGGCGCGCTTGACCAGCGAGAGGCCGGAGCGCGATTCCGCCACGAGCAGGGCACGCGCCTCGTCGAGCTGGTGGATGGACACCTGCGAATTGCCGCCGGCGTTCTCGGCGCCCGGGGTGACCCGGCGCACGAGGCCGGCAACGGCGTTCTCCACGTCCATGATGGCATCCACCAGGCCGGCGAGCGCCGCGTCGGAGGCGGTGCCCTCCCAGGCGCGCACGGCATCGGCATGGCGGCGCATGCTCTGGCTGGAGTCGATCAGGCCCAGCATGACCAGCGTCTGCGAGGTGCGGGCGAGGCTATCGGCCATGGCAACATAGCTTTCCGCATCGTTCTTGGCGCCGCGCGACATGATGTCCAGCGTTTCCTTGACCTGCGCCAGTTCGTCCTTCAGCGCCTCGGCCACGGTCTTGATGACCGACCCGCCCGGGCCGCACATCACTTCATATTCCGCGGTCATGCGCGACTGGGTGAGGCACAGCTCGTCGAGGGCGAAGGTGCGGCGCAGCGTCGCGGCGCGCTCGCCCTCCTCCGCCAGCGCGGCCAGGTAGAGGCAGTCCGCCAGCAACTGGCGGTCGGGCTGGCCGTTGCCGTCGTTCTGCGCCAGTGCCTTGAGCTGGCGGTCGAGCGCCCCGAGCAGGGCCTTGCGCTGCGGATTCACCGCCACGCCATGCTGCAGGGCCTCCAGCGCGCCGGTGGCCGCCCACCACAGCAGGGCCAGCGGGCGGTCGCCGCAGACCTGGCGGGCGCGCTCGCAGGCGCGGCTCATCATGCGGAAGTGGGGTACGTCGCCCTGGTCGCGGATCACTGCGATGAGGCTGGTCTGGTACATGAGGCGGATACGCCGCACCAGGGCATTGAGCTGGGCCGGAGTGAGCTCGAGGCGGGTGACCGCGGGCGCCGCCGGCAGCTCGCGGAGCTTGAGGAAGAACCCCTCGGACAGCGGCGGCTGGCGCAGCGCGGCGCGCACCTGGTTGATGGCGGGCAGCAGCAGCTGCGGCCAGGCCACGTGGTGGATCTGCACGTATTCGATGTAGCGGCCCAGCACCATGAGGCCCTGGCCGAGCGCGGCGAAATCCTCGTCGGCCGCCGCCTCGCCCCGCTCCTGCACCTGGCGGATCAGCTGCAGCAGGCCGCCGGCAAGCTCGACGCCACCCGGCAGCTCGGCGATGCGCAACGCCCCGTGCACCTGTGACATTTCCTCGACGCAGGTGGCGAGGATGGCCGGATTCCCCTGGTCCTCCACGTAGGAGCTGATCTGCGCCTCGATCTGGCCAAGGTTGGCATCGACCTCGGGGCGGATCAGGTTGAGGGAAGCGGGGTTGGAAACACGCGCCATTGCTGCTGTCCTGAGCTGTTTTTCTTGTCGTGCCGGGCGGCCCGGCAGCGGGTCGGGAATGCCCCCGCCGCACCTTGGCCGCCACTCTGGCACGACCACGAAACCCCGTCAATTTTACCGTGCAAGTCTTTGACAGAGTTCAAGAAAGGATAGCCGGAATCCGGACCTCGCCAGGCGCGTCAGGAGGACTCCAGGCGCCGCCACAGGCAGGGTCCGCCAGCGGCCTTGTCGAGGATGGCCAGGCGCTCCTCGTGACGCCGGAGCTCGTGCTCGTCGGCGCGGATCACGGGCAGCGCCGGCCGCCCCGGAGCCAGGCGGCGCAGGCCCTCGCTGCGCGTGCCGCCGCCGGCGTCAGCCTCGTCGCTGCCGAGGGCCAGGCCGACCTGGCCACCGGTCATGGCCAGGTAGACGTCGGCAAGGATCTCGGCGTCTAGCAGCGCGCCATGGTAGGTGCGGTCGCGGTTGTCGGCGCCGTAGCGCCGCGCCAGCGCGTCCAGGTTGTTCTTCTGCCCGGGGTGCTTGCTGCGCGCCAGCGGTAGCGTGTCCAGTACGCCGCAGATCTCGGTGATGGCCGGCAGTCCGCGGTCCAGCAGCCGCAGCTCGTGGTTGATGAAGCCGACGTCGAAGGGCGCGTTGTGGATGACCAGTTCGGCACCGCGCACGAAAGCCAGGAACTCATCGACGATGCTGGCGAAAACCGGCTTGTCGACCAGGAACTCGTTGGTGATGCCGTGCACCGCGATGGCCTCGGCCTCGATCTCGCGGCCGGGGTTCACGTAGTGGTGGAAGCTGCGCCCGGTCAGGCGCCGGTTCACCAGTTCCAGGCAGCCGATCTCGATCAGGCGATGGCCCTGGGACGGGTCGATGCCCGTGGTTTCGGTATCGAGGATGATCTGTCGCATCAGGCGCCCACCCGCGTCTTGCCGAGCATTTCGTCGATGGCCTGGTTGGCGAGCTGGTCGGCGATCTCGTTGCCCTCGTGGCCGTTATGTCCCTTGACCCAGCGCCACTCCACCTGGTGGCGCAGGGTCTCGGCCTCCAGGCGCTGCCAGAGGTCGGCGTTCTTAACCGGCTGGCGCTGGGAATTCTTCCAGCCGCGGGCCTTCCAGCCCGCCAGCCATTCGGTCATGCCCTTCTTCACGTATTCCGAATCGGTCCACACCGTCACGCGGCAGTCCTTGCGCAGGGCCGCCAGGCCCTCGATGGCGCCCTGCAGCTCCATGCGGTTGTTGGTGGTCTGCGGCGCGCTGCCGTAGAGGCGCTTCTCGTGCGCGCCGCTGCGCAGCAGCACGCCCCAGCCACCGGGGCCGGGGTTGCCGCGGCAGGCGCCGTCACAGTACATCTCGACTTCAGTCATTCTTTGTCAGCATCCATCAGCCAGCGCCGGATGCGCGCCTCGGTCGCGAGCACCGGGGCCGGGGCCGGGTACACGCGGCGGCGTCGCATCTCGACGGGAGTAAGGCAGGAAACCCGCTTGCGGGCGAGCAGGATATAGGAAGCGCCCGCCTGCCCCCAGTAGCGGCGTCCCAGCGCCTCGAGCCAGGCCAGGCGCCCGCGCAGGCCCGGGTGGTTGAGCGGGGGCACGAAGCATACACCTTCCAGGCCCACCACTTCGAAGTCCAGCAGCGTCAGCCAGTCGGCGAGTCGCTGCGGGCGCATCGGCCGGCGCAGCCAGGGCAAGGGCGCCGCGCGCGGCAACCGGAACAGGCGCCACAGCCCCCACAGGCTCCAGGGGTTGAAGCCGACGATGACGAGGTGGCCCTCGGGAATCAGCACGCGTGCCGCCTCGCGCAGCAGCGCGTGCGGGCTGGAGGCGGCGTCCAGGGCGTGATGCAGGAAGACCAGGTCGATGCTGTCCTTGCCGAAGGGCAACTGCTCCGGATGCGCCTGCAGCGGCGACAGGCCCGGCACCTCGGGGCGCGCGGTGTCGACGACCATGCAGTGGCGGATGCGGCAGCTGGCCAGCAGGTTGTCGCCCGCCACCTGCCCGACCTGCAGCGCGTGGTAGCCGAACAGGTCCGGCAGCAGCTGGCCGAGCAGGCCCTCCTCCTGGTCGCGCAGGTAGCGGCCGAGGTCGCTGCGGAACCAGTCGCGCAGGTCGGGGTGCAGGTCGGGATGCCGTTCGGCGCGGAACAGGCGGGGCAGTTGCATGGCGGTCACCGTCGGGCGCGCAGGCCCGCTGGCCTGCGCTAGACTCCTGCCCTCTATTGAAGCCTGTTTTGCCGCCGGAGCGCCATCATGTCGACCGCCCCCGTCGCCCTCCCCGCCTTTCGCGACAACTACATCTGGGCCCTGGCCCGGGACGGACGGGCGCTGGTGGTGGATCCCGGCGACCCGGCGGTGGTCGAGGCATGGCTGGCGGCGCAGGGCCTGGCCCTGGCGGTGGTGCTGGTGACCCACCACCACCCGGACCATACCGGCGGCCTGGACACCCTGCGCGAACGCCACCGGCCGCGCGTCATCGGGCCGGACGAGGACATCGCGGGCCTGGACGAGGTGGTGCGCGGCGGCGAGTCCCTGGACCTCGGCCCCTTCGGCACCGCACAGGTGCTCGCGGTACCGGGCCATACCCGCGGGCATGTCGCCTATCACCTGGACGCCGACGCCCTGCTGTTTTGCGGCGATACCCTGTTCAGCGCCGGCTGCGGCCGCCTCTTCGAGGGCAGTCCCGCCGACCTCCACGCCTCGCTGCAGCGCCTGGCCGCCCTGCCGCCCGACACACTGGTTTGTTGCGCCCACGAGTACACCGAGGCCAACCTGCGCTTCGCCGCAGCCGTGGACGGCGACAACCCCGCCCTGCAGGCCCGCGCCCGCGAGGTGGCGGACCTGCGCGCGCGCGGCCTGCCCACCTTGCCCGTACGCCTGGGCGACGAGGCCCGCTACAACCCCTTCCTCCGCTGCGAGGCCACGGCGGTGGTGGCGGCGGCCAGGCGGCAAGCCGGCCGGGACCTGGCCCCCGGCCTGCCCGTGCTGGCCACGCTGCGGGCCTGGAAGGACCACTTCTAGTCCGTCACAGATTCAAGAAAATCCCACACATCTAGCGAGAATTGGTTACCAAATCCCTGCCGTTGGCCGGGCCTTTCGCTTGCTCAGCCATAGCCCCCTACCTAGAATCGCCCCCAATTCCGCCTTAGACGTGAGTAGTACAATGCCCCTCGGCCCCCGACCCGCCAGGCGCCCCGCGCGCGGCTTCGCCTTCCGGCCCCTGGCTGCGGCCCTGTGCCTGGCCCTGGCCGCCCCGGCCCAGGCCGGCTGGTGGTTCAGCCGCAAGGCCGAGACGCCGGCACCGGCTCCCGCCCCCGCCCCCGAGGCGGCTGCCACCCCCATCTCGACTCTGGCGGCTTCCAGCACGGCCGCCGCCGCCCCCATCCCGGCCGGACCGGACGTGCTGCCCGAGCTCAAGGGCAACTCCACCGACGAAATCGACGACGAAGCCGCCGCCGACGCTGACGCCGGCGCCGACGTGGCCGCCGGGGCCGGGACAGAATCGTCCGCCGACGTGGAGGCCGACGCGGATGTCGCCGCCGACGGCGACGAGGACGAGATCGTGCTGCCCAGCGTGGAAGAGTCCGACCTGGACGATTCCGACGTCGCCTCCGGCCAGTACTCCGCGGAGGAGCTGGCCGCGCTCGGCAACCTGTGGGACCGCCTGCGCAAGGGTGCCCAGCTCGACACCTCGGTGGACAACGAGCGCATCGAGGTGCAGCGCAACTGGTACCTCAAGAACAACGACTACCTGGAGCGCATGTCACGCCGCGCCACCCGCTACCTGCACTACACGGTGAGCGAGGCGGAGCGGCGCAACATGCCGACCGAGCTGGCGCTGCTGCCGGTGATCGAGAGCGCCTACGACCCGTTCGCCTATTCCCATGCCAATGCGGCTGGCATGTGGCAGTTCATCCCCGGCACGGCGCGCTACATGGGGGTGAAGCAGAACGAGTGGTTCGACGGCCGCCGCGACATCATCGAATCCACCCGCGCCGCCTACGAATTCCTGAACCTGCTCTACCAGAAGTTCGGGGACTGGCAACTGGTGCTGGCCGCCTACAACGCCGGGCCGGGCGCCGTGCAGCGCGCCATCGACCGCAACCGGGCCGCCGGGCTCCCCACCGACTTCTGGAGCCTGCGCCTGCCGGCGGAAACCCGCTCCTACGTACCGCGCTTCCTGGCCATCGCCCAGATCGTGAAGACGCCGGAGGCCTACGGCGTCAACCTGCGCCCGGTGCTGAACCAGCCCTTCTTCCGCGTCATCGAGATTCGCAACCAGGTGGACATGCCGCAGGCCGCCAGCATCGCCGGCGTCTCGCTCAAGGAGTTCTACCAGCTCAATCCGGGCTTCAAGCGCCAGGCCACGGATCCCGAGGGCCCCCACCGCCTGCTGGTGCCGGCGGTGCTGCCGCTGGACTTCGAGGCGGACATCGCCGCCCTGCCGGTGCCCGAGACCGTGGTTACCCAGACCTATGCGGTCCGCAAGGGCGATACCCTCTTCCGCATCGCCCGCAAGTTCGGCATGACCGCGGCGGCGCTGCGCGAGATGAACGGGCTGAAGTCGGACAAGGTGCCGGTTGGCCGCGTGCTGACCATAGCCCGCGGCAACGCCAGCCCCGAGTACCTGGCGCTGCGCCAGGAGATGAAGCTGGACCGCAGCCCGCTGGCGCCGCGCAAGGAGCTGCGCAGCCGCATCTACAAGGTCAAGCGCGGCGACACGCTGGCGTCGGTGGCGCGTCGCCACGGCACCAGCGTGAAGGCCCTGGCCCGCCTCAACCACATCTCCACCCGGGCCAAGCTGCGCCAGGGGCAGGTGCTGACGGTCAAGCAGGTCAAGGTCACCACCCGGGCCGTGGCCGGCGCCAAGGCCCCCAAGGGCACGCGCAAGATCACCTACAAGGTGCGCCGCGGCGACACCCTGTCGTCCATCAGCCGGCGCTACAACGTCTCGGTCAGCCAGATCAAGCGCTGGAACGCCCGCAGCAGCAAGATCAACCCGGGCCAGGGCCTGGTGCTCTACGTAGCCAGCCGCGGCGCCAAGCGCGGCCGCTGACCCCCGCCGGGAGCGGCCCCCGCGCCGCTCCCGCCATCCGCCCCGCCCACCTTATTCGCCACCACGGGATGTGGTAAAAGAACCGGTCTCCGCCTCGGCCATCTTTGCTTTGACAAGGACTCCCTCATGTCGCTTCGTTCCCTGGGCACGCTCCTGTTCGGTCTTGTCATCCTCAACGCCCACGCCGCCCCGGTCACCAGCCACGGCATCGCCCTGCACGGCAATCCCAAGTACCCCGCCGGCTTCAAGGCCTTCGCCTACGTGAACCCGGCCGCACCCAAGGGCGGCGACGTGCGCCTGGAGGCCGCGGGCACCTTCAACAGCCTGAACCCGTTCATCAACAAGGGCGTGCCCGCGGAAGGCATCTTCAGCCTCTACGACACGCTGACGCTGAAGTCCGACGACGAACCCTTCAGCGAGTACGGCCTGCTCGCCGAGAAGATCGAGCGCGATCCCGCCGACAAGTCCTGGATCATCTTCCACCTCAACCCGGCGGCACGCTTCTCGGACGGCAAGCCGGTCACGGCGGACGACGTGGTGTTCACCTTCAACATCATCCGCAAGGACGGCGATCCGCAGTACAAGGCCTACTACTCCGACGTCGCGAAAGTCGAGGCGCTGGACGGCCGCCGCGTGAAGTTCAGCTTCCGCGACGGGCGCAATCCCGAGCTGCAGATGATCGTCGGCCAGCTGCCCATCCTGCCGAAGCACTACTGGGAAAAGCGCGACTTCAACACCACCAGCCTGGAGATTCCGGTGGGCAGCGGGCCCTACGTGATCGAGCGCATCGACAACGGCCGCAGCATCACCTACCGCCGCAATCCCTCCTACTGGGGCGTCAACCTGCCGGTGAACCGGGGTCGCAACAATTTCGACCGCATGACCTACCTGTATTACCGCGACCGCACCGTCTCGCTGGAGGGCTTCAAGGCCGGCCAGTTCGACTTCCGCGTGGAGAACAAGGCCAAGACCTGGGCGGTGGACTACAACTTCCCGGCCGTTAAGGCAGGCAATGTGAAGAAGCTGATGCTGCCCAACGAGAATCCCTCCGGCATGCAGGGCTTCGTGTTCAACCTGCGCCGGCCGCTGTTCCAGGACGTGCGCGTGCGCCAGGCGCTGGGCTACGCCTACGACTTCGAGTGGGCCAACAAGACCATGTTCTACGGCGCCTACACGCGCACCAGGAGCTACTTCGACAACTCCGAGCTGGCCGCGCGCGGCCTGCCCACGAAGGAGGAGCTCGCCCTGCTGGAGCCTTTCCGCAAACAGCTGCCGGCCAGCGTCTTCGGCCCGGTGGCCGAGCCCCCGAAGACCGATGGCAGCGGCAACATCCGCGCCAACCTGATGCAGGCGCAGCAGCTGCTGGCCGCGGCCGGCTGGCAGGTCCGCAACGGCAAGCTCACCGACAAGTCCGGCCGCGTGTTCGCCTTCGAGCTGCTCAACGTGCAGGCCGAGATGGAGCGCGTGATCATGCCCTTCGCGCAGAACCTCAAGCGCCTCGGCATCGACATGAAGATCCGCACCGTGGACGTGCCGCAGTACATCGAGCGCGAGCGCCGCTTCGACTTCGACATGGTGATCGAGCGCATGCCGCAGTCGCTGTCGCCGGGCAACGAGCAGCGCGGCTTCTGGACCTCCGCCTACGCCAACCAGCCGGGCAGCCGCAACCTCATGGGCATCCGCAGCCCGGTGGTGGACGCGCTGGTGGACCAGATCATCAGCGCCCCGGACCGCGAGCAGCTCGTGGCGCGCACGCGTGCCCTGGACCGCGTCCTGCTCGCCGGCCACTACGTGATCCCGCAGTACCACATCGGCAGCGACCGCCTCGCCTACTGGGACTTCTTCGAGCGCCCCGCCGTCAAGCCCCGCTTCGGCACCGGCTTCGATACCTGGTGGGTGAACCCGCAGAAGCAGGCGCGCATCCGCGCCCTGCAGGCCAAGGGCCAGCAATAAGGAACACCCCTGTCCATGGCTGCCTACATCCTGCGCCGGCTGCTGCTCGTCATCCCGACGATGCTGGCCATCCTGCTCATCAACTTCGCCATCGTGCAGGCCGCGCCCGGCGGTCCCGTGGACCAGGCCGTGGCCCGCCTGCAGGGCCTGGACAATTCGTCCGGCACGCGCATGAGCGGCGGCCCCGGCGGCGAGGCCGGCAGCCCCGGCACCAACAGCAAGTACCGTGGCGCCCAGGGCCTGGACCCGCAGCAGATCGAGGAGATCAAGAAGCAGTACGGCTTCGACAAGCCGGCGCACGAGCGCCTCTGGCTCATGCTGACCAGCTACGCGAAGCTGGACTTCGGCAAGAGCTTCTACCGCGACAAGTCGGTGATAGGGCTCATCGTCGAGAAGATGCCGGTGTCGCTGTCGCTGGGGCTGTGGAGCACGCTCATCATCTACTTCATCTCCATCCCGCTCGGCATCCGCAAGGCGTTGCGCGACGGCAGCCGCTTCGACGTGTGGAGTTCCGGCGTGATCATCGCGGGCTACGCCATTCCCGGCTTCCTCTTCGCCATCCTGCTCATCGTGCTTTTTGCCGGCGGCAGCTACTGGCAGATCTTCCCCATGCAGGGGCTGGTGTCGGAGAACTTCGCCTCGCTCTCCGCCTGGGGCAAGGTCAAGGACTATGCCCACCACATGGTGCTGCCCACCCTCTGCATCAGCATCGGCGGCTTCGCCACCCTGACCATCCTCACCAAGAACTCCTTCCTGGACGAGATCAACAAGCAGTACGTGCTGACCGCCCGCGCCAAGGGCCTGACCGACCACCAGGTGCTTTACGGCCACGTCTTCCGCAACGCCATGCTCATCATCATTGCCGGCATCCCGGCCACCCTGGTGGGGGTCTTCCTCACCGGCTCGCTGCTGATCGAGGTGATGTTCAACCTGGACGGCCTCGGCCTGCTGGGCTTCGAGTCCGTGCTCAACCGTGACTACCCGGTGATCTTCGGCACCCTGTTCCTGTTCACGCTGGTGGGCATGCTGGTGAAGCTGGTCTCCGACCTGGTGTACGTGATGGTGGACCCGCGCATCGACTTCGAAAGCCGGGAGGCGCGCCGGTGAGCCCCCTCAACGAGCGCCGCTGGCGCAGCTTCAAGGCACATCGCCGCGGCTACTGGTCGCTGTGGATCTTCCTGGTGCTGTTCGCCGTCAGCCTGTGCGCGGAAGTGCTCTGCAACGACCGCCCGGTGCTGGTAATGCACAAGGGCTCGCTCTACGTGCCGGTACTCCGCGACTATCCCGAGAAAGCCTTCGGTGGCGAGTTCGAAACACCCGCCGACTACCGCGACCCCTTCGTGCGCGAGCTGATCGAGAAGGACGGCTGGATGCTGTGGCCGCCGGTGCGCTTCAACTACCAGACCATCAACTACGGCCTGACGGTGCCCACTCCCGCCCCGCCCTCGGCGGACAACTGGCTGGGCACCGACGACCAGGGCCGCGACGTGCTGGCGCGCCTGCTCTACGGCTTCCGCATCTCGGTGCTGTTCGCGCTGGTGCTGACCGTGTTCAGTTCCGCCGTCGGCATCGTCGTGGGCGCCATGCAGGGCTACTACGGCGGCCGCACCGACCTCTACGGCCAGCGCGCCATCGAGATCTGGTCCAGCCTGCCCGGCCTGTTCATGCTCATCATCCTGTCCAGCGTGGTCGAACCCAATTTCTGGTGGCTGCTCGGACTCATGCTGCTGTTCAGCTGGCCGGAGCTCACCGGCCTGGTGCGCGCCGAGTTCCTGCGCGGCCGCAACCTGGAGTATGTGCGCGCCGCGCGCGCCCTCGGGGTGTCCGACGCGCGCATCATGTTCCGCCACATCCTGCCGAACGCGATGGTCTCCACCCTCACCTTTTTGCCCTTCATCTTCACCGGAGCCATCGGCACGCTGACCTCGCTGGATTTCCTGGGCTTCGGCCTGCCGCCGGGCTCGGCGTCGCTGGGCGAGCTCGTGGCCCAGGCCAAGAACAACCTGAACGCGCCCTGGCTGGCGATCTCCGCCTTCTTCACCCTGTCCGTCATGCTCACCCTGCTGGTCTTCATCGGCGAGGCGGCGCGTGACGCCTTCGACCCGCGCAAGACGCCGCTGTCATGACCGACGTGCCCGTGCTCCAGATCCAGGACCTGCAGGTCCGCTTCCCGCAGCCCGGCGGCGACGCCGTGCCGGTGCACGCCGCCTCGCTGGCCATCGGCCGCGGCGAAATGCTGGCGCTGGTCGGCGAGTCCGGCTCCGGCAAGTCGCTGACCGCGCTGTCGGTGCTGCGCCTGCTGCCCGCGCATGCGCGCCTGGCCGGCAGCGTGCGCTTCCGGGGCGAGGAGCTGGCCGGCGCCCCCGAGACTCGGCTGCGGCAGATCCGCGGCCACAAGGTGGGCATGGTGTTCCAGGAGCCCATGACCTCGCTGAACCCGCTGCACACCATCGAACGCCAGATCGGCGAGGTGCTGTCCGTGCACCAGGGCCTGGGCCGCGCCCAGGCCCGCGCCCGCACCCTGGAGCTGCTGGCACTGGTGGGCATCCGCGAACCGGAGAAGCGCCTGGGCGCCTTTCCGCACGAGCTCTCCGGCGGCCAGCGCCAGCGCGTCATGATCGCCATGGCCCTGGCCAACGAGCCGGAGCTGCTGATCGCCGACGAGCCCACCACCGCCCTCGACGTGACCCTGCAGGCGCAGATCCTGGACCTGCTGAAATCGCTGCAGCAGCGCCTGGGACTGGCGGTGCTGCTGATCTCGCACGACCTCAACCTGGTGCGCCGCTACGCCGACCGCGTGGCGGTCATGAAGGACGGCGCCACGGTGGAAACCAACACCACCACCGCCCTTTTCGCCGCGCCGCAGCACGAGTACACCCGCCACCTGCTGGCGGCCACGCCGGCCGGGGAACCGGTGCCGCTGGCGGCCGACGCCGCCACGCTGCTCGAGGTGGACGATCTGGAGGTCGGCTTCCCGCTCGGCAAGACCTTCCTGGGCAAGCCGCGCGACTACCTGCGCGCCGTGGACCGCGTCTCGTTGCGCCTGCGCGCGGGCGAGAGCCTGGGCATCGTCGGGGAATCGGGTTCCGGCAAGTCCACCCTCGCCTTCGCGGTGCTGCGCCTGCTGCCGGCGCTGGGCCGCGTCTGCTTCCTGGGGCGCGAGCTGCTGCCCCTCAGCCAGCGCGAGCTGCGCCCGTTGCGCCGCGACCTGCAGATCGTGTTCCAGGACCCCTACGGCAGCCTGAGCCCGCGCCTCACGGTGGGCGAGATCGTCGGCGAGGGGCTGGCCGTGCAGGGCATGGCGGCGTCCGCGCGCGACACCGCCGTGGTGGAGGCCCTGCGCGCCGTCAACCTGGACCCGGAGACCCGGCACCGCTACCCGCACGAGTTCTCGGGCGGCCAGCGCCAGCGCATCGCGATCGCGCGCGCCCTGGTACTGAAGCCGCGCCTCATCATCCTGGACGAACCGACCTCGGCCCTGGACCGTACGGTGCAGCGCCAGATCATCGACCTGCTGCGCGACCTGCAGTCGCGCTACGGCTTCGCCTGCCTCTTCATCAGCCACGACCTGGCCGTGGTGCGCGCCTTCTGCCACCGCGTCCTGGTGATGCAGCAGGGGCGCATGGTGGAATGCCAGGACAACGCCCGTCTCTTCACCGCCCCGGAAAGCGACTACACACGGCGCCTGCTGGAGGCAGCGGGACTCGCGGGCGGAACCGCATCGTGACGGATGCCCTGATGTTATAAACCGTTGCAATCAAACCGGCCTGGGTGTCGCGACCGTACAGTCAGGCTGATTAGAATGGCCGCCTTGGCCCGAACAGGAGACACACCATGGGATTCATGACCGGCAAGCGCGTCCTCATCGTCGGCGTTGCCAGCAAGCTCTCTATCGCCTACGGCATCGCCCAGGCCATGCACCGCGAGGGCGCCGAGCTGGCCTTCACCTACCAGAACGAAAAGCTGCGTCCGCGCGTCGAGGAGTTCGCCGCCAACCTGGGCTCCACCCTCACCTTCCCCTGCGACGTCGCGAGCGACGCCGAGATCGAGGCGGTGTTCACCGAGCTCGGCAAGACCTGGGACGGCCTGGACTGCATCGTGCACTCGGTGGGCTATGCGCCCGGTCACGAGCTCGAGGGCAACTACGTGGACGTGACCACCCGCGAGGGCTTCCGCATCGCCCACGAGATCAGCTCCTACAGCTTCGGCGCCCTGGCCAAGGCCGGCAAGAAGCTCATGGAGGGCCGCAACGGCTCGCTGCTCACCCTGACCTACCAGGGCTCCGAGCGCGTGGTGCCCAACTACAACGTGATGGGCCTGGCCAAGGCCTCGCTCGAGGCCAACGTGCGCTACCTGTCGGCCAGCCTCGGCCCCATCGGCATCCGCGTGAACGCCATTTCCGCCGGCCCCATCCGCACCCTGGCAGCCAGCGGCATCAAGGATTTCCGCAAGATGCTGAGCTACAACGAGTCGGCCACGCCGCTGCGCCGCAACGTGACCATCGAGGAGGTGGGCAATGCCGCCGCCTTCCTCTGCTCCGACCTGGCCTCGGGCATCTCCGGGGAGATCCTGTACGTCGACGGCGGCTTCAACACCGTGGCCATGCCGGCGCTGGACCAGATCTGAGCCCGACCCTGGCGCCGGGGTCATGACGACCTGGGCGCCGCACCGGGCCGCGGCCAGTCCTGCGGAAATGAAAAAGCCCGCTTGCGCGGGCTTTTTCATGGGCGAGGCCAGGCTCAGTCCGCCTTCTCCTCGCTCTTGACGGTGACGCTGCCCTGCTCGCGCAGGAAGCGCACATAGTCCTTGAGTTCCTGCTCGCTGCGCCGCTCGCTCAGGGCGTTGCGCACCTGGCCGAGCTCCGCGGCCGGGGCCGGCTCGCCCTCGACGACGCGGCTCACCGCGACGACGACATAGGCCGACCCGTTGTCCAGGCGATCGGCGCTGACCTTGCCGGCAGCCGGATGCGGCAGGCGGTAAGCCATGCGCATGACGTCGGGCTGCAGGCCGGTGGAGCGGCGGGTCAGGCCGGGCACGTCCTGCCAGGCCAGCTTCTCGCGCGCGGCCACGTCGGCCAGCGACGCGCCCTCGCCCAGCGCCTTGACCACTGCGGCGGCCACGGCGCCGGCCTTCTCGCGGGCCTTGTTCAGCAGGATCTGGTTGCGCACGTCCGCGCTCACCTCGGCCAGGGGACGCAGGGTGGCGGGCACGTGGCGCGCAGCGCGGATCCATACCACGCTGCCGTCGGCCAGTTGCAGGGACTGCGAGTTCTTGCCTTCCCTGGTGAGCTCGTCGCTGAAGGCGGCCTCGAGCACCTTGCGGTCGGCGGCGATGCCGGGACCGCCGCTGCGCGTGAAGGGTGCGGTGGTGGCGACGCTGCGGCCGAACTTCTCGGCCGGTTCCTTGAGGTCGGACGCCTCGTAGATGGCGGCGTCCAGCTTGTCCACGGCATCGCTGAACAGCTCCTCCGCCTTGGCTTCGCGCGCCTCCTTCTCCAGCTCCGGACGCAGCTGGGCGAAAGCCGGCACGTCGGGGCGCTCGATGCGGTTGAGCTTGATGACATGGTAGCCGTGCTGGCTACGGACAGGTCCGGAGATCTCCCCTTCCTTGAGACTGTAAAGGGCTTTCTCGAACGCCGGGTCGAACATGCCTCGACTGGCCAGGCCGAGGTCGCCGCCACTGATCACGGAGCCCGGGTCCTGCGAAAACTCCTTCGCCAGCTTGCCGAAATCCTCGCCGGCACGGGCGCGCTTTTCCACTTCCTGGATCTTCTTGAGGGCGTCGGCGTCCTTCTTGCCCTCCACCTTGATGAGGATGTGCTGGGCCTGGCGCTGCTCGTTGGCCGCCTGCGCCTTCACCCGCTCGTCGTAGCGGGCACGCAGGTCGGCGTCGTCGGGCGCGGCCGCGCCCAGGAAATCGCCACGGCTGAGGGTGATGTACTCCAGGGTCACCGTCTCGGGCGTGGTGTAGCGGTCATGGTGGTCGTCATAGTAGGCCTTGACCTCGGCATCGGAAGCGCTGACCTCCGCCAGGAAACGGGCCGAGGGAATGGTGGCGTAGTGCAGGTCGCGCGTCTGCTTCTCGAGCGAGGACAGGCGCTGCATCTCGGCCGTGGTCACGAGGCCGCTCTGGTTCAGGCCTTCCAGCAGCAGCGCATAGCCCATGCGCCTGCGCGCGTCGGCGAAGAAGGTGGCGGGGTTCTCGCCGTTCTGGCGCAGCACCATCTCGTACTGGGCGCGGTCGAACTTGCCGTCCCTCTGGAAGGCCGGCACCTCGCTGATCTGCTGCATGACGGTGGCGTCCGAGATCAGGAAACCGTTCTTCTGCGCCTGCTGCGACAGCAGCTCCCGGTTGATCATGTCGTCCAGCACCGCCTTGCGGATCAGGGCGACGTCGATCAGGGACGGATCGGCATTGGGCCCCATCTGGGCGATGAGCTGCTGGCGCTGGCGCTCGGTCTGGCGGTCCACCTCGAGCGAATCGATCTTGGTGCCATTGACCTTGGCCGCGACCACGCGCGACCCGGCAAAGTACATCTCGATGCCGGTGCCGGCCATCACCAGCGCGATCAGGACCAGCAGGGTCTTGCCCAGCCAGCCCTTGACCATTGCACGAAAGGATTCCATTTCTTACCTCACCCGCAAACTACGCTTAAAAACTTCGCTAAAAAAAAGCGCGCCAGAGAGGCGCGCGTTTGTTCCGGTGCAACCAGGACGCGAGAGCGGCGGCGCCGCAATCAGTTGACGGCGTCCTTGAGGCCCTTGCCGGCCTTGAAGCCAGGCACCTTGCTGGCCGCAATGTTGATTTCCTTGCCGGTCTGCGGATTGCGACCGGTGCGGGCGGCGCGTTCCTTCACGAGGAAGGTGCCGAAGCCCACCAGGGTGACCTGCTCGCCGGCCTTCAGGGCCTTGGTGATGGCATCGACCGCGGCGTCGAGCGCGCGACCGGCATCGGCCTTGGTGATGTCGGCGCTGGCGGCGATGGCGTCGATCAGTTCGGATTTATTCACGGTAATCCCCTTTTTATAGGATCTATTAGCTGGAAGAGAGTGGTGTCGAGGCGGGCAACAGGCGGACCCCAAAACGAAGGGCCTTTATAACAATCGACCCCCAGAGGGTCAAGCCGCAAAAATGCGACCCAGGCCCGCGCGGGGCCTGGGTTTGCAGCCTTTTGTCGTTGTCAATGCGTACTCGGCCGATCCTCGCTTTCCTCGTCGTCCTTCTTGACCACCGGGCCCAGCGGCGCGGTGGTCGCCGTTTCCGGCAGCGGCTCCGGCAGGCGGGTCAGGGCGATGGCGAGGACCTCGTCGATCCACTTCACCGTGCGGATGCTGAGATCACGCTTGATGTTGTCGGGGATCTCCTTGAGGTCGCGCTCGTTCTCCTCGGGGATGATGACGGTCTTGATGCCGCCGCGGTGCGCCGCCAGCAGCTTCTCCTTGAGGCCGCCGATGGGCAGCACCTGGCCGCGCAGGGTGATCTCCCCGGTCATGGCCACGTCGGCCCGCACCGAGATGCCGGTCAGCACGGACACGATGGCCGTGCACATGGCGATGCCCGCACTGGGGCCGTCCTTGGGGGTGGCCCCCTCCGGCATGTGGATGTGGATGTCGTGCGTGTCGTGGAACTCCAGGGGGATGCCCAGGAGCCGCGAGCGCGAACGCACCACGGTCATGGCGGCCTTGATGGACTCCTGCATGACGTCGCCCAGGGAGCCGGTCATGGTCTGGCGGCCCTTGCCGGGCACCGAGGCGGCCTCGATGGTCAGCAGCTCGCCGCCCACCTGGGTCCAGGCCAGGCCGGTCACCTGGCCGATCTGGTCCTTTTCCTCGGCCTTGCCGAAGTTGAACTTGCGCACGCCCAGGTAGTCGGAGAGGTTGGCCGGGGTCACCTCGGCCGGGCCGTTGGCGGCGCCCATGACGGCCTGCTTGACCACCTTGCGGCAGATCTTGGCCACCTCGCGCTCCAGGGAGCGCACCCCCGCCTCGCGGGTATAGAAGCGGATGATGTCGCGGATGGCCGCCTCCTCCACCGCCAGCTCCTCGCGGCGCAGGCCGGCATTCTCGACCTGGCGCGGGATCAGGTACTGCTGGGCGATGTTGACCTTCTCGTCCTCGGTATAGCCCGGCAGGCGGATGACCTCCATGCGGTCCAGCAGCGGCGCCGGGATGTTCATGGAGTTGGCGGTACAGATGAACATGACCTCGGACAGGTCGTAGTCCACCTCCAGGTAGTGGTCGTTGAAGGTGCTGTTCTGCTCGGGGTCCAGGACCTCCAGCAGCGCCGACGACGGGTCGCCGCGCATGTCCACGCCCATCTTGTCGATCTCGTCGAGCAGGAAGAGCGGGTTCTTGACCCCCACCTTGGACAGCTTCTGGATGAGCTTGCCGGGCATGGAGCCGATGTAGGTGCGGCGGTGGCCGCGGATCTCGGCCTCGTCACGCACGCCGCCGAGGGCCATGCGCACGAATTCGCGGTGGGTGGCCTTGGCGATGCTCTGGCCGAGCGAGGTCTTGCCGACGCCCGGAGGGCCGACCAGGCAGAGCACGGGTCCCTGGATCTTCTTCACGCGCGACTGCACGGCGAGGTATTCCAGGATGCGCTCCTTGACCTCTTCCAGGCCATAGTGGTCGGCGTCCAGGATTTCCTTGGCCTTCTTCAGGTCGATGCCGATCTTGCTGCGCTTCTTCCAGGGCACGCCCAGCATCCAGTCGATGTAGCCGCGCACCACGGTGGCCTCGGCCGACATGGGGGACATCATCTTCAGCTTCTTGAGCTCGGCCTCGACCTTCTTGCGGGCATCTACCGGCATGCCGGCCTTCTTGACGCGGGCCTCGATCTCGGCGACCTCGTTCTCGCCCTCCCCGCTGATGTCGCCCAGCTCCTTCTGGATGGCCTTGATCTGCTCGTTCAGGTAGTACTCGCGCTGCGACTTCTCCATCTGCTTCTTGACGCGGCCGCGGATGCGCTTCTCCACCTTCAGGATGTCGATCTCGGACTCCATGAAGGCCATGAGCTGCTCGATGCGGGCATGGATGTCGTTGTGCTCCAGCAGCTCCTGCTTCTCCTCGAGCTTGAGCGAGAGGTGGGCGGCGATGGTGTCGGCCAGGCGCGACGGCTCCTCGATGGAGGACACGGAGGTCAGCACCTCGGGCGCCACCTTCTTGGACAGCTTCACGTACTGGTCGAACTGGTTGAGCAGGGAGCGCGAGAGCACCTCGGCCTCGCTGCCGCGCAGGCGCACCGGGGCGACTTCGTGCACGCTGGCGATGAGGTAGCGGCCGGTGTCGGTGACGGTGTCGACGGTGGCGCGGAAGTTGCCCTCGACCAGGACCTTGACCGTGCCGTCCGGCAGCTTGAGCAGCTGCAGGATGGTGGACACGGTGCCCATGGCGTAGAGGCCTTCCTGCTGGGGATCGTCGTCCGCGGCGTCGCGCTGGGCGACCAGGAAGATCTGCTTGTTGGCGGCCATGGCCGCCTCCAGGGCATGGATGGACTTCTGGCGCCCCACGAACAGGGGGATGACCATGTGCGGATAGATGACCACGTCCCGCAGCGGGAGCAGCGGCAGGTCCAGGAGCTGGTTCTCTTCGTACATTCGCTAACCCTCGGGCTGTCCGGCCAGGTGCCGGAGCCAGCAATGCCTAATGTTTGAGGGAGGAATAGCCCAAAAACAAGGGCGAGGGGGTAAAAAGGCATGAAAAAAGGGCCATAAAGGCCCTTTTTCCAGACAGATCAGAAGGTTATTCGAGGGTCATTCCGGTACTGCCTTGGGGGCGGCTTCCGGGTTGTTGTAGATGAACAGCGGGTCGGACTCGCCGGCGATGGTCTTCTCGTCGACCACCACCTTGGACACCCCTTCCAGGGAGGGCAGCTCGTACATGGTGCCGAGCAGCACGCCCTCGAGGATGGAGCGCAGGCCGCGGGCACCCGTCTTGCGCACCATGGCCTTGTGGGCGACGGCGCGCAGGGCCTCCGGACGGAA
>DASUDN010000095.1:0-6291 GCA_036275595.1 Moraxellaceae bacterium
ACCATGCTCGTCATCCACAACAGCGAAACCAAGAAGAAGGAAGTCTTCAGCCCCCTGCATCCGGGCGAAGTGCGCATGTACGTCTGCGGCATGACGGTCTATGACTACTGCCACATCGGCCATGCCCGCGTGCTGGTGTCCTTCGACGTGGTGACGCGCTGGCTGCGCGAATCCGGCTACAAGGTCACCTATGTCCGAAACATCACGGACATCGACGACAAGATCATCAAGCGCGCCAACGAGAACGGCGAGGACTTCCACGCCTTGACCTCGCGCTTCATCGCCGCCATGAACGAGGATGCCGACGCCCTCGCGGTCATCCGTCCGGACGTCGAGCCCAAGGCCACCGACTACGTGGCGCAGATCATCGCCATGGTGGAAAAGCTCATCCTCAACGGCCATGCCTACCCGGCCAGCAACGGCGACGTCTACTACGACGTGTCCTCCTTCCCGCGCTACGGCCGCCTGTCCAAGCGCAACCTCGAGGACCTGCAGGCCGGCGCCCGCGTCGAGATCGACGAGATCAAGACCGACCCGCTGGACTTCGTGCTGTGGAAGGCCGCCAAGCCCGGCGAGCCCGCCTGGGACTCGCCCTGGGGCAAGGGCCGCCCCGGCTGGCACATCGAGTGCTCCGCCATGAGCACCTGCTGCCTGGGCAACCACTTCGACATCCACGGCGGCGGCGGCGACCTGCAGTTCCCGCACCACGAGAACGAGATCGCCCAGAGCGAGGGCGCCACCGGGGAGACCTACGTCAATACCTGGATGCATGTCGGCTTCGTGCAGGTGAACGACGAGAAGATGTCCAAGTCCCTGGGCAACTTCTTCACCATCCGGGATGTCCTCAAGCACTATGCGCCCGAGGTGCTGCGCTACTTCATCGTCGCCAGCCACTACCGCAGCCCGCTGAATTACTCCAGCGAGGCGCTGGATAACGCGAAGGCCTCGCTGGAGCGCTTCTACGCCACGCTGGCGGCCTTCGACGTGGCTGGCGCCACGGAGCCGGACAACGCCGCCGACTACCGCGCCCGCTTCGCCGCCGCGATGGACGACGACTTCAACACGCCCGAGGCGCTCGCCGTGCTGTTCGAGATTGCGCGCGAGGCCAACCGCCTGGAGAAGGCCGGCCAGAAGGGGGAGGGCGCCCGCTTCGCGCGGTTGCTGAAGCAGCTCGGTGGCCTGCTCGGCCTGCTGCAGCAGGACCCGGACCGCTTCCGCCAGGGTGCCGCCGACGCCGGCCTGGTGGCCGAGGTGGAGGCGGTGATCGCCGAGATCGCCGCTGCCCGCGCCGCCAGGGACTATGCCCGCTCCGACCTGCTGCGCGAGCAGCTCAAGGCGCGCGGCGTGGTGGTCGAGTTCTCGCGGGAGGGCATCAAGTGGCGCCAGGCCGACTGATGGCGGCCTGATCCGCCTCCCTCCATGGGGGTATCCCCATCGCATCCCTCTTTATGAGGGAATAGGGCGGGGCCGCGGCGTTTTACTTCCTGTAACCCAATTTTGCCGCAGTGTTCGCGGTTTGGGTGCGACCAAGGAACTACAACGTCCGGAAGACAGGGGGCTGGCGCAGGAGGGGCCATGGTGGGGAGGACGATCGATCCACCGGAGTTCCGCTTGCTCTTCGAGTCCGCCCCCGGACTTTACCTGGTGCTGTCCACCGATTTCGATATCGTGGGGGCCACCGACGCCTACCTGCGCGCCACCATGACGCGGCGCGAGGCCATCATCGGCCGCAACCTCTTCGACGTCTTTCCCGACAATCCCGACGATCCCGGCGCCGACGGCGTCTCCAACCTGCGCGCGTCCCTGCAGCGGGTGCGGGACACTAAGACGCCCGACGTCATGGCGGTGCAGAAGTACGACGTGCGCCGCCCGGCGTCGGAAGGCGGCGCCTTCGAGGTGCGCTACTGGAGCCCGATGAATTCCCCGGTCCTGGATGCGCAGGGCCGCCTGCTCTACATCATCCATGCCGTGGAGGACGTGACCGACTACATGCGGCTGCGCCAGCAGGGCGCGCGCCAGGAACAGGTGGCCGCCGAGCTGCGCTCGCGCACGCACCGCATGGAGTGGGAGATCTTCGAGCGCGCGCAGCAGATCGAGGAGGCCAACCGCTCCCTGCATCGCGCCAATGACGAATTGCGGCGGGTGGACCAGGTCAAGACGCTGTTCTTCGCCAACATGAGCCACGAGCTGCGCACGCCCCTGAACGCCATCATCGGCATGAACGGCCTGCTGCTGGACACCGACCTCACGCCGGCCCAGCGCGAATACGCGGAAACCGCCCGCAGCAGCGGGGAATTCCTGCTGCAGATCATCAACGACATCCTGGACCTGTCCAAGATCGAGGCGGGGCGCCTTGAGTTCGAGGAGCAGCCCTTCGACATCCGCCGCTGCCTGGAGGACTCGCTCGGCCTGGTGACGGCCAAGGCGGTGGAGAACAACGTCAGCGTGGACCTGCAGTGCGCCCCCAACGTGCCCATGGTGCTGGTCGGCGACGTCAGCCGCCTGCGCCAGGTGGTCGTCAACCTGCTCTCCAATGCCGTCAAGTTCACGCGCGACGGCAACGTCCATGTGCGGGTCGAGTCGGACGCGCGACCCGGCGCCGACCGCTGCACCGTGACCGTGGCGGTGCGCGACTCCGGCATCGGCATTCCCGCCGAGCGGGTGGGCCTGCTGTTCAACGCCTACAGCCAGATCGACAGCTCCACGTCGCGCCTGTACGGCGGCACCGGACTCGGGCTCGCCATCTGCAAGCGCCTGGTCGAGCACATGGGCGGCAGCATCCGGGTCGACAGCGAGGAGGGGCAGGGCTCCACCTTCACGTTCAGTTTCCAGGCCGGTATCAGCGCCCTGACCCTGCCGCCCATGGTGTCGCGCGACGACGCGCCGCCGCCGGCCATCCCCCATTCCTTCCGCATCCTGCTGGCGGAAGACAATCCCGTGAACCAGCGCGTCGCGCTGTCCATGCTCGAGCGCCTGGGGCAGCGCGCCGATGTGGTGGCCACCGGTCGGGAAGCGGTGGAGGCCCTCCGGCACATCCGCTACGACGTGATCCTCATGGATGTCCTGATGCCGGAGATGGACGGATTGGAGGCCACGCGCGAGATCCGCCGCCTGCTGCCGGCCGACCAGCAGCCCTGCATCATCGCCATGACGGCGAACGCGATGACGGGCGACCGCGAGCGCTGCCTGCGGGCGGGCATGAATGCCTTCATCGCCAAGCCCATCCGCCTGCAGCGCCTTGCCGAGATCCTGGCGCGCCTGCCGCCGCCCCCGCCCACGGCGGCGGAGCGCGTCCGCTTGCCGCGGCGCGGGACGCGTCCGGCACAGGGAAAGTAGAGGCGGCGCGTAGGCGGTACCGAAGGGGCATGGCGCCGGCCTCAGGCCGTGCGCGCCTTGCGCACCGGCCGTCCTTCCCGGAACAGGATCAGCTCGTCCGGCGCGAAGGCGGTCCACTCCTCGTTGACGGTGAGCGGGGCCGTGGCGATGACGGCGACCCGGTCCGCGGGCGTGGTCTCGCGCGAGAAGTCGATGCTCATGTCCATGTCCGCCAGGTGCGCCTCGCGGAACGGCCATTCGCGCACCACGTACCACAGGCGCGAGGTGCAGTGCGCCAGCAGGCCCTGCCCGTTGGACAGCAGGAAATTGAATTCGCCATGCGCGCGCAGCGGCGGTACCAGGCGCGCCACCTCGTCGAAGGCCGCCTCCAGCGACGGCGGGCCGTCCGGGAAGGCGGCCCGCAGGCCCTGCAGCAGGACGCAGAAGGCGTGCTCGCTGTCGGTGTCGCCCACCGGACGGTAGACGCCGTCCAGGGTGGGCGCGAAGCCGGCGAGGTTGCCGTTGTGCGCGAACAGCCAGTGCCGTCCGCCCAGCTCGCGCACGAAGGGGTGGCAGTTCTCCAGCTTCACCTCGCCCTGGGTGGCCTTGCGGATATGGGCGATGACGTTGCGCGACTGGATCGGCAGCTCCCGCACCAGGCGGGCGATGGGCGAGGCCACCGCCGGCGCATGGTCGATGAACAGCCGGCAGGCCTTGTCCTCGAAGAAGCCGATGCCCCAGCCGTCCCCGTGGTGGTCGGTGCCGCCGCCGCGCTGGGCGAAGCCGGTGAACGAAAAGGTGATGTCGGTGGGGGTGGCGCAGTTCATGCCGAGCAGCTGGCACATGGCGGGGGTCCGGAGCCGGTCGTGGCGCCTAGTCTAGCGCCGCCGCGGGGCGCGTCATACCCGCGCCCGCCGCGGGCAGTTGCGCGGACCGGCGATGTCCTTATCATGGGGCCTCCGGCGCCCGCGCCTCCAGCTGCCCCCTGAATGGACATTCTCATCATCCTGCTGTTGGTCCTCATCAACGGCCTTTTCGCGATGTCGGAAATCGCCATCGTGTCCGCGCGCCGCGTGCGCCTGCAGCAGATGGCGGAGGAGGGGGACCTCGGCGCCCGCGCCGCCCTGGTGCTGGCCGAGCACCCCACCCGCTTCCTGTCCACGGTGCAGATCGGCATCACCCTGATCGGCATCCTGTCCGGCGCCTTCGGCGAGGCCGCCATCACCCAGCGCCTCATTCCCGTCTTCCAGGGCGTGCCCCTGCTGGCGCCCTACGCCCGGCCGCTGGCCACCGGCTGCATGGTGATCATGGTCACCTATGTCTCCCTCATCATCGGCGAGATCGTGCCCAAGCGCATCGGCATGCACTCGCCGGAGAAGATCGCCCGCATCATGGCGCCGCTCATGCGCGCGCTGGCCTGGGTGACCAAGCCGCTGGTGAACCTGCTCTCCGCCTCCACCGATTTCGTGCTGCGCCTGCTGGGCAAGCACGAGCGCGAGGAGGCGCCCATCACCGAGGAAGAGATCAAGGTGCTGGTCGCCGAGGGCACCGAGGCCGGCGTCTTCGACCAGTCCGAGCGCTACATGATCGAGAACGTGCTGCGCCTGGAGGACTGGCAGCTGGCGCAGATCATGACGCCGCGCGCGGACGTGGTGTCGGTGGACCTCGACGACGAGCCGGCGGAACAGCGCCGGCGCCTGTGCGAGGCCCGCCACAGCTTCCTGCCCGTCTGCCGCGGCGGCGTGTCCGAGGTGGTGGGGGTGGTGGCGCTGCACGAGCTGCTGGCCCAGCACCTGCGCGGCGAGCCCTTCGACCTGGCGTCCATCATGCGCGAGCCGGTGTTCGTGCCGCTCAGCATCTCGCCGCTGTCCCTGCTCGAGACCTTCAAGGCCCGGCGCGAGCACCTGGCCCTGGTGGTCGACGAATACGGCAGCGTGCAGGGCCTGGTGACCCTGCAGGACGTTATGGAGCCGCTGGTGGGCGAGCTCGAGGCCGCCGACGAGTCGCTGGCCGAGAATCCCGACATCGTCCAGCGCGACGACGGCTCCTGGCTGCTGGACGGCTCCCTGCCCATGGAGCGCTTCCGCCTGCTGTTCCCGGACGAGACCGACGAGCTGGAGGAGGGCGGGCGCGACTACCAGACCCTGGCCGGCTTCGTGCTGTTCCAGCGCGGTCACGTGCCCGAGACCGGCGAGCACTTCGAGTGGAATGGCCTTTATATCGAGATCGTGGACATGGATCGCCGCCGCATCGACAAGCTCCTCGTCAAGCGCCTGGACAATCCGGTCCATATCGATCGCTAGGGCTGCGGCGGCCGCCTGTCGGCCTGGCGGTCGGACATGAAAAAGCCCGCGAAAAGCGGGCTTTTTCATGGGTGCGGCCTATGCAGGGCGTCAGCCGATCAGCTTTTCCCCGGCTTCCACCGTCTGGCTGATGAGGGTGGCGATGGTCATGGGGCCGACGCCGCCCGGCACCGGGGTCCATGCCGCGGCCCGGTCCTTTACCGCCGCCAGCTCGATGTCGCCCACGCCGCCCGGGTGGTAGCCCGCGTCCACCACCACGGCGCCGTCCTTGATCCACTCGCCCTTGATGAACTCCGGCTTGCCCACCGCGCCCACCACGATGTCCGCCTGGCGGATGAGGTCCGGCAGGTTCCGGGTACGGGAATGGCAGACCGTCACGGTGCAGTCGGCGCCCAGCAGCATCAGGGCCATGGGCTTGCCCAGGATGGGGCTGCGTCCCACCACCACGGCGTGCTTGCCGGCCAGGGGAATGTCGTAGGCCTTGAGCAGGGACATGATGCCGGCCGGGGTGGCGGAGCCGTAGGCCGCCTCACCCATGGCCATGCGGCCGAAGCCCAGGCAGGTCACCCCGTCCACGTCCTTTTCCAGGGCGATGGCGTCGAAGCAGGCGCGCTCGTCGATCTGGTGCGGCACCGGGTGCTGCAGCAGGATGCCGTGCACGTCCGGGTTGGCG
>DASUDN010000096.1:0-7062 GCA_036275595.1 Moraxellaceae bacterium
GTGCGCCGTGCCCTGGTCGAGGTGGAAAAGGCGGACTGCGTGCTGTTCGTGCATGACCCTGGCGAGGGAGCGGAGCCGCTGCAGCTGGCGGCGCAGTACTTCACGCCGCTGCCGGCCCCCGGCAAGCTGCTGCTGGTGGCCAGCAAGTGCGACCTGGTCGCGGGCGCCGCGCCCGGCCTGCGCCGCCACGAGGCCGCGGACGGCGCCGTCTACGAGGAAGTCGTGCTCTCGGCCCGCAGCGGCGAAGGCCTGTCGGCGCTGCGCGAGGCGCTGAAGCAGCGCATGGGTTTCGAGGCCGGCGAGGAGGGCGTATTCACGGCGCGGCGGCGCCACCTCGATGCCCTCGTCCGTGCCCGCGCCGCGCTGGTGGTAGCGCTGGGCCAGCTGCTGGAGCGCGGCGCCGGCGAGCTGGTCGCCGAAGACCTGCGCGTGGCGCAGGAGGCCCTTGCCGAAATCACGGGCGAATTCACCCCGGACGACCTGCTCGGCCGGATCTTTTCCAGCTTCTGCATCGGGAAGTGAGCATGATGACCCGCAAGCGTCACCTGCCGTGTTCGCTGCTGTGCCTGGGGCTGGCGCTCGCCGTGGCGGGGCCGGTCGTGGCCGTGCCCGCGATGGCGGATGCCGGGGCCATCGCCGCCGCCGCGGCGCAGCCGCTGGCGACCATCCCAGAACTGGACCTGCCGCGCTACATGGGCCGCTGGCACGAGATCGCCCGCCTCCCCAACGGGTTCCAGAAGAAATGCGTGGGCGCCGCCACCGCCGACTACACGCTGCGGCCGGACGGGCGCGTGCGGGTGGTGAACCGCTGTCCCCTGGCCTCGGGTGAGGTGTCGGTGGCCGAGGCCGAGGGGCGCCGCGTCGGTGCCGCGGGCTCACCCAGGCTCAAGGTGCGCTTCGCGCCGGCCTGGCTGTCCTTCCTGCCCTTCGTCTGGGGCAAGTACTGGGTGGTGGACCTGGATCCGGACTACCGGCTGGCCGCGGTGGGCGAGCCTGGCCGCGACTACCTGTGGATACTGGCGCGCACGCCGGCAATTTCGCGGACGGACTATGAAGCGCTGCTTGCCCGCCTCGCGGCAAAGGGCTTCGACGTGACGCAACTGGAAGTGACGGGGACGCTCGAATGAGGGCGGCGCAACAGGGCAATACGACCGGCCGCATCGTGGTGGCCAGCCTGGTCGGCACCGCCATCGAATACTACGATTTCTACATCTACGCGACGGCCGCGGCGCTGGTGCTGGGTCCGCTGTTCTTTCCCGGCGAGTCCGAGGGAGCGCAACTCCTCAGCGCCTTCGCCAGCTTCAGCATCGCCTTCATCGCGCGCCCGCTGGGCGCGGGCCTGTTCGGCCACTTCGGCGACCGCATCGGGCGCAAGGCCACGCTGGTGGCCTCGCTGCTCATCATGGGCGTGTCCACCACCCTGATCGGCCTGTTGCCGGGGTATGCCGAGATCGGCGTCTGGGCGCCGGTGATCCTCTGCCTGCTGCGCTTCGGGCAGGGCATCGGCCTGGGGGGCGAGTGGGGCGGCGCCGCACTGCTGGCCACCGAGAACGCCCCGCCCGGCAAGCGCGCCTGGTTCGGCATGTTCCCCCAGCTTGGCGCGCCCATCGGCTTCCTGCTCGCCAACGGCCTGTTCCTGCTGCTGGCCCTGGGCCTCGACGAAGCCGAGTTCAGGGCCTGGGGCTGGCGCATTCCCTTCCTGTTGTCGGCGGTGCTGCTGGCCGTCGGTCTTTACGTCCGCGTCCGCCTGGCGGAGACCCCGGCCTTCCAGCGCGCGCTGGAGCGCAACGACCGGGCCGACGTGCCGCTGCTGGAGCTGCTGCGTTCGCACTGGCGGCCGGCCCTGGCCGGCACCTTCGGCATGGTGGTCTGCTACGCGCTGTTCTACATCGCCACGGTGTTCTCGCTGAGCCACGGCACCCGCGAGCTGGGCTACTCGCGTCAGGAGTTCCTGGCCCTGGAATGCATCGCCATCGTGTTCATGGCGCTGGCCATCCCGCTCTCGGCGCGCGCCGCCGACACCTGGGGCCGTCGCCCGGTGATGCTGGCCGGCTGCCTTCTCGCCGCGCTCGCCGGCTTCGCCATGGCGCCACTGTTCGCCGGTGGCGGGGCCGTGGGCATCACCGCCTTCCTCGCGCTGGCGCTGTTCCTCATGGGCATGATCTTCGGGCCCATGGGCGCCTTCCTGCCGGAACTGTTCCCGACCCGGGTGCGCTATACCGGCGCCTCGGTGGCCTACAACCTCGGCGGCATCGTCGGCGCCTCCTTCGCGCCCTGGCTGGCGCAGCAACTGGTACAGGCCGGCGGCTTGCCCTGGGTGGGTGGCTACGTGACGGCGGCCGCCGTAATCAGCTTCGTGGCGCTGTGGCGGGCCGGCGAGACCCGGGACCGCTCCCTGGTCGAGGCCGGTTGAGCGGGGAGGGCGGTGCCCAGCGTCTCCCCCGGTCGGCCGGCTACCAACGGAACATGGGCAGGGGCCTGAGCGGATTAGTGAGCATTTGCTTACCAGAAAGCCGCACCAGCCTGGGGTGGAACCCGGCATCGGGATGCTGGCGAAGGAGTTCCCGGTAGTGCGCGCGGGGCAGCCCGAAGGACAGGGCCCCCAGGGTGACGTCGATCCAGTCGGCACGGCGGAAGATCTCCACGGGGTCGTGCGCGGGGCCGGCGGGCCGGACCTTGTGGTGCTGGTCGATCAGGGCGGTGACGAGGGGCGCGAGGTCGCCGCGGCCGTTGGCCTCCAGCCAGGCCCGGGCCCGGGCGGCGGAGGGCGCCAGGTAATCGAAAGTGCCGTCGCTCCAGATGCCGAGGTCGTGGTAGACGCCGGCCACGCGCAGGGCCAGCGCATCCAGCGCCACCCCTTCCCGCGCGGCCAGCGCCCCGCAAAGGGCCAGCAGGCGTTCCACGTGGTTGCGGTAGCCCCGGTAGTCAGCGCCCAGGGCGTCTTTCCAGGGAGCGAAGAGCTGGTCCAGCGTCGGCGTCATGTCCGTTTCCCGATGGCTAAAAAATGACCACGGCGCTTGGTTTTGCCGGGGCACCCCGTATACTACGCTCCCCCTTTTTTCCCTGACGAGTTGGGCGGCCATGCGCTATCCCAAGACCTATGACGTGATCGTGATCGGCGGCGGCCATGCCGGCACCGAAGCCGCGCTGGCGGCAGCACGCATGGGTTGCGCCACCCTGCTGCTTACGCACAACGTGGAAACGCTGGGCCAGATGAGCTGCAACCCGGCCATCGGCGGCATCGGCAAGAGCCACCTCGTCAAGGAAATCGATGCCCTGGGCGGCGCCATGGCGCTGGCCACCGACCGTGGCGGCATCCAGTTCCGCATCCTCAATTCCAGCAAGGGCCCGGCCGTGCGCGCCACCCGCGCCCAGGCCGACCGCGTGCTCTACAAGGCCGCGATCCGCGCCCTGCTGGAGAACCAGCCCAACCTGGACATCTTCCAGCAGGCCGCCGACGACCTCGTCGTCGAGGGCGATACCGTGAAGGGCGTGGTGACGCAGACCGGCATCCGCTTCGACGCGAAGACGGTGGTGCTGACCACCGGCACCTTCCTCGGCGGCACCATCCATATCGGCCTGGAAAACCACCGCGGCGGCCGTGCCGGCGACCCGCCCTCGATCGCCCTGGCCAACCGCCTGCGCGAGCTGCCGCTTCGCGTCGGCCGTCTCAAGACCGGCACGCCGCCGCGCATCGACGCCAAGAGCGTCGACTTCTCGGTGATGCAGGAGCAGCCCGGCGACACGCCGCTGCCGGTGATGTCTTTCCTCGGCTCGCGCGAGATGCACCCGCGCCAGGTGAGCTGCTGGATCACCAGCACCAACGAGCGCACCCACGACATCATCCGCGGCGGCCTCGACCGTTCGCCCATGTACACCGGCGTGATCGAGGGCGTGGGCCCGCGCTACTGCCCGTCGATCGAGGACAAGATCCACCGCTTCGCCGACAAGGCCTCGCACCAGATCTTCATCGAGCCCGAGGGCCTGGATACCCACGAGCTGTATCCGAACGGCATTTCCACCTCGCTGCCCTTCGACGTGCAGCTGGCGCTGGTGCGCTCCATCCGTGGCATGGAGAACGCGCACATCACGCGCCCGGGCTATGCCATCGAGTACGACTTCTTTAATCCGCAGGACCTCAGGCACACGCTGGAGACCCGCGTGATCCACAACCTCTTCTTCGCCGGCCAGATCAACGGCACCACGGGCTACGAGGAGGCGGGCGCCCAGGGCCTGCTCGCCGGCCTCAACGCCGGCCTGCGCGCGCAGGAGAAGGAGGGCTGGTACCCGACCCGCGACGAGGCCTACCTCGGCGTGCTGGTCGACGACCTCATCACCCTGGGCACGAAAGAGCCCTACCGCATGTTCACCTCGCGTGCCGAGTACCGGCTCATGCTGCGCGAGGACAATGCCGACCAGCGCCTGACGGCCAAGGGCCGCGAACTGGGTCTGGTGGACGACGTGCGCTGGGAGGCCTACTGCCGCAAGATGGACGCCATTGCTCGCGAGACCGAGCGCCTCAAGGCCACGTGGGTGCACCCGGGCACGCCGCTGGCGCAGCGCTTCGCCTCGAGCACTGGCCAGGAAGTGGCGCGTGAGTACTCACTCATGGATCTGCTCAAGCGGCCCCAGGTGAGCTATGCGCAGATCCAGGCCCTGGGCGACAGTGACGTCAGCGCCGAGGTTGGCGAGCAGATCGAGATCAATGCCCGCTACGCCGGCTACATCGACCGCCAGGCCGAGGACATCGCGCGCCTGAAGCGACAGGAATCCCTGCGCCTGCCCGACGACGTTGACTACGATGCGGTCAAGGGCCTCTCCAACGAGGTTCGCGTAAAGTTGAAGGCGGCGCGGCCCGAGACCCTGGCCCAGGCCGGGCGCATCCCCGGCGTGACGCCGGCGGCGGTGTCGCTGCGCATGGTGTGGATGAAGAAGAACGGCGTGCGCCTCGGCGCCGACGTGGACAAGATCGCCTGATGAACGACGCGCTGGCCAGGAAGCTGCAGGGACAACTTCACGACGGCATCGCGCGGCTGGGCCTCGCCGGCCTTCCCGCCGCTGCGGAAGAGCGCTTGCTGGCCTACCTGGCGCTGCTGGTGAAGTGGAACGCCGCCTACAACCTGACGGCGGTGCGGGACCCGCAGCAGATGCTGGTGAAGCATCTGCTGGACAGCCTGAGCATCCTGCCGCAGGTGCGTGGCGGCACGCTCATCGACGTCGGCACGGGCGCCGGCCTGCCCGGCATGGTGCTGGCTATCGTGAAGCCGGACCTGCGGGTGACGCTGCTGGACTCGAACGGCAAGAAGGTGCGCTTCCTGCGCCAGGTCATCGCCGAGCTCAAGGTCGGCAATGCGCAGGCGGTGCAGGCCCGGGTGGAGGATCATGACGCCCGCTACGATGTGGTGACCAGCCGCGCCTTCGCCACGCTGGCCGACATGCTGGAATGGAGCGGTCAGCTGGCGGGCGAGGGTGGCGAGTTCCTGGCCATGAAGGGCCAGCGCCCGGACGCGGAGATCGCCGCGCTGCCGGCGGGCTATGTGGTGACCGAGGTGCTGCCGCTGGCGGTGCCCTTCCTGGACGAGGAGCGCCACCTGGTGCGCATCGTCCGTGGCGACACACGATAACGACAGTTTCACTGGTGCCTGCACGGCGGGCCAGGACGAACGGGGAAGAACATGGACAAGACACTGGCGATTGCCAACCAGAAAGGCGGCGTGGGCAAGACCACCACCAGCGTGAACCTGGCCGCCTCGCTGGCCGCGACCAAGCGCCGCGTGCTGCTGATCGACCTCGATCCGCAGGGCAACGCCACCATGGCTTCCGGCGTGGACAAGCACGACATCGAGCACGGCTCCTACGACGTGCTCACCCGCCGTTGTCCCATCGACAAGGCCATCGTGAAGGACCTGGCGGCCGGCTACCACGTGATCGGCGCCAACAGCGACCTGGTGGCCGCCGAAGTCGAGCTCATGACGGTGATCGGCCGCGAGCTGCGCCTGCGCCAGGCCCTGGACCCGATCCGCGACCAGTACGACTACATCATCGTCGACTGCGCGCCCTCGCTGAATATCCTCACCGTCAACGGTCTGGTGGCCGCCGACGGCGTCATCATTCCCATGCAGTGCGAGTACTTCGCCCTGGAAGGCCTGGCCGCGCTCATCGACACCATCGAGCAGGTGGCGCAGACGGTGAACCCCAAGCTGCACGTGACCGGCATCCTGCGCACCATGTTCGATCCGCGCAACACGCTGGCCACCGACGTGTCCGCGGAACTGCTGGCGCATTTCCCGGACCGCCTGTTCGAGACCATCATCCCGCGCAACATCCGCCTGGCCGAGGCGCCGGCGCACGGCATGCCGGCGCTGCTCTACGACCGTGCCTCGCGCGGCGCCATGTCCTACCTGGCGCTGGCCGCCGAGCTGTTGCGTCGCCAGGACGGCGCGCGCGCCACGGTGGCGGAAGCCGTTTGATTTTTTTGCCCGTCCCGGCCCCGCGGCCGGCGCACGGGTCCATGGAAACGGCGCCGCGCGGCGGCGCCTGAGGTTGATCATGACGACGAACACGAAGAAACGCGGCCTTGGCGGCGGCCGGGGCCTCGATGCCCTGCTGTCCAATGTGCGCAAGGAAAAGGAAACCGTGGCCGCGGTGGAAGAGGGCAAGCTGCCCTCCGACGGCGAGCTGCGCAACCTGCCGGTGGAGTTCCTGCAGCGCGGCCGCTACCAGCCGCGCCGTGACATGGACCCGGCGGCGCTGCAGGAGCTCGCGGACTCCATCAAGACCCAGGGCGTGATGCAGCCCATCGTGGTGCGCCCGGTCGGCGAGAACAAGTACGAGATCATCGCCGGCGAACGCCGCTGGCGCGCGACCCAGCTCGCTGGCCTGGATTCCATCCCGGTCATCATCCGCGACATTCCCGACGAGACCGCCATCGCCATGGCGCTCATCGAGAACATCCAGCGCGAGAACCTGAACCCGATGGAAGAGGCGATCGCGCTGCAGCGCTTCGCCGACGAGTTCCAGTTCACCCACCAGCAGGTGGCGGACGCCGTGGGCAAGTCCCGC
>DASUDN010000097.1:0-2518 GCA_036275595.1 Moraxellaceae bacterium
TGGCTGAAGCTGTTCTGGAAGCGGTTGAAGGGCTTGGCCGGGATCACCGCCACCCGCGCGCGCACCTCGGCGAGCACGCGCTGCACGGCGCCGGGGGTGACGTCGGCGAGGGCGTGCACCTGCATGTCGAAGAGCGCGAACTCGAGCTGGCGCAGCATCATCAGGCCGGACTGGAAGTTGCGCGCGGCCAGCATTTTTTCCAGCAGGTCCACCGGCAGCGGCTCGCCGCCTTCCACATGGCTGGCGATGAGCGCCAGCGGTTCCGCCGCCCAGCACCAGTTCTCGAAGAACTGGCTGGGCAGCTCCACCGCGTCCCAGGCCACGCCGTTGATGCCGGACACCGCCGCCACCTCCATGCGCGTCAGCATGTGGTGCAGGCCATGGCCGAACTCGTGGAAGAGGGTGGTGACCTCCTCGTGCGTGAGCAGGGCCGGCTTGCCGTCCACGGGCGGATTGAAATTGCAGGTGAGGAAGGCCACCGGGCGCTGCAGAGTGCCGTCGTCCAGGCGCCGGCGCACGCGGCAGTCGGCCATCCAGGCGCCGCCGCGCTTGTTGGCGCGCGCATACGGGTCCAGGTAGAAGCTGGCGATGACCTCGCCCTGCTCGCAGATTTCGTAGTAGGTGACGTCGGGGTGCCAGGTGATGACGTCGCGGCGTTCGCGGATGGCGACGCCGTAGAGCTTTTCGGCAATGTGCAACATGCCCTTGATGACACGCGGCGCCGGGAAATACGGGCGCACCATCTCCTGGGAGATGGAGTACTTCTTCTGCTTGAGCTTCTCGCTGGCGTAGGTGACATCCCAGGGCTCCAGCGTGGCGATGCCGAGCTCCTCGCGCGCGAAGGCGCGCAGCTCGTCCATTTCCTTTTCCGCACCCGGGCGCGTGCGCGCCGCCAGGTCATTCAGGAACTCGATGACCTGCTGCGGCGAGCGCGCCATCTTGGGCACCAGGGACACCTCGGCATAGCTGCCGTAGCCCAGCAGCTGCGCCTGCTCCTGGCGCAGGCGCAGGATCTCGTCGATGCGCGCGGTATTGTCGAAGCGGCCGGCCTGCGGCCCCTGGTCGGAGGCGCGCGTGACGTAGGCGGTATAGACTTCCTCGCGCAGCGCGCGGTCGTCGGCGTAGGTCATCACCGCGATGTAGGACGGGAAGTCCAGGGTGATGCGGAAGCCGGACTGCTCCTTCTGCTGCGCCAGCGCGGCCAGCAGGCCGAGCGCGGAGTCGGGCAGGCCTTCCAGGCGGCTGGCGTCGGGCAGCTGCTTGTCCCAGGCCTGGGTGGCGTCCAGCACATTATCGGAGAAGGCGGACGAAAGCTCGGCCAGCTTCTCGGCGATCTCGGCATAACGCTTCTTCTGGTCCGCCGGCAGGCCGATGCCGCTCAGGCGAAAGTCGCGCAGGGCATTGCGCACGCTCTGCTGGTGGGCAATGCTGAGGCTGGCGAAACCCGGCGACTGCTCGAGCGCGGAGTAGGCGTGGAACAGCGCCTCGTTCTGGCCCAGTTCGGTACCATAGGCCGCGAGCTTGGGCAGGGTGTCGTTGTAGGCCGCGCGCCAGGCCTCGGAATTCATGACCGCGTTCAGGTGCGATACCGGCGCCCAGGCCTGGTCCAGCCGGTCCTGCAGGTTCTCCAGCACCGCCGGCACGCTCTCCCAGCTCACCGCCGCCGTCTTCGCCGCCGCGCCCAGGCGCGCGATCACCGCGCGGTTGTCGGCAAGGATGGTATCGATGGCCTCCGCCACGTGCTCGGGGCGGATGCGGTCAAAGGGCGGCAGGGAGTGCGGTTCCAGCAGGGGGTTAGACATGTCCGGCATCCAGTTCGTCAAATCCCGGCGCAACGCGGGGGCCGCAGGCCCCGGTCGGGAGGTACAGGAGGAAACACCATAGTGGCAGCCATCCGCGCCCACAAGGGCATCCGGCCGCAAATTCATGAGAGTGTATGGGTCGACCCCACGGCCGTCATCATCGGCGACGTGACCATCGGTCAGGACAGCTCGGTCTGGCCCTACGCCATCGTGCGCGGCGACATGCACCGCATCCGCATCGGCGAGCGCGTCTCGGTGCAGGACGGCAGCGTGCTGCACATCACCCATGCCAGCCGCTTCCACCCCGAGGGCTTCCCGCTGACCATCGGCAACGACGTCACCATCGGCCACCAGGCCACCCTGCACGGCTGCACCATCCACGACCGGGTACTGATCGGCATGAAGGCCATGGTCATGGACGGCGCCGTGGTGGAATCGGAGGTCATCCTCGGCGCCGGCGCGGTGGTGCCGCCCGGCAAGGTGCTGGCCTCGGGCCATGTCTACATGGGCAGCCCCGCCAAGGCGGTCCGCCCCATCACCGACAGCGAGCGCAGCTATTTCACCTACACCGCCGGCAACTACGCCAGGCTCAAGGACAGCTACCGGGCCGAAGCGGGCGACCCTACTTGAGCTGGTAGTTGAGGCCGACCGTGATCAGGCTGTCGTTGCGGGTGATGGGACCGTCGTCGTTGCGTGTCTCGTAGGCCACGACCATG
>DASUDN010000098.1:0-18822 GCA_036275595.1 Moraxellaceae bacterium
CCCCACCTGTGGACCGCCAGCTTCCAGCAGGAAGTGACGCAGATGATCCTGGAAGGCACCCAGCTCGAGATCGAGTACGCCCGCGACACCATGCCGCGCGGCGTGCTGGGCATGAACGCGGCCATGATGGAGGAATACCTCCAGTTCATCGCCAACCGTCGCCTGGCCCAGCTCGGCCTGCCGGAGCAGTACCCGGGCGTGAAGAACCCCTTCCCGTGGATGTCCGAGATCATGGACCTGCGCAAGGAGAAGAACTTCTTCGAAACGCGCGTCACGGAATACCAGACCGGCGGCGCGCTGAGCTGGTAAGCCCCGGGGCCCCGCCCCGCGTGAAAAAAGGGGAGTCGGCGACGACTCCCCTTTTTTCATGGCCGGCCTTTCCAGGACCGGCTGTACATGGCCGGGCCAGAGCTGCCATGCCGCCTATACTGAGGGAGCCTACCCCAGCCATTGGCGGGCACTCCCATGCGCGCGACCCTCGAATACCTGTTCTACCTGGCCTACAAATCCGAGGTGCGGCACGTGCCCGCGCGCGGCTGGCGGGACCATCGTCCCTATCTCGGCCTCGCGCGCCTGATGCTGTCGGTGCCACTGCTGTTCAATGTCTTCACCGTGGTCGTGCTGGCCCTGTCGCTGGCCGGACACCCGCGCTGGCTGCTGTCACCGCCGGCGCTGTTCGGTTGCGCCGTCGTGGGCTTCGGCGTCACCGCCCTCACCCGCCGCTACTTCGACGACGAGCAGCGCTCCACCGCCATCATCCAGCGCTGCCAGCGCGAGGCGGGCGCCAGCGAGGGCTCGGAGTGCACGCTGGACCTGCTCTATTACTTCGGCTCCATGCTCACCTTCTTCACCACCACCTGCTGCGCCTACCTGCAGGGCATGGGCTATTAGAGCGCGGCCCCCTGCCCCCGGCTTTTGCCCCCGACCACGCCACTCTGCTGCCTTCCGTCGCGACTCCGTAAAACCCGCAATGCCTTTGCATTGCTGCGCGCCCCCGCCATTCCCTAGAATCCGCGCCGGCCCGCGCTGCCCGGGCTGCAACCAAGACCATAAAGGAATACTCAATGAAGAAGCTGCTCCTGGGGATTGCCGCCCTGTCCGCCCTCTGGCTCACCGGCTGTGCGTCCATCGTCGACGGCAACAACCAGTCCGTGTCCTTCGCCTCCAACCCGGACGGCGCCACCGTCTACCTGAACGGCGCCGCCATCGGCAAGACGCCGATGACCATCAACACCAAGCGCAAGGGCGGCACGCAGCCTGTCAAATTCAGCAAGGAAGGATACAAGGACGTGGAGGTGCAGCTGACCTCCACCATCAATCCGTGGTTCTTCGGCAACATCATCACGGGCGGCCTGCTCGGCTCCACCACCGATGGTCTCAGCGGCGCGGCCTTCAAGTACGCCCCGGGCGCCTACATGGTGACCCTGCCCCCGGCCGAAGCCGCCACCTCCGACAGCACCTCGCTGCACGACAAGCAGCAGGTGGTGAACTTCATCGTCGCCGGCTACCAGGGCCTGCAGAAGGACCTGAGCGCGCAGGGCGGCCAGTACCTGACGTCGCTGATGACGCTCGCCAAGGTGGCGGACACCCAGCAGGCAGAGATGGCCAAGCGCATCAAGGGCCTCGCGGACGCCTATCCGTCCATCCCCGAGTTCGCCGACAAGGCGGCCGACGCGCTGCTCGCCAAGCCCTGAGCGGCTGTCGCAGAAAGCAAAAAGCCCGGCAATGCCGGGCTTTTTTCTGCGCCATCGCGACGGTCCCGCTAGCGGGCGACCGGCCGCCCTTCCTTCTCCCAGCCCTGCATGTCGCCGGTGAGGTGTTCAAGCTGGCCGAAGCCGTGCTTCTCCAGCACCCCGGCGGCCAGCGCGCTGCGGCGGCCGCTGCGGCAATAGAGCACGACGGGCTTCTGCTTCCAGTCGCGCAGGGCCGGCTCGTCGCCGGTGAGGCGGTCGTGCGGGATGTTGATGGCACCGGGCACGTGGCCGGCGGCGAACTCCTCGGGCGAGCGCACGTCCACCACCAGCACGGGCTCTCCCCTAGCCTGGCGCTGCAGCAGCTCCTGGCCACCGGTTTCCTTCCACTCCGCGCGGGCACAACCGGCCAGCACCACCAGCAGGAGCAATACGGTCTTCTTCATGGCGATTTCCCTCCCCGGCTGGCACCCAGCCCTGATCACGATCCGCCAGCAGTGTAATCGCCCGTAGCCACGCCGGTGTTGACCCGCGACAGGATCAGTGCCCGGCCTCGGCGGCGCCGCGGCGCTCCAGCTCGTAGTGGCGCACCAGCAGGATGCCGACCGGCTGCGCGAACAGCAGGCCGACGAGGTCCAGCAGGCTGCCGGCGCCCACCCGCAGCGCAAGGGGCGCGTTGACGAGCAGCTGGCCCAGGGCATCGAGGCCGGCCAGCACGCAGAGGATGGCGGGGAGGAGGAGCAGCACGCCCAGCGTGACGCCGCCCCAGAGGTGCCGGAAGCGGGTCCAGGCGGCCCGCAGCGCCACGGTGGCGGGCACGTCCTCGGCCATGACGATGACGAGGGCCGGCAGCAGCATGCCCATCAGGTAGAGGCCCGGCAGGATGAAGAGCAGGAGGCCGGCCGTGATCAGGATGCCGGCCAGGATCTGCGCGGCCGCCAGCGCGAGGGAGCGGTCCAGCGCCGCCGCCCATAGCGGGGCCGCGCCGGTTCCCCCGTCGCCGCGCGCCACCGCGAGCGTGAAGCGCACCGACAGCCCGAGGGCGAGCACGCCCGCGACCGCCTGGGTGATGAGGAAGGTGGGGTCGCCGACGACCTTCACCGGATCCCCCGCATGGAGGTAGTACTGGCGGTAGTTGGCCAGCACCAGCAGGGGCAGCAGCGGCGACAGGCGCCAGAGCAGGTCGGTGAGGTGGTGCCAGAAAAAGTACAGGGTCTCGTTCAGCCGCTGGAAGATCATCCGCAGTATGTTCCGCTCGGAGCCTTGAAAATTGACAGGTCATCAGACACTGCCCACCATTGCCGGTTCGACAGGCCCGGGTGACCGGGCCAGGCCCAGTCACCACGCCAGGCGGCGAGTGTCCGCCGGCCCGGCGCACGATGCAACCGCCCAGGCACGAGGAGAAAACGATGGAAAAGCGCCAGGCGCTGATCGGGGGAATCGCGGCGCTCGCCCTGCTGGCAGGCGGCGGGTTCTGGTGGTTCACCCAGCAGGCTGCCGCTCCCGCCGAGGAAGAGGTCATGACGCTGCCGCCCAAGCCCGCCACGCCGCCGCCCGCCCCGGCCTCGGCGGCGCCCGCCCCGGCCCCCGCCACTGCCGCGCCGGAATCGGACGCAGTCGCCCTGTCTGAGGAAGAGGTGGACCGCATCAAGGCGGAAGCTGCCGACCTCGCGGCCCGCGCCGCCGACCTGGAGGAGCAGGTCCGCGACGGCGAGATGATCCTGGACGCCCAGGCCAAGAAGATCGCCAGGCTCGAGCAGGAACTGAAGCAACTCGGCACCAAGCCCGACGGGAGCAAAGGCAAGTAAGCCTCTGGCGGCAGGCCGCGGCAGACATCGTCGCGACCTGCCGCAGCCGCATTGCCCGGCACCGGGCGGCGGCCTCACGATGGGCGGAAACCGAGGAAGCCCATCATGCGTCGACTCGCCATCGCCCTGCTTGCCCTCCTCCCCTGCGCTCCCCTTGCCGCCGGCGACGCCCGGCCCGACGCCACCGCCTGCGTCCGCATCCCCACTCCGCCAGGCCCGCTGTCCCTGCTGCCGCTGCCCGACCCCCTGCGCCTCCTGGTTTCCACGCACGACCGCCGCCACTTCGAGCGGCCGGGCGAGCTCTACGCCTACGACACCGCGGCCGGCCTGCTGAAGCGCCTGCCCCGCCGCGGCGAGCCCGCCGGCCTGGTGCTGCGGCCGGGGCACATGGACCTGGTGCGGCGCGGCAAGGAAACGCTGCTTTACCTCGTCAACCACGACAGCGACTCGGCCAATGGCCGCCGCCACAGCGTGCTGGTGTATGCGGTGCAGGGAGACCACCTGGACTTCCGCAAGCGCTACCGCGATCCGCTGCTGCGCTCGCCCAACCATCTCTCGGTGGCGCCGGACGGGGATCTCTACGTCACCAACGACCGCCTCGACGGCAGCAGCGTCATGGAGCTGCTGCTGCGCAAGCCCACGGGGACACTGGTGCACTACCGGGAGGGGCAGGGCTGGCGGGTGGTGGCGGACGGCCTGGGCTATGCCAACGGCGTGAAGGCCGAGGCGGAGCGCGTGATGGTGGTGATGACCTTCGGGAACGCGATGCTGACCTGGCCACGCCAGGCAGACGGCACGCTGGGCACGCGCGAGCAGGTGGTAAGCCTGCCCGCGCTGGATGGCCTGGCGGCGGGGCCGTCACCCGGCACCTGGCTCACTGTGTCGCGCGGCCCCTTGCTGGACCTGTTGCGACACCGCTACTTCGCCACGCATCCCTCGGCGGCGACGGTGTTCGTGGTGGATACGGCCACGCGCAGCTTCCAGCCGTTCTTCAGCGACGACGGGCATCGCATCAGCGCGATGTCGAGCCCGGTGCTGGCCAACCGCGCGCTCTACCTCGGGCAGGCCTTCGACGACTTCATCCTGCGCTGCCCGCTGCGCGGCTGAGGCCGGCTACTTGCCGATGAAGGCCAGGCTGAGCCAGGGCACGTAGGTGATGATGAGCGCCGCCAGGAGCAGCACCGCGGTGAAGGGCAGCGCGGCATGCGCCAGCTCGATCAGCGGCTTGCGGAAGCGGTAGGAGCCGATCACCAGATTCATGCCCACCGGCGGCAGGCAGTAGCCGATCTCCATGGTGGCCAGGAAGATGATGCCGAGGTGTACCGGATGCACGCCATACCCCACCGCCATGGGCAGCAGCAACGGCACCATGATCACCAGCGCCGAGAAGATGTCCAGCATCATGCCCAGCACCAGCAGGAAGCCGGTCAGCGCCATCAGGAACACATACTTGCTGTGGATGTGCGCGCGCACCATGTCGAACAGGCGCGTCGGAATCTCGGCGTCGATGAGCCAATTGGTGAAGGACATGGCCACGCCCACGATGAGCAGCACGCTGCCCACCATCATCATGGCGTCGCGGATGATGCGCGGCAGGGCGCCCGGCTTGATCTCGCGATAAACCAGCATCTGCGTGACCAGAACGTAGAGCGCGGTGACCGCGGCGGCCTCGGACACGGCGAAGAAGCCGCCGTAGATGCCGGCGAACACGAACACCGGCAGCGGCAGCTCCCACTTGGCCTCGGCGACCGCCGCGCGCAGCTCGCCCCAGGAGAAAGGCTGCAGCGGAATGGCGTTGGCGCGGGTGACGCGCAGGCCGAACAGCGACAGCAGGATGATCATGACCAGGCAGGGCAGCAGGCCCGCGGTGAACACGTCCTGGATGGTGACGCCGGCGCCGGCCGGCAACTGCTGCGCGATCACCGCGAACAGGATGAGCGGCAGCGAGGGCGGCAGCAGCAGGCCGAGCGCGCCCGAGCTCGTGACCAGCCCCAGCGAGAAGCGGTCGGGATAGCCCGACTTGGTCAGCGCCGGATACAGCATGGCGCCGAGGGCCACGATGGTGACGCCGCTGGCGCCGGTGAAGGCGGTGAGGAAGGCGCAAGTCAGGAAGGCCACCACGGGCAGGCCGCCGGGCAGCCAGCCCAGGGCGGCGCGCGCCAGGCGCACCAGGCGCTCCGAGGTGCGCGACTCGCCGAGCAGGTAGCCGGCCAGCGTGAACAGCGGCAGCGCCAGCAGCAGCGGCGTGTCGACCAGGCGATACAGCTCGACGCCGAGCACGGTGAGCGGCGTCTCGCCAGCATGGAAGCCCAGCATGGCGGCCGCGGCCAGCACGGCGAAGATGGGAGCGCCGGCCAGCGCGGCCAGCAGGATCAGGGCGATCAGCAGCCAGGTCACGACGCGCCCTCTTCCGGATGCGGCAGCGTGCTGTCACCGTGCGGGTGCGGATTCCAGGGCGTGGTGAGCGCCAGCAACAGGTAGCGCAGGCCGATCACCGTGAAGGCGACGGGCATGATGCTCTCGCAGACCCAGGTGGGTACCTGGCCGAAGGCCATGGACGGGTTCTCGTACTCCACCTTCACGAAGTCCAGGGAATACCAGGCCAGCGCGCCGGCAATGCCGGCGGTGAACAGGGCGGTGAACACCACCGCGAACTTTTCCGCGCGCGGCGGCAGGAAACGGCCGAGGATGTCGATGCTGATGTGGCGATGCTCGCGGCTGGCGGCCATGGCGCCTGCCAGGCCGATCCACAGCACGAGCACGCGCAGGAAGGACTCGGCCCAGAGGAAGCCGCCGTCGAAGCCGTTGCGCAGCACGATCTGCATCACGGCCACCCCCACCATGACCAGCAGCAGCGCCACCAGGATGGCGTCCTCCACCGCGTGCACGACGCGCAGCAGGCGCGCGAGCCAGGCCTTCATCACTTCTTACCGGCGCGGGCGGCGGCCAGCAGGGTGTTGAGCTGCTGGGCGGCGCCCGCGCTCACGATGCCGTCCTTGATCATCTGCGCGGTGGCGGCCTCGCTGTTCTTCTCCCACTCGGCCACGTCGGCGGCGGTGGGCTTGACCGGCTTGATGCCCTGCTTGAGCAGCGCGGCATAGGCAGACTCGTTGTCCTTGCGGTTCTGCTGGTCGATTTCCCTGAAGACGCGGGTCATGACTTCCCGCACCACGGCCTGGTCGGCCGGCTCGAGGCGGGAGAACGCCTTCTTGTCGATGGCCAGCGTGCCCACGAAGTAGCTGAGCGGCAGGTCGGTGAAGTACTTGACCTGGGTGTGCCACTGCAGCGCCACCGCGGCGATGGGCGACGAGGCAACGGTGTCGATGATGCCGGTCTGCAGGCTGGGCAGGACGTCGGCCAGCGACAGCGGCACCGGCGACACCTGGAAGATCTTCATGGCTTCCTCGGACTGGTGGTCATTGTCGGGAATCCAGACGCGCTGCTTGCGCAGGCTCGCCACCGAGGTCACCGGCGCGTTCTTGCTCATCACGTAGGCGAAGCCGCCCTCGGCAAAGCCGAAGTTCACGAAGCCGCCATCCTCGAGCTGCTTAGACAGGACCGGATCCATCTTGCCGCGCACGTAGTCCACTTCCTGTACGCTGCGGAAGCGCAGCGGCAGCGAGTACACCTGGATGTCGCGCGCCGCGTCGGCCAGGCTGCCGCCGGTGACGGCGCCGCCCTGCAGCTGCCCGATGCGGATCTTGGAGAGCACCGCCTTGTCGGTGCCCATGGTGCCGCCGGTGTAGAACTTGAATTCGACGCGGCCCGCGGTGCGCGTCTTGATCTCGTTGGCGCCGGCGCGCATCTTGGCAGTCCACTGCGAGCCATCGGGCGAGAGCGTGGCGATCTTCAGGGTCACCGCCCCGGCCGGAACCGAGATGGCGGAGGCCAGCAGGCCGGCGGTGAGGAAGCCCAGGAATTTGCGCGTCATGGAAGGTCTCCGTGGTGCGGGTCGTTCCGGCCGCCCCGGGGGCGGAGCACCGGCGCCGGCGGCGCGGCCGGCGGGACGGGAACGACTGTGGTTGTTCATGGCCGCCCGTCGCGTGCGGCGGCCAAAGTGGTCAGAAGTATTCGTCGGCGGACTTGAGCAGCGCGTCCGCTTCTTGTTGTGCCAGTGTGTTGCTCAGCGTCCAGCCCGGCCAGCGCGGGTCGGCCGCCTTGACCTCGTTCAGCAGTTTGTCGTGCAACTCGCGGTCGAACACGCCGCGGGCGTAGTTACGGGCGAAATACACCTTGGCCATCAGGTTGTGGCCCTGCGACAGCGCGATGGCCTTCTCGAAGTGGGCGCGGCCCACCTCGGGACGGCCGCCGAGCGCGGGCGGGATGGCGGTGGCGATGACCCCCAGGTACAGGTGGGCGGCGCCGGACTGGTAGCCCTCGTCGAGCGCGATCACGCGCTGCATCACCGCCTCCACGCGCGGCAGGTCGGCCACGGCGTTGAAGTCGTCGGCATGGGCCTGCACCCAGCCGGCCCAGGTCGCGCCCAGGGTGTAGAGACCGGGCACGTCGTCCTCGGCGTCGTCGAGCGCGGCCAGGCGCTGCTTCAGCTCGTCCACCGGCAGCGCACGCACCCCGCAGAGCTCGTCGTGCTCCAGGCAGATGCCCTCGCTGGCATAGTTCAGGGCCTTGGTGGTGAGGGCGGCGGCACGCGCCGGGTCCTTCACGAAGGCACCGGCATAGGCGGAGTTGAGGCTGGCGGCGGCCTGGCGGTAGGCCGGGCTTTCGGGGTCCTGGCGCACCAGGGCGTCGAGCAGCAGCAGGTAGCTGGCGGACCCGGACTCGACCACGGCGGGATCGTCGTTGTCCATCATGGCCGCGGACAGGTTGCCGGCGAAGCGCGTGGCCATGCCGCCGCAGCCGCCGAGCAGGATGGCCAGGCCGAGGAGGCCGGCCAGTCGGGCCGCGCGCCGGGCCGGCGCGGTATCCGGGTGAAGGGTCATGGCGTCTTCCTGACCATGGGAAAGCGGGATTTATATCACAAGTAAGGTCCGCGCCATGACATGCGGCAGGAGCGGGGGGCGAAACGGCGGCCCGGCACGATGAATGCCGGAGAGGGTATCGCTATCATGGTCCCGTATCACCAGAAAGGCCCAGACCGCCACCAAGAACCGCGAGCCCCCTCCATGCTGCTGACTCCGCTTGACCGTCCCTTCGACTGGAAATCCCCGCCCCGCCTGGCCCTGGGTGTCTGCCTGCTCCTGCTGCTGATCTTCCTGCCCTGGCACGCGGCCGATGTCCGCCTCAAGAAGGAGCTGGCCGAAGAATACCGGCAGACGCTGTTCAAGACCGAATGGCCCCTCTACGAGACCCACGCCCTCAAGACCGGCCAGCGCACCATGCTCAAGAAATTGCAGGCGGAGTACGCGGCCAGCACGGAGGATCCCGCCCGCCTGGACAACGTGGCCCTGTACGTGGCCCTGGACGACAGTTTCGTGCAGGCGCTCGACCGGCAGGGGCAGGACTACCTCTCGCCCGAGCAGTTCAACGCCTGGAAGGATGCCCGCCAGGCCTTCGACCCCAAGCGCGGCAAGCTGAGCTCGCGCGCCCTGGGCGTGGACCCGCAGCAGGGCATGCGCCCCATCACCCTGCTCACCTTCGGCCTGGTGCAGGCCGACTTCATGCAGCTGGCGGCGGCGCTGCTGCTGCTCTTGACCGTGGGCGTGTGCATGGAGCTCGCGCTGGGCAGCGGCGCGGTGCTGGCCAGCCTGCTGGGCGGCGGCGCCACCGGCGCCATCGCCTTCCTCATCGCCAATGGCGGCGACGTGCTGCCGCTGACCGGCGCCAGCGTGGGCGCCGCGGCGGTCACCGGCATGTACCTGATGCACTTCAAGGCGGGCAAGGTGCGCGCCTTCAACCGCTTCGACATTCCCGCCTATAGCCTGGCCCTGCTGTGGGCGCTGCTGCTCGGGGCGGAGATGGTGCTGTCCGACCTGCGCGTGAGCGAGATCGCGGCGCGCCTGGCCGCCCTCGCCTCCGGCCCGCTCTGGGCCTTCGCCTACGCCAGGTGGTTCGTGAACGCGGCCGATTTCATGCCGGTGATCACCAGCGACGAACCCGAGGACGAGCGCGACCTGGCCTACCGCCAGCAGCTGAACCAGGCGCTGGACGCGGTGGCGCGACTGGAGTTCCCGCAGGCACAGAAGGTGCTGCGCGACCTCATCAAGCAGAATCCCTCGGACATGCGCGTGCTGACCCAGCTCTACAACGTGGAGAAGCTGAATCCGGGCAATCCCGGCTACGACGCGGTCGCGCGCCGCCTGTTCAACATCAGCGCGGCCGAGAACGACGCCCTCGTGCTGCGCACCTTCCGCGACTACATGCGCTATTCGCAGACCCATGCCGCGCTGGACCTGGAAACCAGCATCAAGCTGGTCGCGCGCCTGACGCGCATGAACGAGGTGATCGAGGCCGACAAGCTGATGCGCCAGGTGCTGGAACGCAAGACGCCGCACCCGCTCATCCAGAAGACGGCGCTGGCCCTGGCCGACGCGCTGGAGCGCCTGCGCGAACCGGCCCGGGCGCGCTTCCTGCGCCAGTCCGTTTCCCAGGGCTGATCCCCGCGCCCGGAGGGGCGCCCCCGTGCGGCGCCCGGAAAGCGCGGCGGGCCGCCAAGGAAAGGGAGCGCCGGAAAAGGAACGGCAGGGAGGGGCTCAGGGCGCCGCGGGCGCGGACCGCGACAGCTCCTGGGCCATGCGATTGATCTCGGGGAACAGCCGGTGGTTGCGGTAGCGCCCGTGCAGGAACTGCACCAGGGCCAGCGCCTTCTGCGGCATCTTGAGCTGCTCGGCCAGCAGGCGCGCCGCCAGCAGGTAGGCCTCGGGCAGGCCCGGGAACTGAGCGCTGTCCTTGTGCAGGCCGTTCAGCACGTGCACGGCCAGCTTGAAGTCGCCCTGCTGCTCGAAGGCCTGCGCCAGGTCCAGGCGCACTTCCGGCTCCGCCAGCTTGAAATCGGGATAGCGCTGCAGGTAGTTGCGGAACACCTGCGCCGCCTGCACGCCGCGGCCGTTGGCGAGCAGTGCCTTGAAGTAGGGCACGGCATGCGCCTTCAGGTCTTCCTCGTGGTTCAGCGCCCAGATCAGCTTGTGATAGCGCTCGTGCTGGGCCACGGTGGCGGACTTCTTGTCCACGTCCATCTTGAGGATGGTGATGGCCTTGCCGTAGTTGCCGTCCTTGAGGTGCATCTCCAGCAGCGACTGCACGGGATCGACGCGGCGATAGCTCTTGCGCTTGCCACTGTCGCCTTCCGGCGTGTAGTCGAGCTCCTCCTGATACTGGAACAGCATGTAGGCGCTCAGGGCGAAGATGACGATGGCCGCGTAGGTGTAGGCCGCCATGTCGAGGCCGTAGCCGACGGCATTGGGCAGCACGTCGGTGAACAGGCTCACGAAGGCCAGCAGGCCGCCCACCAGCAGGATGGGCATGAGGAAGACGGCGGCGTAGACGGGACCGACACCGGTGACCACGGTCACCACACCGTCCTTGCTGAAGCCGCTGCCGACACTGCGGGTGCGCGCCACGCCCGCGAGCAGGGCGGGCAGCAGGCCGAGCAGCACCGACACCAGCACCTTGCCGGCAAAGCCCCAGGTGGCGGCGGCGAAGGACCCCGCGCCCGCCAGCACCGCAAGGGCGACGCCCAGGTACAGCGGCAGCGGCGTGCGGCCGGCCGTGGAGGCCAGTACCTTGGGGCCGATGGGCTCGACGTCGCCGGTGACGACGCGCTCGAACACCGCCCACAGGTAGACCGTCAGCGGCAGCAGGAAGCCGAGGCGCGCCACGTTGAGCAGCACCCCGTCCGGCACCACCAGCGGGATCAGGAAGGCCAGGAACATGAGCACGCCCGCCACCGGCGAGAAGGGATAGCGCAGGAAGGCGGTCAGGCGCTGCCAGAAGGGCGGCGCGTTGTAGGCGGCGGCCAGCGGCTGCAGCAGGCCCTTGCAGTGCGGGCACTTGCGCGGCATGGAGGAGTCCTCCTCCACCGGATCGGGCGAGCAGGTGCTGCAGAAGTCGATATGACAGCTCTGGCAGCGCCAGTCAGCCGGCTCAAGCACGTGGTAGCGGCAATAAAGAGTCATGGTTGTTCTTTTATGTGTGGCAACGGCATGGATACCCCTGCTGCAACCTTAGCGGCTCGCTCCGGTCACGCCAATACGGGGGAGGCTCCGGCGCCGGCCATGGCCGGCGGGCGGCATCTGCGCCGGACAGGCTGCGCCCCTTCACTCCCCCTCCCCCGCCTCAGGGCGCCCGCACCTGCACCGCGACCGGGCAGTTGGGGCGGAAATTGCCGGCACACTCGGTGGGACGGCCATCGGGAGTAAGGCACAGGCGGATCTCGGCGAGCAGCGGCGGCCGCCGCCGGCCCTCGCAGCGCAGCACCACGCCACGCTCGGGAAAGCCGGGGTTCAGCCGGCGGAACTCGCGCAGGATGGCATCGCGCTCGACGATGGCGTCACGGCCCTGCGGCTTCAGCAGCGCCGGCCACCTGATTTCCATGAACTCGCGATCGATGACGCTGAAGTAGGCCTCCGGCGCCAGCCCGCTGCAGCGGCCATGCTTCTTCCACTCATGCTGGCGCAGGCCGCGGTCGGGCATGGTGCCGCGCAAGTTGCGCTCGAGCCCGGGCGAGAGGGCGAGATCGGCACCGCGGCAGTTTTCGGGCGCGCGGCCCCCGGACTTCTCCGGCCACAGGCCGTGCACGGTGAAGGGCAGGCGGTCGCGGCACTGGAGGCTGTCCCGCCACTTGGGGTTCTGGTCGCAGAAGGCCGGCGTCAGGCTGATCGCGAAGGTGTAGTAGTCGAAGTCGTCGGCTGCGGCGACCGCGGCCAGGACGCCCAGCCAGAGGCCGAACACGAGTCGCAGGATGCGCATGGCAGGTCTCCCCTCTTCTTGTTTGTTGTCGTCGGGCGGCCCCTGTGCTCAGGACGCCTCGTCGTCGGGCGGCCCGATGCGCAGGGCGGCGGTGGCGATCTGGATTTCGCGCAGGAACAGCAACAGGCCCACGATGAAGGCGCCCATGGCGATGATGAACAGCAGGGGCACCACCCCGTGCAGGTAGACCTCGAACAGCGACTGCACGAACAGGATGGCGATCACCAGGGACACGAACAGCGAACAGGCGGTGCAGAAGCCGATGGCGCGGCTGACCAGCCGCGAACGCTGCGACAGCACCTTGAGGTCGGCATGCAGGCGGCGGCGGACGTCGGCGTCCACCGAGGACTGGTAGCGGTCCTCCATGGCGCGGGCGCGGTCGATGATGCGCGCCAGGCGGTTGGTGAGCACGGCCAGCATGGAGCCGACGCCGGTCAGCAGGAACACGGGGGCCACGGCGAGCTGGATGTAGCTGACGACGTTGGCGGACTGGGACGCCAGGAGGGCGGTGGTCGGAAGGGTCATGATGCTCGCGGGCGGAAGAACCTGCCCGGCACTATACCAGCCCCGGCCGGGCCGGCCATGACCGGTTTCACGGCCAGGCCCAGTGCCCCCTATAATCCGCGGCGTCCCCCCCATCCCCGCCGCCATGACCGCCGCCGACCAGGACTACGACCGCCGCTTCGCCGGCACCGCCCGCCTCTATGGCGACGCCAATTTCGCCCTCTTCGAGCGCGCCCGCGTGGTCGTGGCGGGCGCGGGCGGCGTCGGCTCCTGGGCCATCGAGGCCCTGGCCCGCACCGGCATCGGCCACCTCACCCTGATCGACATGGACGTGCTGGTGGCCTCCAACGTGAACCGCCAGCTGCCGGCGCTGGAGAGCACCTTCGGCCGCGGCAAGATCGACGTGCTGGGCGAGCGCGCGCGCGAGATCAACCCGCGCCTGCGGCTGACCCTGGTGGACGACTTCCTGACCCGCGACAACATCGCGACGCTGCTGGCCGACACGCCGGACCTGGTGCTGGACTGCACCGACGACATCGAGGCCAAGATCTCGCTGGCGGTGTGGTGCCGGCGCCGGCGCATCCCGCTGGTGGTGGCGGGCGCCGCCGGCGGCAAGACCGACCCCGCGCAGCTGCGCGTGGACGACCTCACGCGCACCCACCGCGACCCGCTGATCGCCAAGCTGCGCCGGCGCCTGCGCCGCGAGTGCAACTTCCCCCTGGACCCGGCGGAGAAGTTCGGTATTCCCTGCGTCTACTCCGACCAGGCCGTGACGACGCCGGAGGGCGCCGCCTGCGGCGACCTCTCCTGCACCGGCTACGGCTCGGCGACGGTGGTGACGGCGACCATGGGCATGATGGCGGTGGCCGAGGGCCTGCGTCACATGCTGCGGCGCATGAAGCTGCGCGATGCGCGCGCGGCCGGCCTGCCCGACCGCGACCACTCCTGACCGGCGTCAGAAGTCGTACTGCAGCCGCGACCACCACTCCCGCCCGCCGACCGGATAGGGTGGGCTCAGGCCGGTATAGGGCTGTGGCAGCCATTGCTCCTCGTCCGCGACATTGCGCAGGCCCAGCTCCCAGCTCCACGGCCCCCGCCGGTAGCGCGTGCTCAGGTCCACCGTCAGCTCGGCGTCCAGTCGCCGCTGCGCCAGCGGCGGCGTGGCAGCGCTGGCGGCGTCGTAGGCCAGGGCAGTGCGCTCGCCCTGGTAGCGCAGGCGCGGGTGCAGCGACCAGGCGGAGCTCAGCTGCCAGCCCGCCCACGCGTTGAACACGTCCCGCGGCGCCCCCAGCGACTGGCCGTTGCGTCCCAGCACGTCGTACACGGGGATGGCGTCGTCGTCCGTCGAGCTGCGCTGGTAGTTCGCCTGCAGCTGCAGCCGGTCGAGCTCGAGCCGCCACTGCAGCTCCAGGCCGCGGCCCCGGAACGGCTGGCCGTTGACGTAGCCGGGGATGCCGCTGGGGGCGACGCTGAACACGATGGCGTCACGCAATTCGTAGTCGAACAACGAGGCGGTGAGGTACTGGGAACGGCCCAGCCGGTGCCCGCCCTCCACCTCGTACACCGTGGTGAGCTCGGGTTTCAGGACGCCGGCGCGCTGGTTGATGGTCTCGAACTGGGGCTCGCGGTAGGCGGACTCGTACAGGGCTTTTACATGCCAGTCGGGCTCGGCGCGCGTGAGGGCCACCCGCGGCACCACGGCATCGCCGCTGACGCTGTGGTTGCTGTAGCGCGCCCCAGTGCTCAGCAGGTAGTCGCCCAGCGGTACTTCGCCCTCCGCAAACGCGGAAAAGCTGCGGTACTCCGCATCGGGGCGACCGTCGAAGTAGTTGGCGGGCGTGTTGCCCGGGAAGGCATCGGGCACCTGCATCTGCGCGGCCTCCACCTGCGCCCAGTACTGCTGCACGCCGGCCCGGACCACGCCGCCCCAGGAGAAGTTGTGTCGCGCCTCCAGGTCCAGCGTGTGCCGTTGCGCGGGCAACTCGTAGTTGGACGGCAGCGCCGACGTCCCCTGCCAGGTATTCTCGTCGCGCCAGGTCCAGCGCGGCGTCAGGGTGGTGGAGGGCGTGAGCCGGAAATCGTGCTCCAGGCGCAGGTTGGCGTGCCGGAAGGAGATGGCCATGTCGGGCTGGTAGAAGCCGTAGCGCTGCACGGCGTCCAGGTTGAACTGCTCGAAGTAGAACTGCAACCGGGTGCCGCGCCATTCCGACGCCAGCGCCAGCTGCGCGCTCTCCTGCTCCTGGGCCGAGGTATCGACGCGCGCCCCCGCCGCATCGGTCCAGGTGCCACTGCCCCAACTGCCGGTCGATGCCGTCCCCAGCAGGGCCAGCGAACCTTCCCGCCCCCACCACTGCTGGCCGGCGCTGACCTGGCCCAGCGGGTGGCCGTCGCGTTGCGCGGCGGTGGTGACGGCGGCGAAGCCGTCATGGGGGGAACTGTTGCGGGTATAGATGCGGATGACGGCCAGCTCGGCGTTCTCGCCATACTTGGCGCCGCCCGGTCCGCGCAGGATTTCCACGCGGTCCAGCAGCTCGACCGGGAAGTTCGGCGGGATGGCATAGATGCCGTAGAGCAGGTCGTTCACCGGCAGGTCGTCGACCAGGAAGAGTATCTTTCCCTCATAGGCCCAGGTCCCGCGGAACACGAGCCCGGGCACGTTGAACACGTCCAGGCCGAAGCTCACGCCCGGCACGAGCAGGAGCGCATCCTGCAGGGTGCGCGCGCCGGCCGCCGCCATGTCCTCGGCCGTCAGCACCGTCAGGGCGCCCGGCTGCTCGCGCTGCGACGAGGGCTGGATGGAGGCGGTGCTGACCTGCAGCTGCAGCAGGTCGCTGAGCGGCATCCTGAGCAGGCGCTCCTCCGCGAGGCGACCGTCGCCCGCCCACGCGCCCAGCCAGGCCAGCGCCAGGAAGGCCGCCGGCCAGGACTGCAGTCGATTCCGAGAGCCTCCCATGACCTCCTCCGCTCTCTTCCGGCCCCGCCAGCCCGGACGTCGGCCCGGCGGCACCCGGATCCGGCGGGCGCTCAGTTGGCGTAACCCGGATTGCGCCGGTCCAGCTTGCGCAGCAGTCCCGGCCACGCCAGCTGGCTGCCCATGCCGCGCAGCACCAGCTGCACCATGCTCTTCACGCCCGCCAGGATCTCCGGCTGCACCTGCACGAGCTCGCCACCGCCGGCCTGGGCGCGCACCTGGATCATGCAGGCCGCCTCGAAGATATACATGGACAGGAAGGCGTCGGCGGGGGAGGCGCCCACGGTGAGCAGGCCGTGGTTGCGCAGCATGAGGAAGTTGTTGTCGCCCAGGTCGCGCACCAGGCGCGGCTTCTCCTCCTCGCGCAGGGCGATGCCTTCATAGTCATGGTAGCCCAGCGAGGCCAGCACGATGGTGCTCTGCTGCGAGAGCGGCAGCACGCCGCCCTTTTGCGCGGACACTGCGACGCCGTTGACCGAATGCGTGTGCATGACGCACAGGGCATCCTCGCGCGCGGCATGGATGGCGCTGTGGATGGTGAAGCCCGCCGGGTTGATGTCGTAGGGCGAGTCCATGACCTTGTTGCCGTCGAGGTCGATCTTTACCAGCGACGAGGCCGTGATCTCGTCGAACATCATGCCGTAGGGATTGATGAGGAAGTGGTGTTCGGGCCCCGGCACGCGCGCCGAGACATGGGTGAAGATGAGGTCGTCCCAGCCGTAGAGGGCGATCAGGCGGTAGGCGGCGGCCAGGTTGACGCGGGCTTCCCACTCTTCGGGGCTGACCTGGGTCTTCACGGAAGGCAGGGCATTCATTGTGATTCTCCGCTGTCGTTTGTTCTGATTTTAGAAAGCAAAAAGGCACCCGGGGGTGCCTTTTTTCAGCACGCGGCTCAGGCCCTGGCCTGGCGCGCGTTCTCGGTGAGCAGGTCGGTGAACAGGGGCCACAGGACTCGCGGCAGGTCATGGCCCATGCCCGGCACCAGGTGCAGGCGCGCGCCCTTGATGGCGCGGGCCACGGCGCGGCCGCAGGCGGGGCGCACGAGCACGTCGTCCAGGCCGTGGATGACCACGGTGGGGACGCTGATGCGCTTCGCCACCGGGCGCAGGCTGCCCGAGCTCAGCACCGCCATGAACTGGCGCTTGACGCCGGCGGGATGGTAGGCGCGCTCGTAGAGCATGCTGGCGAAGGCCTCGAGCTCGTGGTCGGGATTGGGATACTCCGGGCTGCCGATGATGCGCATCAGCTTCTTGCTGTGGGCGATGAGCTGTTCGCGCGTGGCATGCTTGCCCGGGCCCTTCATGAGCGGGCCGATGGCGCGCGGCGCCGGCGGCGGCAGCAGCGGCTGGTTGGTGCTGGAGAAGATCACCCCCAGCGACAGCACGCGCTCGGGATGATTGCCCGCGAGGATCTGCGCGATCATGCCGCCCATGCTGGCGCCCACCACGTGCGCCCGGCGGATGCCGAGGTGGTCGAGCAGGCCCAGGCAGTCCTGCGCCATGTCGTACAGGGTGTAGGGCGCGGGGCTTTTCAGGCCGAAGGTGAAGCGCGCCATGCGCACCAGGTCGTGCATGGGCGCGGCCTTGAGGCGCACCTTGGTGGAGAGGCCGATGTCGCGGTTGTCGAAGCGGATGACGCGGAAGCCCTTCTGCACCAGCTGGCGGCAGAACTCGTCCGGCCACAGCAGCATCTGCGCCGACAGGCCCATGATAAGCAGGAAGGCGGGATGTTCGCGGTTGCCCCAGTCCTCGTAGTGCAGCTCGATGTCGCCGACCGTCGCGCGCCCTTCGCGCACGGGAATGTCGAGATGGATCTTTTCTTGCGAGGTCATGCGCGACTCCGGAGGACAGCGGGCCGGGGCCGCCCCGGGACGGGCGGCCCGGTAACGGCCGGGCTTGCGGGGATGGTAGCGGAAAGCCCCGGCCACCGCAGAGGGTGGCGGGGCCGGGCAATCGTCATTGCGGGCCAGCGGCGCTAGCCGCGCAGGGCGGGCCGGGTCCACGGCGGCACCCAGCCGCCGATGCGCCGCTCCAGCTCCAGCGCGCAGGCAAGGGACAGGTGGTCGTTGTCCTGGGCTGCCACCACCTGTACGCCGAGCGGCAGGCCGCGCGCGTTCAGGCCCATGGGCACGGCGGTGCTGGGCACGCTCATGGCGTTGAAGATGGCACAGCGCACCCAGTTGAAGGGCGGGAACAGCGGCTTGCCGTGGCGCGGCGCCACCTCGGTGTAGGGCAGCGTGACCAGCACGCCGTCGTCGCCCAGCGCCGCCTCCAGCTGCTCCTTGAGCTCGCGGCCCAGGGCCACGTACTTGCGGGCGCGGCCGGGCGCGAGGTCGGGCACCTTTTCCAGCGCGGCGAGAATGACCAGCGGCAGGGTGTGGGGCGAGCGCCCCGTGAGCAGGCGGCCGAACTCGGCGAGCGGGCGCCAGGCGCTGCGCGAGCCGAACATCATCTCGGCGAAGCTGGGGCCGTTGGCGGTGCCCAGCATGGACGACCAGATGTCGAAGCCCTTGTCGAGCAGGGGCAGGTCGATGGCCTCGGGCGTGGCGCCCGCCGCCTGCAGCGCCTGCACCGCGTGCGCCTGCGCCTCGCGCAGCTCGCGCGAGGCGCGCGGACCGCGGTCGGGCTTGAGGTAGAGCACGCGCAGGCCGGCCAGGTCCACGCTCGCCGCGCTCTTCAGGCGCGCCGCGGAGGGGCCGCCCATGATGCGCAGCAGCGGCTCCAGGTCCTCGGCGCGACGGCAGAGCGGGCCGGTGGAGAGGAAGTCGTCGATGCTGCCGGCCGGCCCCGGGTACTGGCCCTCGTTGGGCACCAGCCGCGGCGAACATTTGTGGCCGAACACGCCGTTGAAGAAGGCCGGCATGCGGATGGAGCCGCCGACGTCGGCGCCGAGGCCGAAGGGCGAGGCGCCCGCCCCGATGATGGCGCCCTCCCCGCCCGAGGAGCCGCCGACGATGCGCGTGGGATCGTAGGGATTGTTGCTG
>DASUDN010000099.1:0-25414 GCA_036275595.1 Moraxellaceae bacterium
TCCACCTGGTCCTGGATCTCCTCGATGTGCACGGTGCCGCCGGTGGGCATGCGGCGCTTGAAGGTGGCCGTCACCATGGCCATCAGCTGCGCCACGGTCTCGTGGATGCGGGTGCTGGCGGCGGCGTTGCCGCCCTCCACGGCCAGGAAGGCCTTGGTGATGGCGACGCCGATCTTGGACTCGTCATAGGGCACCACGGTCCCGTTGCGCTTGATGACGCGCAGGGTGCCGGGGGCGGTGGCGAGGACGCCGGCGGCCTCGGAGGCGGCCGGGGAGGGGGCGACGGGGCTACCCGAAGCAGAAGTCGATTCCGTGTACATGTGGCTTCCCGCTGGCAAGGTTGAAGGAGCAAATAAAGAAACGAGGACCGATCCCTGCGCTGTGCCCGGTCAGTGGGGGTTTCCTGGACGGAGTGGACCACAACATCTTGGGGTGTCGCGGTCCGCTGCGAACGGCCCTGGCGGCCGTGGAAATCCCTCTGGAACGGTGCTGGCTGCTGTTTACCCTGGTACTTTCACCCGATGTTGTTCTGGGAATTTCGGGGGGTGGTGAAAGCGTGCTGCCGGGTCACAACGCTACATATGGTGTCGGTGCCTCTGTGTGGCTACAAGATAAGCCGTTTGGCCAAGGCCCGCAAGTATGAGATTGGGGGATAAACTTGTGGATATGTTGTGGGCGGCGCGTGGGTAACCGTCGGCGGCCCGCCCACCCCGCGCGCCGCCGGGCGCTCCGTGGTGTGGACACAATATGTAGTGGTCATCTGCTGGCCAAGGCGCTTTTCTGGGGGGCGTGCTGGGGGCTGTCTTGTTGCGATTTGGTTATCCCGCCTTGGGAAGCGCGTTTACAATTCGTATGATCGCCGCAGTTACATTTCTGCAGAGCTCTGGGATTCTTACTATCCACTTGATTTAAAAGGATTTCTTATGATGAGCCAGACTACTGAGAAACTGCCGCGGGTGCTGATCGTGGAGGACGATGAACGCCTGGCCTCCCTCACCCAGGAATACCTTATCCGCAACGGCCTCGAGGTCGGCGTCGAGGCCGACGGCACCCGGGCCATCCGCCGCATCATCGAGGACCAGCCCGACATGGTGGTGCTGGACATCATGCTTCCCGGCGCCGACGGCCTCACCGTCTGCCGCGAGGTGCGCGCCCAGGGCTACCAGCAGCCCATCCTCATGCTGACCGCCCGCGCCGAGGACATGGACCAGGTCCTGGGCCTCGAGATGGGCGCCGACGACTATGTCTCCAAGCCGGCCCAGCCGCGCGTGCTGCTGGCCCGCATCCGGGCCCTGCTGCGCCGTTCCGACATGGCCGCCGAGGAAGTGCCCTCCTGCCTGGACTTCGGCGAGCTGGTCATCGACAACGGCGCCCGCGCCGTGATCCTGAACGGCAAGCCGGTGGAGTTCACCAGCGCCGAGTACGACCTGCTGTGGCTGCTGGCCTCCAACGCCGGCCGCATCCTCTCCCGCGAGGACATCTTCGAGCGCCTGCGCGGCATCGAATACGACGGACAGGACCGTTCCATCGACGTGCGCATCTCCCGCATCCGGCCCAAGATCGGCGATGATCCGGAGAACCCCCGCCGCATCAAGACCGTGCGCAGCAAGGGTTACCTGTTCGTCAAGGAATCCGCCTGACGCGCCACCGAGCCCCACCGCATGCCCAGCAGCATATTCGTACGTATCTATGGCGGTATCCTGCTGGTCATTGCGGCGGTGGCGATGCTGGCCTGGGGCTTCATCCAGGCCATCAATGAACAGCGCGCCGACAGCTATCGCGAGAGCATGGCGACCGGCATCTTCCACCTGATCGCGCTGGGCATCTCCCGGCAGCAGGGCGAGGCGCGCACCGCCTGGCTGGCCGAGGCCAGCAAGGTCATGGACAGCGCCATCAGCATCATCCCGCCCCAGGCCGAGCAGTTCTCCGAGGACGAGCTGGCCCACCTCGCCGAGGGGCGCGCCGTCTTCCGCTCCAACGAGGAGCAGAACTACGCCGACATCTACTCGCGCATTCCCGGCCGTGACGAGCTCTACATCAAGACCCGCATGTCCAAGGTCTCCGAGCAGCAGGCCAAGGCCCTGGCCGTGTTCTTCCTGGAGGAGCTCGGCCACTACCCCGGGCGCGAGGACCAGCGCATCCAGGAGCTGCAGCGCTACTTCCCCTATCCGGTCCTGCTCATGCCGCTGCAGAAGGCCGGCCTCGACCGCGACCAGCAGGCGCGCATCCGCCGCAACGAGGTGGTGCTGGTCCTGAAGGAAGGCTCCGGCACCCGCAATTCGTCGCTGCGCATCGTGGCGCCGCTGACCGGCACCGACCGCGTGCTGGTCATGGGGCCGCTCTACATCTTCGACTGGATGCCCATGCAGCTCGTGCTCATGGTCGCCGTGGCGGTGCTGTCCATCATCACCATCGCCGCCTACTTCATCATCCATCCCCTGGAGCGCAAGCTGAAGAAGATGGAGCTGGCGGTGCGCAACATCCGCGCCGGCGATCTCTCCGCCCGTGCCCAGGTGCAGGGCTCCGACGAGGTCAGCCAGCTCGCCCATGCCTTCAACGGCATGGCCGAGAACATCCAGCGCCTGATCGATTCCCAGCGCGAGATGACGCGCGCCGTGTCGCACGAGCTGCGCACGCCGGTGGCGCGCCTGCGCTTCGGCATGGAGATGCTGGCCGACACCGAGGACCTGGAGGAGCGCCACGAGCGCCTGCGCCTGCTCGACCAGGACGTGGACCAGCTGAACCTGCTCATCGACGAGATCCTCACCTACGCCAAGCTCGAGCAGGGCACGCTGTCGCTCAAGTTCGAGCCGGTGCCGCTGCACCCGCTGCTGGAGCGCGTGGGGCAGGAAACGCGTGCCCTCAACACGCCCCATCGCATCGATGTCCTGGTGGAACAGCCCGACGCCGAGGCGGAGGCGGAGGTGCGCTACCTGCACCGCATCCTGCAGAACCTGGCGGGCAACGCGGTGCGCTATGCCCGCTCCACCGTGCGCCTGTCCGCCGGCGTCAAGGGCAACTCGGCCTGGCTGCGCGTCGAGGACGACGGCCCCGGCATTCCCGAGAAGGATCGCGAGCGCATCTTCGAGCCGTTCGCGCGCCTGGACGACAGCCGCACGCGCGCCTCCGGCGGCTATGGCCTCGGCCTGTCCATCGTGCAGCGCATCGCGTTCTGGCACGGGGGCAGCGTCGAGGTGTCACGCAGCCCCGACCTCGGCGGCGCCAGCTTCACCTTCCGCTGGCCGGTGCGGCAAAACCTGCGGCATGCGCGGCGGCAGAAGAGCGCGGTCGCGGATAACACTACTTAACAGGGAGACACAGGTCGCCTACAGACGACGCCAGGGGGAGCCGCCACTATGTAGTCATCCAGTCAGGCAACGCCCTGACGGTTGGACTCCTCAATTGGCAGCGAATCTTGGTTGTACCCCTGTTAAGCCCACATGATGTGGGCTTTTTTTTTGCCCGTGGCAGGCAGGAGGAGGCGGGCGGAAGGCCCTGGCCAGCCGGACGTCGCCCCGTCGGTCCGGCAGCGCCAGCGGGACTTGCAGGCCGTGAACTTATAAATGATAATAATTCGCATTAAGTTTAAGGGCTGCCTCCCATGTACGTCTGCATCTGCAAGGCCGTGACCGACACCCAGATCCGCACCGCCGTGGACCATGGCTGCTGCAGCATGCGCGACCTGCGCAACGAGCTGGGGGTCGCCACCCAGTGCGGTCGCTGCGCCGTGGCCTGCCGCGAGGTGCTGGACGAGGCCCTGCAGGACGACAGCCGCCGCCTGCCCGGCGCCGCCTGACACCCCCGGCCCGGGGCGTCCCGTCCGCCCCCGCCAGCGGGCGAGCCGCCTCCGCCGCTCGACTTGTTCCGTGCCCTCCCGACTCTGCTAAGCTCCCCCCGACAACTCCCGTCGCACCATCCCATCGCACAAGGAGCGGGCCATGAAAGGGGATGCCCAGGTTATCGCCTACCTCAACAAGGCGCTGGTGAACGAGCTCACCGCCATCAACCAGTACTTCCTGCATGCCCGCATGCTCCGCAACTGGGGCCTCAAGAAGCTGGGCGACCACGAATACGCCGAATCCATCGACGAGATGAAGCATGCCGACATGCTCATCGAGCGCATCCTGTTCCTGGAGGGCCTGCCCAACCTGCAGGCCCTGAACAAGCTCTATATCGGCGAGAACGTGGAGGAGGTCCTGCGCTGCGACCTCAAGCTCGAGCTGCAGGCGCATCCGGACCTCAAGCAGGCCATCGCCCATTGCGAGCAGGTGGGAGACTACGGCTCCCGCGAGATCTTCGAGAAGATCCTGGCCAGCGAGGAGGAACATATCGACTGGCTGGAAACCCAGCTCGAGCTCATCGGGCGCATCGGCCTGCCGAATTACCAGCAGAGCATGATCTGAGGCCTGGCGCTCCGGCCTCCCCGTGGCGACGGTCTTCCTTATATTAGGAGATTGCCGGTGTCCCATGTGCGACATTTCGCACAAGACCTGTAGGCAAAGGCTGAAAGCGCCCCTCCAGCCTCCGGCTGCAACAACATAAGCATCTGTTTTAAATAGATTTAATGGTGGGATGGCCGGGGCGGGCGGGGCGCCGGCACGGATGCTCCCCTTGAGGCGACCTCGGCCATGGGTACTATGAACCCATGTCGCAGGACGCGACCGGACGAAAAGGATTCTTGCCAGGACGGCAAGCTAAGGGATGAGGACAGGGATTGTGGGAATCAACGGGTAGGATGCCTGGGATTCCATCGAGGGGCGCTTTAGCGCCCCTTTTTATTTGGGGCCCGCGCCGGAGGCAGGGCCGGCCAATAAAAAAGGCAGCCATCGGGCTGCCTTTTTTGTTTCGGCGAAGCGAGGGGGCGGGCGCTCAGCGCTCCAGCAGGGCCCGCTTGCCGGGCTTGCCGTCCCATTCCTTGGCATCCGCCGGCTCCTGGCCCTTCTGGGTGATGTTGGGCCACACCTCGGCCAGCTCGGCGTTGATCTGGATGAACTCCTTCTGGTCGGCCGGCAGCTCGTCTTCCGAGAAGATGGCGTTGGCGGGGCACTCGGGCTCGCAGAGGGCGCAGTCGATGCACTCGTCCGGATGGATCACGAGGAAATTCGGGCCTTCATAGAAGCAGTCCACCGGACAGACTTCCACGCAGTCCTGGTACTTGCACTTGATGCAGTTCTCGGTGACGACGAACGTCATGCTGGACCTACCTGGTTGGGAGTCGAAAAACGGGCGCTAGTCTACTGGCCGCCCCCGTCCTAGGCAATCGGCGCGGTCGGACAGCGTCATCGATAATCCTGCTGGATCAAATCAGCCCGGCGGGGACGGGCTCACACCAGCTTTTTCAGGGCATAGAGCAGGTCCAGGGCCTCGCGCGGGGTCAGGCTGTCCGGGTCCACCCGGGCCAGGCGCAGCTCCACCGGGCTGGGCCCGACGGCGAAGAGGTCGTTCTGCAGCGGCCGGCCGGGGGGCGCCACGGCGGGCGCCAGCTGCGCCCGCACCTCCTGGTTCTCGAGCTGGGCGAGCTTGCGCCGCGCGTTCTGGATCACGGGAGCCGGAATGCCGGCCAGTTGCGCCACCTGCAGGCCGTAGCTCTGGCTGGCCGGGCCTTCCTTGACGCTGTGCAGGAACAGGATGCGCTCGCCGTGCTCGGCGGCGGCCAGGTGCACGTTGACCACGCCCTCGTCGAGCTCCGGCAGCGTGGTGAGCTCGAAGTAATGGGTGGCGAAGAGGGTGAGGGCACGGATCTCGCGCGCCAGGTAGTCGGCGGCCGCCCAGGCCAGGGAGAGGCCGTCGAAGGTGCTGGTGCCGCGGCCCACCTCGTCCATCAGCACCAGGCTGTTGGGCGTGGCGTTGTGCAGGATGTTGGCGGTCTCGGTCATCTCCACCATGAAGGTGGAGCGACCGCCGGCCAGGTCGTCGGAGGAGCCGATGCGGGTGAAGATGCGGTCCACCGGGCCGATGCGCGCGCCGGCGGCGGGGACGAAGCTGCCCACGTGCGCCAGCAGCACGATCAGTGCGGTCTGGCGCATGAAGGTGGACTTGCCGCCCATGTTGGGGCCGGTGATGACCAGCATGCGCCGCTCCGGCGACAGGTCGACGGAATTCGGGGTGAAGGGACCGTCCAGCACCTTTTCCACCACCGGGTGACGCCCCGCCTCGATATGGATGCCGGGTTCGGCGACCAGCTCGGGACAGGCGAGGCCCAGGGTGCAGGCCCGCTCCGCGAAATTGGCGATCACGTCCAGCTCGGCCAGCGCTTCACCGGTTTGCTGCAGTGCAGCCAGCTGGTCGCAGAGCTCGTCGAGCAGGTTGTCGTAGAGTGCCTTCTCCCGCGCCAGCGCGCGGGCCGAGGCGGACAGCGCCTTGTCCTCGAACACCTTGAGTTCCGGCGTGATGAAGCGCTCGGCATTCTTCAGCGTCTGGCGGCGGATGAAGTGCGCGGGCGCGTTCTCGGCCTGGGCGCGCGTCAGCTCGATGTAATAGCCGCTGACGCGGTTGTAGCCGATCTTCAGCGTGGGAATGCCACTGGCCTCTCGTTCGCGCTGCTCCAGCTGCAGCAGGTAGTCGCCGGCATTGGCGCTGATCCCGCGCAGCTCGTCGAGCTCGGCGTCGTAGCCTTCGCGGATCACGCCGCCGTCGCGGATCACCAGCGGCGGCACCTCGATGATGGCGCGCGTGAGCAGGTCCACCAGGGCCGGGTATTCGCTGACCTGGCGGGCCAGCGCGCCGAGGTGGGCGCCTTCCAGCGGGCGCAGCTGCAGTTGCACCTGCGGCAGCAGGGCCAGGGTGTCGCGCAGGCGCGAGAGGTCGCGCGGGCGCGCCGACTTGAGCGCCACGCGGGCAAGTATGCGCTCGACGTCGCCGACGTCGCGCAGCAGCTCGCGCAGCGGCTCGAAGCGATAGTTGTGCATGAGTTCGCCGATGGCCTGCTGGCGCCGGCGCAGCACGTCCTGGTCACGCAAGGGGCGGTGCAGCCAGCGCCGCAGCATGCGCGAGCCCATGGCGCTGGCGCAGCTGTCCAGCACCCAGGCCAGCGAATGCTCGAACTCGCCGTTGAGGTTCTGCGTGAGCTCGAGGTTGCGGCGGGTGGCGGGGTCCATCTGCAGCGTGCCCTCGCCCGAGTCCACGCGCAGGCCGCGCAGGTGGGGCAGGGCGGTGCGCTGCGTTTCCTTCGCATATGCGAGCAGGGCGCCGGCGGCGGCGATGCCCTGCGCCAGGCCGGCGCAGCCGAAGCCCTGCAGGTCCTTGACCTGGAACTGCAGGCAGAGCGCGCGCTCGGCGGCCTCGGCATCGAATTCCCAGGGCAGGCGCTTGCGCAGGCCGCGGCGTTCCTCGACCAGGGGCAGCAGGTGGCTGTCCTCGGCGATCAGGAGTTCCGCCGGATTGAGGCGGGCCAGCTCGGCCAGCAGCTCGGCGTCGGTGGCGACTTCCTGCAGCGCGAAGCGGCCGCCGGCCAGGTCCATGCTGGCCAGGCCGATGCGCTCGCCGTCGCCGCAGAGGGCGCACATCAGGGTGTCCTGGCGCTCGTCCAGGAAGGCCTCGTCGCTGACGGTGCCGGGGGTGACGATGCGCACCACCTTGCGTTCGACCGGGCCCTTGCTGGTGGCGGGGTCGCCGAACTGCTCGCAGATCACCACGGATTCGCCGAGGCGGGTCAGCTTGCCCAGGTAGGACTCGGCGGCGTGGAAGGGCACGCCGGCCATGGCGATGGGCTGGCCGCCGGACTTGCCACGCGCGGTCAGCGTGATGTCGAGCAGGCGCGCCGCCTTCACCGCATCGTCGAAGAACAGCTCGTAGAAGTCGCCCATGCGGTAGAACACCAGCTCGTGCGGGTGTTCGGCCTTGATGCGCAGGTACTGCTGCATCATCGGGGTGTGGTCGCTGAAGCTGTCCGTGGTCATGGCGTCTGGCGGGCGGGGGGAAGCGGGGGATGATACGGAACACCGGCGGGCGGCGGCCAGAGGCAGTGCGGGCCTTGGCGCGCCCCGGCACTCTCCTGGCTGTCGTATGGCCGCGCCGGCGCGGGCCGGGTAAGGTGGCGCCATTGCCACCGCGCCCCATCCGCCGCCGGTGGCGCCTGCCCGTCCTGCCCCGCCGGAGTGCCGCCATGCCCGATTCCCTGACCGACCTCGCCGCCCGCATCGGCGAGGGCCTGCGCGCCGGCAACGCCTGGCTCGCCACCGCCGAGTCCTGCACCGGCGGCGGCATCGCCGAGGCCATCACCCGCGTGGCGGGCAGCTCAACCTGGTTCGAGCGCGGCTGGGTCACCTATTCCAACGCCGCCAAGACCGAGGAGCTGGGCGTCGACGCCGCCCTCCTCGCCGCCCACGGCGCGGTCAGCGAGGCCGTGGCCCGGGCCATGGCCGAGGGCGCCCGCGCCCGCGCCGGCACCGACTGGGCGCTGGCCGTCACCGGCATCGCCGGCCCCGGCGGCGGGACCGCCGACAAGCCAGTGGGCACGGTCTGGCTGGCCTGGGCGGGGCCGGCGGGCACGCGCGCGGAGCGGCATTGCTTCGCGGGTGACCGCGACGCAATCCGTCGCGCCACTGTCGCAACATCTCTGCAACGACTTCACGAGCTGCTCATGCTTGCACGTCCCGGAAAGGGCATGTAAGAATACTGTACGCATGGACAGCACGATCCCGTACGCAACGTTAAGCCAATACTGACCCCCGGAGGAATCGAGATGGACGAGAACAAGCGCAAGGCACTGACCGCCGCCCTTTCCCAGATTGAAAAGCAGTTCGGCAAGGGCTCCGTGATGCGCCTGGGTGATCACCCGGCCTCCGGCAGCATCCCCTCGATCTCCACGGGCTCCCTGGGCCTCGACATCGCCCTCGGCATCGGCGGCCTGCCCCGGGGCCGCATCGTGGAAATCTACGGCCCGGAGTCCTCGGGCAAGACCACCCTGACCCTGCAGGTCATCGCCGCCTGCCAGCGCGCCGGGGGCACCGCCGCCTTCGTCGACGCCGAGCATGCCCTGGACCCGTCCTATGCCGCCAAGCTCGGCGTGAACGTCGAGGACCTGCTGGTCTCGCAGCCGGACACCGGCGAGCAGGCCCTGGAAATCACCGACATGCTGGTGCGCTCCAGCGCCGTCGACGTCATCGTGGTCGACTCGGTGGCGGCCCTGACGCCGCGCGCCGAAATCGAGGGCGAGATGGGCGACTCGCACATGGGCCTGCAGGCCCGCCTGATGTCCCAGGCCCTGCGCAAGATCACCGGCAACATCAAGCGCTCCAACACCCTGGTCATCTTCATCAACCAGATCCGCATGAAGATCGGCGTGATGTTCGGCAACCCCGAGACCACCACGGGCGGCAACGCCCTGAAGTTCTACGCCTCCGTGCGCATGGACATCCGTCGCACCGGCGCGGTCAAGGAAGGCGAGGAGGTCGTGGGCTCCGAAACCCGCGTCAAGGTGGTCAAGAACAAGGTGGCGCCCCCCTTCAAGGAAGCCGAGTTCCAGATCCTCTATGGCCACGGCATCAATCGCCTGGGCGAGGTGGTGGACCTGGGCGTCAAGCTCGGCCTCGTCGAGAAGTCGGGGGCCTGGTACGCCTACCAGGGCAGCAAGATCGGCCAAGGCAAGGGCAATGCCTGCAAGTACCTGGAAGAGAATCCGGCCATTGCCCAGGACATCGAGAAGCAGATCCGCGAACAGCTGATCGGTGACGTCGCTCCGGTGGCGGCGGGCGATGATGACCTGGGCGAGTACGATGAAGCGGATATCGGCGCCTGAGTCCGATCCCGCGGGGGAGGGCGACCTGCCGTCCCCCGGCCCCACTCCCGATGCGCTTCGGGGTCGCGCCCTGGCCCTGCTGACGCGTCGGGAGCATTCACGTGTCGAGCTCGAGCGCAAGCTCGTGGAGCTTGGCGGGGCCGCCACCGACGTGGCGGCTGTCCTGGACGAGCTGGTGGAGCGCCGGCTCCAGTCCGACGAGCGCTTTGCCGAAGTCTTTGTCCGCAGCCGGGCCGAGAAGGGCTACGGCCCGCGCGCCATTGCCGCCGACCTCCGGGCCCGGGGCCTGGATGCCGGGCAGGTGGAGGCCGCCCTGGCGGACAGTGGCTATGACTGGCTGCGGCGGGCGCTGGAGGTGCGCCAGGCCCGGTTTGGCCGGCAACTGCCCCTCGATCCCCGGGAAAAGGCCCGGCAATTGCGCTTCCTGCAGTACCGCGGCTTCAGCGGGGGCGACTGTGCCCGCGCCCTCAGGTGCGAGGAGCTGGACCCGGACTGAGCGGGCCGCCCGCATCCTCTCCGCCCAGGGGCCTTCCCGGGGCCCCTCATTTCCCGCTTTTCCCCTACGAATCAGCCGCTTGTGCCGGTATAATGCGCGGTCTTTTGGCCCCGCCCGGCACCGGATCCGGGCGGCCTTGTCCGGAGCCCTGAATGAAAAGCGCCGCCATCCGCGAAGCCTTTCTCCGTTTCTTCGAAGAAAAGGGTCACACCCGTGTGGCCTCCAGCTCGCTCATTCCCGCCAACGACCCGACCCTGCTGTTCACCAACGCGGGCATGAACCAGTTCAAGGACTGCTTCCTCGGCCTCGACAAGCGCGCCTACACGCGGGCGGTGTCCTCGCAGAAGTGCGTGCGCGCCGGCGGCAAGCACAACGACCTCGAGAACGTGGGTTATACCGCGCGCCACCACACCTTTTTCGAGATGCTGGGCAACTTCAGCTTCGGTGATTATTTCAAGCGCGACGCCATCGCCTATGCCTGGGAATTCCTGACCTCCCCGAAGTGGCTGGCGATACCGAGCGAGAAGCTCTGGGTCACCGTCTACGCCACCGACGACGAGGCCTATGCGATCTGGAAGGACGAAGTCGGCGTGCCCGCCGAGCGCATCGTCCGCATCGGCGACAACAAGGGCGCCAAGTACGCCTCCGACAATTTCTGGGCCATGGGCGACACCGGTCCCTGCGGTCCCTGCACCGAGATTTTCTACGACCACGGTCCCGGCGTTGCGGGCGGTCCTCCCGGCTCCCCCGAGGAGGATGGCGACCGCTACATCGAGATCTGGAACAACGTGTTCATGCAGTTCAACCGCACCGCGGACGGCGTGCTGCATCCGCTGCCGGCGCCGTCGGTGGACACCGGCATGGGCCTGGAGCGCATCTCCGCGGTCATGCAGCATGTGCATGCCAACTACGAGATCGACCTGTTCCAGTCGCTGCTCAACTCCGCCGCCGCCGCCATCGGCTGCCGCAACGAAGGCCAGGCCTCGCTCAAGGTCGTCGCCGACCACATCCGTTCCTGCTCCTTCCTGATCGCCGACGGTGTCATTCCCTCCAACGAGGGTCGTGGCTACGTGCTGCGCCGCATCATTCGCCGCGCCTGCCGCCACGGCAACAAGCTCGGCGCTTCCGGCCCCTTCTTCCACAAGATCGTCGCCGCGCTGGCGGCGGAAATGGGCGAGGCCTATCCCGAGCTGCGCGCGCAGCAGGCGCACATCGAGCGTACGCTGAAGGGCGAGGAAGAGCAGTTCGCCAAGACCCTGGAGCAGGGCCTCAAAATCCTCGAGCAGGACCTGTCCGGCCTCAAGGGCACGGTCATCCCGGGCGAGACCGTGTTCCTGCTCTACGACACCTACGGCTTCCCGGTCGACCTCACCGCCGACATCGCGCGCGAGCGCAACCTGACGGTGGACGAGGCCGGCTTCGAGAAGGCCATGGAGGCGCAGCGCGAGCGCTCCCGTGCGTCGTCGGCCTTCGACCTGGACTACAACACGCTGATCAAGGTCGACACCGACACCGTGTTCACCGGCTATGACGGTACGAAGGGCGGCGGCCGCATCGTCGCGCTGTACAAGGGTGCCGACCCGGTCGAGGCGCTGCACGAGGGCGAGCAGGGCGTGGTGGTGCTGGACCGGACGCCGTTCTACGGCGAGTCCGGCGGCCAGAAGGGCGACACCGGCGTGCTCGTGGTGGGCAGCCACCGTGCCGAAGTGCGCGACACCACCAAGGTGGGCGGCGCCCACCTGCACCATGCGGTGGTGACCCGCGGCGCGCTGCGCATCGGCGACCATGTCGACGCCGAGGTGCAGGCCGACCTCCGCGACGCCTCTAAGCGCAACCATTCCGCCACCCACCTGCTGCATGCCGCGCTGCGCCAGGTGCTGGGCACCCACGTCCAGCAGAAAGGCTCGCTGGTCTGCGCCGACTACCTGCGCTTCGACTTCGCGCAGCCGGAAGCCATCAAGCCCGAGCAGCTGGCCGTCATCGAGCAGATCGTCAATGCGCAGATCATCGGCAACCACCCGGTGACCACCGAGGTGACCGATATCGAGACGGCGCGCGCCAAGGGCGCGATGGCGCTCTTCGGCGAGAAGTACGGCGACACCGTGCGCGTGCTGGCCATGGGCGAACCCGGCTTCTCCATCGAGCTCTGCGGTGGCACCCATGTGTCCCGCACCGGTGACATCGGCCTGTTCAAGATCACGAGCGAGGGCGGTGTCGCCGCCGGCGTGCGCCGCATCGAGGCGAAGACCGGCATGGGCGCGCTGGCCCACGTCGCCGCGGAGGAGGCCGCGCTGGGCGAGGTCGCCGCGCTGGTGCGCGCCCCGGCCGCGCAGGCCGCCGACAAGGTGCGCGCCCTGGCCGAGCGCAACCGCGAGCTGGAGAAGGAGCTCGAGCGCCTGAAGATGAAGCTGGCGGCCTCCGCCGGCGACGACCTGCTGGCGCAGGCCGCGGACGTGGGCGGCGCCAAGGTGCTGGCCGCGCGTCTGGACGGCGCCGACCCCAAGACCCTGCGCGACACCATGGACCAGCTGCGCAACAAGCTGGGCTCCAGCGTCGTCGCGCTGGCCACGGTCGCCGACGGCAAGATCAGCCTGGTGGTCGGCGTCAGCCCCGACCTCACCGCCAGGGTGAAGGCCGGCGAGCTGGTCGGCAACCTGGCGGCGCAGGTGGGCGGCAAGGGCGGCGGTCGTCCCGACATGGCCCAGGCCGGTGGCACCGACGTGGCGAAGCTGCCGGAGGCGCTGGCCTCGGTGCAGGGCTTCGTGGCGTCCCGCCTCTAACGAATTTGAATGGTTGGCGTGAAGGCGCCAGAGGAAACAGGCAAAAAATGGCACTGATCGTACAGAAATACGGTGGCACCTCGGTCGGCTCGCCCGAGCGCATCCAGGCCGTGGCCGAGCGCGTGAAGCGCTGGCGCGAGAAGGGCGACGACATCGTCGTGGTCGTCTCCGCCATGAGCGGCGAGACCAACCGTCTCATCGCCCTGGCCAAGGCCATCATGCCGGAACCCGATCCCCGCGAGCTCGACGTCATGGTCTCCACCGGCGAGCAGGTCACCATCGCCCTGCTGGCCATGGCCCTGAAGAAGATTGGCGTGGACGCCCGCTCCTATACCGGCGCCCAGGTCGCCATCCGCACCGACAGCGCCTTCACCAAGGCCCGCATCGAGGCCATCGACGACGCGAAGATGCGCGCCGACCTGGCTCGTGGCCGCGTGGTGATCGTCGCGGGCTTCCAGGGCGTGGATGGCGACGGCAACATCACCACCCTGGGCCGTGGCGGCTCCGACACCACCGGCGTGGCGCTGGCCGCGGCCCTCAAGGCCGACGAGTGCCAGATCTACACCGACGTGGACGGCGTCTACACCACCGACCCGCGCGTGGTGCCGCAGGCCCGCCGCCTGGACCGCATCACCTTCGAGGAAATGCTGGAGATGGCGTCCCTGGGCTCCAAGGTCCTGCAGATCCGCTCCGTTGAATTTGCCGGCAAGTACAACGTGCCGCTGCGCGTGCTCTCGAGCTTCACCGATGAAGGCGAGGGCACCCTGATTACTGTCGATGAGGAAACCATGGAACAGCCCGTTATCTCCGGTATCGCGTTCAACCGCGACGAAGCCAAGATCACCGTCCGCGGCGTGCCCGACACCCCGGGCATCGCCTACCGCATCCTGGGCCCCGTCGGCGACGCCAATATCGAGATCGACATGATCGTGCAGAACGTGGCGGCGGATAACACCACCGACTTCACGTTCACCGTCGCCCGCGGCGAGCTCAAGAAGGCCCTGGCCGTGCTGGAGGGCGTGGCCAAGGACATCGGGGCCCGCGAGGTCGTCGGCGACGACAGGATCTGCAAGGTGTCCCTGGTGGGCGTGGGCATGCGCTCGCATGCCGGCGTGGCCAGCCAGATGTTCGGCACTCTGGCCAAGGAGAACATCAACATCCAGATGATCTCGACCTCGGAGATCAAGATCTCCGTGGTCGTGGAAGAGAAGTACCTGGAGCTCGCCGTTCGCGCCCTGCACACCGCCTTTGGTCTGGACCAGGCCAAGGCCTGACCTCCGGGTGTTGTAAAACGCCGGGCCTGCCCCATCTCGCAGGGACAGGCCCGCGCTTGCCGGGCCTGAGCCTGGGCGGGCTTTGCTTTATAAAGATGCCTGGTCAATACTGACCAAGCGGGTATTCGGAGGCTGCTGCCCGGGGGCAGGGCCCAAGGCTATTCAAGGAGACAGCGATGCTGATTTTGACTCGCCGCGTGGGTGAGACGCTGATGGTCGGTGATGAAGTCACCGTGACCGTGCTCGGCGTGAAGGGTAACCAGGTGCGCATCGGTGTGAACGCGCCCAAGGAAGTCGCGGTCCACCGCGAGGAAATCTACCAGCGCATCCAGCGCGAGAAGCAGGGCGACCAGGAACTGGCCGACTGAGCCTCCGGCGGCGCGTTTCCCTATCCCTCGGCTCCTGTAGCGTCCTTGCGGTAACGGTCGTCCCGCTCGCCGTCCGCCCAAAAGAAAACCGAGACGTTTCTCCCTGAAAGCGTCTCGGTTTTTCGTCGTCAGTCCAGTGACTATTCCGTTCCGGCGGTGACCAATCCGTGGTCGCATCCTTGCGCCGTGTGAGTAGTTTGCGTTTTCGGCATGACCCTGTCTGCGGGTGTTGGCGCAAGCGCTTGTAGGAAATTCGCCATAGCAACTGCCGGCGTCCTCTGCACGGGTCGCGTTGGCGCCCCTGCCGCGTACCCCTGGGGGCGCGCCGCCGCACGGCCGCCGGGGTCCGCCGGGGCCGGGCCCGGCAGGCTCGCGCCCCGGCGCTGTCGCTACCGCGGCCCTGCGGTCCGTGGCTGCAGCGGGAATTTGGTGGAATTCCGTACGGTGATGCGGCTTTTTTTTGGCGGGAGGGTTGCATTGCCTTTTCAAGGCGGGGCGGCCTGAGTATGATTGCGCGCTCCCGCGGAGAGGTGACCGAGAGGCCGAAGGTGCTCCCCTGCTAAGGGAGTAGGGGCCAAAAGCCCCTCGGGGGTTCGAATCCCCCCTTCTCCGCCATTATTCCAGGGCTTGCCACGGTGGGCCCGAGCGTGCGGCAGCCACGCCTCCATGAGGTGCTGGCAGGCCGCGCAGGCCGGCGCAAGCGGTTGATTTTCAACCACTCTTGCCGGCAACGACCCAGGATGGGTCCCAGGTGAATTCAATCGTGAAAATGCGTTGACAGCACGCAACCCCGTCACGATAATTCGCCGCCTCACGCGCCCGTAGCTCAGTTGGATAGAGTATCTGGCTACGAACCAGAGGGTCGGGAGTTCGAATCTCTCCGGGCGCGCCATCTTCGCAAAAGCCGATCAGGAAACTGATCGGCTTTTTTGCTTTTCGGGCCTGGCCGCGCGGCCAGGGGCGCCTCAGCGCGCCGCGACGAGGCGGGCAGGCCGGCCGCGTTCGACGACAAGGACGACGTTCTGGCCGAAGGCCCGGCCGAGGGCGATGGCATCGGCCTCGGCCATGCCGGGCACGAAGAAGCAGGGCTCGGCGTCGTCGCCCGGGCTCATGCCGATGCCGGCGCCCGCATAGTAGCGGTAGCCGTCGGCGCGCAGGCGCTCGCGCAGGGCGGCGCTGTCGCCCTCGTGCCCGGCCAGCGGGCCGTGCTGGGGAAAGGCGGCGCTGACCACGGCGCCGCAGGCCTCCTCCTCGCGTTTCAGCACGTCTTCGGTGGTGCGGTCGGGCAGGGCGCCGGCGCGCAGCAGGCCGACGCTGTCCTCGTCGCGGAACACGTAGACGGTCTCGGCATAGGCTTCCCAGAGGGCATCGGGAATGAGGTCGGGGCAGGGGGACGTCATGATGGGCTCCTTGTCGTCTCGGGCCCGGGTCAGGCCGCATGCCGGCAGTGTGCCCCGGCTGCCGGGGCGCCGGTTTGACCTGGCTCAGTTTCCGGTCGCGCCTTGTCCGCCCGGCCCACGTCCTCCCCGCCGGCCATCCGATTGGCTTTCCCCCCGGGCGCCCCGTATCCTTGCCCCCTTTCAGGGACCGATACGCCTCATCCTTCCTATGCAGACAGAGACTCCCCCGGCCTTCCAGGGCCGCAAGACCGCCCGCCAGAGCAGCGAGCAGCGCCGCATTGCCATCCTGGAGGCCGCCCTGCGCGTGCTCGTGCGTGATGGCGTGCGCGGCGTGCGCCATCGCGCGGTCGCCGCGGAGGCCGGCGTGCCGCTGTCGGCCACCACCTATTACTTCAAGGACATCCACGACCTGCTTGCCGACGCGCTGACGCTGTTCGCCAGCGACATGGTGCAGAACTTCGTGGATCCCTTCTGGGCGCGCGCGGGCGAGTGGATCCGCTCCTTTCCCCCCGAGGCGCGCAACAATCCGGCGCAGACCGCCGAGATCGTCGAGCACATGGCCGCCATGGGCAGCCAGTACATCCTCTCGCGCGTGCAGGAGCATCGGCAGCAGCTGCTGCTGGAGCACGCGTTCTGGTATGCGGCGCTGACCGACGAGCGCATGCACGGCATCGCCCTGCAGCACGGCCGCCGTCTCATGCAGAGCTTCATCGGCCTGCTCGAGTACTTCGGCGTGGCCGAGACGGAGTTCGCCGCCAAGTCCATCATCATGACGGTGCGCGGGCTCGAATACGAAGGGCTGGTCGGCTCCCCCGATTTCACGCCCGAGAAGATCCGCGCCGCCCTCAGCCACAAGATCCGCTCGGTGATGGCGGTATGAGCGATCCGCTCGCGCGCGTGAAGCTGGATCCCGAGTGGAAGCAGGCGCTGGCCGCGGAGTTCGCCGCGCCCTACATGGCGGCGCTGCGCGCCTTCCTCGAGGCCGAGAAGCTGGCCGGCAAGGTCATCTATCCGCCGGGGCCGGAGATCTTCAACGCCATGAACACCACGCCGCTGTCGCAGGCAAAGGTGGTGATCCTGGGACAGGACCCCTACCACGGCCCCGGCCAGGCCCATGGCCTGTGCTTTTCCGTGCGCCGCGGCGTGGCGCCGCCGCCCTCGCTGCTCAACATCTTCCGCGAGCTGCAGGACGATGTAGGCATCGCCCGGCCGCGCCACGGCGAGCTTACGCACTGGGCCGAGCAGGGCGTGCTGCTGCTCAACAGCGTGCTCACCGTCGAGGCCGGCAAGCCGGGCTCGCATCAGGGTCGGGGCTGGGAAACCTTCACCGACGCCGCCATCCGCGTACTGAACGAGCAACGCGATCACCTGGTCTTCCTGCTCTGGGGCAGCTATGCCCAGCGCAAGGGCCGCATCATCGACCCGCGGCGCCACCTGGTGCTGAAGGCGGTGCATCCCTCGCCGCTGTCGGCCAACCGCGGCGGCTGGTTCGGCCACCACCATTTTTCACAAGCCAACCGTTACCTGCAGGACCACGGGCGCGCGCCCGTCGACTGGTCCCTGCCGGACTGACGTTCCCACCAGAGTCTCCCATGACCGAAGCTCCCGTAGTCCTCCTGGAAGAGCGCGCCCTGGCCGACGGCCGCGTGCTGGCCATCGCCACCCTGAACAGCGAGCGTTCGCTGAATTCCCTCAGCCTGGACATGATCGGGCTGCTGCTGCCGGCCATGCGTCGCTGGGCCACCGACGCGCGCGTGGTCGCGGTCTTCCTGCAGGGGGCGGGAGAGAAGGCGTTCTGTGCCGGCGGCGACGTGCGCCGCATCTGCCTGGCCGTGCGCGAGAACGGCCCCGATGATCCCTATGCGCAGGAGTTCTTCACCGAGGAATACAAGCTCGACTACCTGATCCACACCTTCCCCAAGCCGGTGGTGGTGTGGGGCAACGGCATCGTCATGGGCGGCGGCATCGGCCTGCTGTGCGGAGCGTCGCACCGCGTCGTCACCGAGGCCTCGCGCCTGGCCATGCCCGAGATCACCATCGGCCTGTATCCCGACGTGGGCGGCAGCTGGTTCCTGTCGCGCGTGCCGGGGCGCCTCGGCCTGTTCATCGGCATGACCGGCGTGCACCTCAATGCCGCCGACGCGCTGCACATCGGCCTGGCCGACGTGGCCCTGCCCGCAGCGGCGCGCGCCGACGTGATCGCCGGGCTATGCGCGCTGGACTGGACGGCGGAGCCGGCGGCGCGTCGCGACCAGGTGTCGGCCTTCCTCGCTTCCCTGCCGGCCCCGGCGCTGGCGCCCTCCGAGCTCGCGGCGCGCGAGGCGGCGCTGAACGAGCGCGCGGCCAGCGACGACCTGCCCGCGCTGCATGCCGCCTTGACCGCGCCCGCGCCCGACGATGCCTGGCTGGATCGCACGGCGAAGGCGCTGGCGAAGGGCTCGCCCACCTCCGCCGCGCTTATCCTGCGGCAATGGCAGCGGGGCGGCGGCATGAGCCTGGCCGAGGTGTTCCGCGAGGAGCTGATCGTGTCGACGCAGTGCGCGCGCCATCCCGACTTCATCGAGGGTGTGCGCGCCCTGCTGGTGGACAAGGACAATGCGCCGCGCTGGCAACCGGCGACGCTGGCGGACGTGACCGAGGCGTGGGTGGCGGAGCACTACGTGGCCCCCTGGCAGGGGCCGCATCCGCTGGCCGCTCTCTGAGGCGGCGCCTCACTCCTCCTTGTCGGACGGCAGGGAGTAGGGCAGGTCGCGCACCTCGAGGGCGGGGCCGCCCTCGCCCCACCGCAGGCCGCCCGCCCGGGCGGCCACATTCTTCACCACGGCCAGCACGGCCACGCGGTCGCCGTCCGGCGCCGCCATCACCACGTCGCCCACCGCGACGCCCTCTGCCATGACCGGACCGGTGGCGGCGCCCGCCGCTTCCAGGCGATACAGTCGCTGCTTGAGCTTGCCACGGAAATACAGGCGTGCCACGACCTCCTGGCCGGTGTAGCACCCCTTGTTGTAGCTCACCGCCTCCAGCACCGCGTAGTTGAGCTCCTGGGGCTGGAACTGGTCGCGCGTGGCGGCGGTCACGGTGGCAAGTCCGGCGTGGATGTCGGCGGCGCGCCACTGGTCCTCGTGGCCGACGCCGTACTCGTCCGCGAGCGACGGCCATGCGTCCGTGAGCGCGGCGGCCGTCAACGCGACCAGGTAGCGTTCGTCCGGCAACGCGCGCACCGCCCAGGCGCCATTGTCGCCCAGGCTCGCGCGTCCCGGTTCGGGCGCGGCCAGGCCCAGGCGGGCGAGGGCGGCCGCGGCGCGCGGCCCGGCCAGGCCGAGCAGGGCCAGGCGGCTGCCGGCGCTTTCCAGACTGGTCTTGTTGAATACCGCGTATTTGCCGAGGTGGGCCTGCGCCGCCTCGATCTGGTCGACGGGGAGCACCAGGTCCACGTCCGGCCCGCGCGGCACCGCGATAAAGCTGAAGAGCACACGGCCCTTCAGCGAGCACACGGCGCCGGGAAGCACGCGGCCCTGCTCGACCTCGCGGAAGTCCGCCGTGGTCTGCCCCTGGAGGAATTTCAGCGACTCCGGGCCGGTGAAGGCCAGCACCGCCAGCGACGGCAGGGGCAGTACGGTGGCGTCGGCGACAGGGGCGACGGGAAGGGGCAGGGCGGTCCAGGGAGTGGTCATGGCGGCAGGGTCGGCAATGGCGGCGGATCAGGCCTTGAATGGAGGCGGGAGCGGCAAAAACAAGCCTATAATCGCCGCCCGCCCCCCCTCATGCCTAGAGACCGGATCCGCCATGACCGAACTCACCGCCGACGAACGCCGATTGCAGTGGCATTGCCGCCGCGGGCTCAAGGAGCTGGACGTGATCCTGGGGCCGTTCTTCGACGCGCACTATGCCACCCTGGACGCCGGCGACAAGGCGGTGTTCGCGCGCCTCATCGATTGTGAGGACATGGACCTGTTCAACTGGTTCATGCGCCAGGCCGCCCCGGCCGACCCCGAGCTGGAGCGCATGATTGAGCTCATTCTCGACCGCCTGGGCCGTTGATCTCGACACCGTCCCTTCCCGCTTCCACCGCCATCTGATCCTGGTCGCGCACCTGCTGGCCGGTCTGGCCCTGCTGCAGGCAGGCGGCCTGGCCTGGCCCTGGCGCGTGCTGCTGGCGCTGGCGGTGGCCTTGGTCGCCGTGCCGGGCTGGCGCGCCGCGGGCCGCGCCCGCTGGCGCCTGCGCGAGGTGGGGGAGGAATGGTGGCTGGACAGCGGCGCGCGGCAGGGCATGGTGCGCCTGCGCCGCGCGCGCGTCTGGCGCTGGCTGGTGGTGATGGAGTTTCGCGGGGAATGGCAGGGCCGGTCATGGCGCGAGCGCGTCGTGGTCTGGCCCGATGCCGTGGCGCCGGATGACTTCCGCCGCCTGCGCGTGCGCCTGCGGTGCGCGCCGCAGGCGCCGCGCGAGGGCGCGACTCGGCGCCGCGCCGGGGCGCCGGCCGCTCCGGCCGCGGGCCCGGCGGGTACCCCGAGTGCGCCGGCGCGCTTGTCGCGCCGGGCAGGCCCCGCCTAGCGCATCGACTTCTGCAGCGAGCCCAGCAGGCCGCGCAGGAGCTGGCGCCCGATGCTGCGTCCCATTTCCGAGCTGGCCGCCCGCACCGCGCTCTTGGCCGCCGTTTCCCACACCGAATCCGGCTCGCGCGCGCTGGCGCGTCCCGAGGCCTTGGCCGCCTTGGCCTGTGCCTTCGCCTCCGCTTCCGCCTGCGCGGCGGCGGCCGCCTCGCGGCCGCGGGCCTGCAGCAGCTCGTAGGCGGACTCGCGGTCGTTGACCGCGTCGTAGCGTCCGCGGAACGGCGAGCGCTGCATCGCGGCGGCGCGCTCCTCGGGCGTGATGGCGCCGAGGCGCGAGCGGGGCGGGCATACCCGGGCGCGTTCCACCGGCGTCGGCACGCCCCCCTCGCCGAGCGTGGAGATCAGCGCCTCGCCCACGCCCAGCTCGGTGATGGCGGTGGCGACGTCGAGTCCGGGCTTGCTGCGGAAAGTGTCGGCGGCGGCCTTCACCGCCTTCTGGTCGCGCGGCGTGAAGGCGCGCAGCGCGTGCTGCACGCGGTTGCCGAGCTGGCCGAGCACGGTGTCGGGAATGTCCAGCGGGTTCTGCGTCACGAAGTAGACGCCCACGCCCTTGGAGCGGATCAGGCGCACCACCTGTTCGACCTTGTCCAGCAGGGCCTTGGGCGCATCGTTGAACAGCAGGTGCGCCTCGTCGAAGAAGAACACCATGCGCGGCAGGTCGGCGTCGCCGCGCTCGGGCAGGCTCTCGAACAGCTCCGACAGCAGCCACAGCAGGAAGGTGGAATACAGGCGCGGCTGCAGGAACAGCTTGTCGGCGGCGAGCACGTTGATGTGGCCGCGGCCCTCCAGCGTGGTCTGCATGAAGTCGGCCAGCTGCAGCGCGGGCTCGCCGAAGAAGCGGTCGGCGCCCTGCTGCTCCAGGGCCAGCAGGCCGCGCTGGATGATGCCCAGGGTGGGCTTGCCGACGTTGCCGTAGTCCTTGCCGAAGGCATCGGTGTTGTCGGCGGCGAAGGCGACCAGGGCGCGCAGGTCCTTGAGGTCCAGCAGCAGCAGGCCGTTGTCGTCGGCGTACTTGAAGAGCAGGGTGAGCACGCCTTCCTGGATGTCGTTGAGGTCCATCAGGCGCGCCAGCAGCAGCGGGCCCATTTCGGAAATGCTGGCGCGCACCGGGTGGCCCTGGTCGCCGAACACATCCCAGAACACGGTGGGATAGGCCTGGGTGCGGTAGTCGGCGACGCCGAGCGCGGCGGCACGCTCCGCGAACTTTGGGTTGTCGGCGCCTTTCTGCGAGATGCCGGCGAGGTCGCCCTTGATGTCGGCCAGGAAGACGGGCACTCCCAGGTCGGAGAAGCCTTCCGCCAGCACCTGCAGGGTGACGGTCTTGCCGGTGCCGGTGGCGCCCGCGACGAGGCCGTGGCGGTTGGCGTAGCGGCCCTCGAGGTAGCAGGGCAGCTCGCCCCTGCCGATCAGGATGTGGTTGCTCATGTCGGTCCCTTTGCCCGGACGTGGAAGTCGTGCAGCCGATTAAAGCGGAAGCGCGGACGAAGGCAAGGCAGGCGTTCGCGTTTTTGCGGCAAAGGCGCGCGGGACGGGCCGGCTACGGGACGGGGGGCGGAAAATGGGTGGCAGAAGGTTGGCAGGGCGGCCGAGGCGCGCCCCGCCGGCCCGGGCGAGACGGCCTCAGGCGCGGGGGCCGGACGCCACCGGGTCCAGGATGCTGTCCACTGCGAGTTCCGCCGGCGCCGGGTAGTCCAGCGTGTAGTGCAGGCCGCGCGACTCCTTGCGCTGCTGGGCGCAACGGATGATGAGCTCCGCCACGAGCACCAGGTTGCGCAGCTCGATGAGGTTGGTGGAGATGGTGTAGTTGCTGTAGTACTCGTGGATCTCGCTCTTCAGCAGCTCGACGCGGCGCAGGGCGCGCATCAGGCGCTTGTCGGTGCGCACGATGCCCACGTAGTCCCACATGAAGCGGCGCAGCTCCTCCCAGTTGTGCAGGATCACCACGTCCTCGTCGGGATTGCGCACCTTGGAGGCGTCCCAGGCGGGCAGGGCTGGCGGTGCCGGCTGCTCCGCCAGCCGCGCCTGGATGTCGCGGGCGGCGGCCATGGCGAACACGAAGCACTCCAGCAGCGAGTTGGAGGCCATGCGGTTGGCGCCGTGCAGGCCGGTGAACGAGGTCTCGCCGATGGCGTAGAGGTTGGGGAGGTCGGTGCGGCTGTGCAGGTCGACCATGACGCCGCCGCAGGTGAAGTGCGCGGCCGGCACCACGGGAATCGGGTCCTTCGTGATGTCGATGCCGTACTCCAGGCACTTCTGGTAGATGTTGGGGAAGTGGCTGGTGATGAAATCGGCACTCTTGTGCGTGATGTCCAGGTACACGCAGCGGATGCCCAGGCGCTTCATCTCGTAGTCGATGGCGCGCGCCACGATGTCGCGCGGGGCCAGTTCGGCGCGCTCGTCGAAACGCGGCATGAAGCGTTCGCCGTTGGGCAGGCGCAGGTAGGCACCCTCGCCGCGCATGGCCTCGGTGATCAGGAAGGACTTGGCCTGCGGGTGGTACAGGCAGGTCGGGTGGAACTGGTTGAACTCGAGGTTGGCGACGCGGCAGCCGGCGCGCCAGGCCATGGCGATGCCGTCGCCGGTGGCGATGTCCGGGTTGCTCGTGTACAGGTAGGCCTTGCTGGCGCCGCCGGTGGCCACGGCCACGAACTTGGCGCGGAACACTTCCACTTCGCCGCTGGCGGTATTGAGCACGTAGGCGCCCAGCACGCGGTTCTCGCCCGGCAGGCCCAGCTTGTGCGCGGTGATCAGGTCCACCGCGACGCGGTTCTCCAGCAGGTCCACGTTGGTGCACTCGCGCACGCGCGCGAGCAGGGTGGTGGAGATGGCGCGGCCGGTGGCGTCGGCGGCATGCAGGATGCGGCGGTGCGAATGGCCGCCCTCGCGCGTCAGGTGGGGCTGCTCGTCGTCGCCCAGGGTGAAGCGCACTCCCTGCTCGATCAGCCAGCGCATGGCCTCGGGGCCCTGCTCCACGGTGAAGTTGACGGCATCCTCGTGGCACAGGCCGGCGCCCGCGATGAGCGTGTCCGAGACATGCGCCTCGGTGGAGTCGGTCTCGTCCATGACCGCGGCGACGCCCCCCTGGGCGTAATAGGTGCTGGCATCGGTCAGCGCGGCCTTGGACAGGACGGCGACGCGCAGGGAGGGGGCCAGCCGGAGCGCCAGGGTCAGGCCCGCGGCGCCGCTGCCGATGATGAGGACATCGTGCACATGATCGGTCATGGAAGCATCCGGAAAAGGAGGGTCCGGGAGGGGTAGGGAAAGGGACGGCTAGTATAGGCGGGGCGGGGGTGCCCGGAAATGCCGGCGGGGCCAGGCGACGGGGCGCGCGGGCCAAGCGCGGGCGGAAGGGGGAATGGACGGCGCCTGCGGGAGACTGAGCCGCCGGCGGCCCCTGCTTACAAATTCCTAATGTTCAGCTTCTGTAGCGTTCGCTAACTTCGCGGACGCCTCAATTACTAGAGCGCCAAGCGCCGTCAGCCTGTTTTTCCAGGAGAGAACAACATGTTGTCACCCCTTCGATCCGCCCTGTTCCGGGTGGTTGCTGTAGTGGTGTTGGCGGGGGCCGGTGTCGCCCGCGCCGAGCTGCCGGATTTCCGTCCCCTGGCCGCTGAGGCCAGCAAGGCGGTCGTCAATATCAGCGCTTCCACCAAGAGCAAGGGCCGCCCGGCCCAGCAGGAAGTGCCCGAGATCTTCCGCCGTTTCTTTGGCGATGACTTCGGTTTTGCGCCGCCGCCGCAGGACCGCCAGTCCTCCGGCACGGGCTTCATTATTTCCCGGGATGGCTACATCCTGACCAACAACCATGTGGTGCAGGGGGCCGACGTGGTCACGGTGCGCCTCAAGGACCGTCGCGAGCTCGACGCGGAGGTGGTCGGCACGGACGAGCGCGCCGACGTGGCGCTGCTGAAGATCGATGCGAAGGACCTGCCGGTGCTGACCATCGGGGACCCCGAGAAGCTCCAGGTCGGAGAATGGGTGCTGGCCATCGGTTCGCCTTTCGGCTTTGACTATTCCGTGACGTCGGGCATCGTCAGCGCCAAGGCGCGTGGCCTGCCGGGCAATCCCTATGTGCCTTTCCTGCAGACGGACGTGCCCATCAACCCAGGTAACTCGGGCGGTCCGCTCTTCAACCTGGAGGGTCAGGTGGTGGGCATCAACTCCCAGATCTTCAGCCTGTCCCGCGGCTATATGGGCCTGTCCTTCGCGATCCCCATCGACGTCGCCATGGAGTCGGTGGAGCAGATCAAGGCTTCTGGCCACGTGACCCGCGGCTATCTGGGCGTGGCGACGCAGGAGGTCACGCGCGACCTGGCGGACGCCTACAACCTGCCGGTGCCGGCCGGGGCCCTGGTGTCCCGCGTCCTGCCGGGGGGGCCGGCCGAGAAGGCTGGCGTCAAGGAAGGGGATGTCATCACGAAATTCAACGGCCGCGACGTCATTCTGGCCTCCGACTTGCCGCAGCTGGTCGGCCGCGCCAAGGTTGGCAGCCGCTATCCGCTGACGGTGGTGCGCGAGGGCAAGCCCCTGACCATCACCTTCGAAGCCACGCCCCTGCCGGACGACCAGGTCGACGCCAGCCCGGCCAAGCCGGGCAAGGCGGCGCGGCCCGACATCGACCGGCTCGGCATCGCCATCCGGGACCTGTCGGCCAATGAAAAGGCCGGGCTCAAGATCGACAGCGGGGTGGTCGTGGTGCAGGTAAACGAAACCGCGGCCGAGTCCGGGCTGCGGCCGGGCGACGTC
>DASUDN010000100.1:0-3529 GCA_036275595.1 Moraxellaceae bacterium
GGGGCACTGTCCGCGAGGACAGGACGCCGCGCCCCGGGCGATCCCCGGGAGACGGCGGCGCCGGCGGGCCCAGCAGGCACGCCGGCGCGGCACTGCCGCCGCCGGGGCCACGGGGCTCCGGCCGGCGCCTGCCGTCCGCGCCTGTTGCAGTCGCGCGTCCGCGCCGCATAATCCCCGCCATGCCTCCGCCCCGGATCCCCGCATGGCCGACTCCCTGAATCCCTACGCCCCTCCGACCGCCCGCCTGGTACTCGAGACCGACGCCGACTGCTGGCGCGACGGCAAGCAGGTGGTGTTGCGCCGCGGCGCCGACTTTCCGCACCGCTGCGTGCGCTGCAATGCCCCGGGCACGCCGCGCGCGCGGGCGCAGCGCTTCTACTGGCACTCGCCCTGGCTCTACCTGCTGGTCATCATCAACATCCTGGTCTATGCCGTGGTCGCGCTGCTGGCGCGGCGCAGCGTCAAGCTGCACCCGGCGCTCTGCGACGCGCACCGGCGCGAGCGCCGCAACGCCACGCTGCTGGTCATCGCGCTGGTGATCGGCGGGGTGGGCCTGCTGGGCGCGGCCCTGGACCTGGACGCGAGCGGCTCGCCGCTGCAGCCCTACGCGCTCGGCGCCGTGCCGGCGGTGATGCTGCTGGCCATCGCCGTCGCCGCCTGGAAGCTGCGCACCCTCACCGCCGCCCGCATCGACGCCGACGAGGTGCGCGTGCGCGGCGTCGGCCGTCCCTTCCTCGACAGCCTGCCCGAGTATCCGGGCGTGCCCACCGTGCGCCGCTGACGTCCGCGAGCGCGGGGCGCCGCTCCCGGCGTCATTCGTCGAAGGTGCCGCACTCCTCGTTGGCGGGGTCGTGCTTGCAGCGCACCCGCTTCAGGATGTTCATCATGGTGGGGTCGTACACGCCTTCGCGCGTCATGTAGATGCGCGCCTCGCGCAGCATGCGCGCGTACTTGCGGCGGTCCTCGGCGGACAGGTCCACCCACAGGTGGCGCGGCAGGTCCGCCTCCGACTTCTTCAATACGTCGATCAGGGTGTCGATGTGCTGCAGGCCGTATTCGCGCACCTGCGCCAGGCGCGTGTCCAGGTCGGGGATGCGCGGCAGCAGCAGGTCGCGCCGGATCAGCACCGTGCCGGTGGCCTGCAGCAGCGGGAAGCGGATGATGCCGCCCTTCTTGCCGATGCCCTTGTACAGCTCCATGGGCTGGTAGGCCATGGCGGGCGCCGCGATGATGTCGGCCTGCCCGTTGTTGAACTTGCCGGCATAGGTGGTGAGGTCGGCCGGCACCGGCTGCGCGCCGATGGACGAGATCATGCGGCCCATGGACGGGTCCCAGTCCAGCACCACCACCTTCTTGCCCGCGGCCTTCTCGATGGAGTTGATGCTGCGGTCGTTCACCACCACGAAGATGGAGCCGATGGGCGCCACCCCCACCACCTGGTAGCGGCCGTTGATGCCGAGCGAGGCCAGCACCGGGTTGGAGAGGGTCTTGAGCAGCGTCTTCACGTGCTCGTAGTCCGGCAGGTTGCCGGGCGAGTCGATGCTGCCGACCATGCGGTTGAACTGCTTGGCGCGCAGCGTGGTCATGGCCACGCCCTCGCACTGGCCGGCCTTGAACTCCTCGGCGGCGACGCGCTCGTCGGTATAGCTCTTCACCTGCACGAACAGGTTCCATTTCTGCGCCTCCAGGGCGAGGTCGCGGGCGCGCTGGGTGATGTCGCCGTTGGCGCCCATGGGATCGAAGAGGCAGAAGCGCATCTGCACCGGGCGGGGCAGGGGCTTGGCGTTGTCGAGGGCGCTGGTGGCCGTGGCCACCGGGGGCAGCAGGCTGGCAAGCACCAGCAGGACGGTAGAGGTTCGCATGGGCCGGTCGTCGGGGTGGTCGGGACAGGCTCATGCTAGGCAGCGGCGCGGGGCCGCCGGTAGTGACAAACGTCATGGGCCGTCCCGGGCGGCGCCGGGCCCGGTCCGCGTCCGCCCGCCGCCCGGCGGCCACCGCCTTGCGGCAGGGTGCCGGCCGCAGGGATGATCGGGCGTCCCCCGTACCGGAGACCGTCCGCATGTTCCTTGCCCTGGCCGCCTGGGCCGGCCTCCTGCTCGCCGCGCACCTCGCCTGGGGCTGGGTGCCCATCCTGGACTCCGCCAACCTGGCCTTCCACGAGGCCGGGCATCCGCTCTTCGGCCTGGTGGCCGAGGACCTCGCCGTCTACGGCGGCACCTTCCTGCAGCTGGCCCTGCCGGTGGCCTGCGCCGTCGAGGCGCTGCGCGAGCGCAAGACCGCCGGCTTTTACTTCTGCGTGATCTGGGTGGCGGAGAACCTGCTCAACATCGCGCGCTACATGGCGGATGCGCGGGCGCACGAGCTGCCCCTGGTGGGCGGCCTCGACCCCGAGTATTCCCACGACTGGACCGAGATCCTGGCGCACTGGGGCGTGCTGGAGTGGGACACCTCGCTGGCGTTCGTGGTGCGCATTGTCGCCGTGGCGCTCATGGCGGGCGCGCTGTGGGGGGCATGGCGCGCCTCGCGCGAGGGCCTTACACCGTGACCTTGTGCGGTGCCGCCTCTCCGGGCATCTGCTTGTCGCCCGGGTCCTTGCCTTCCGGGTGCTGGTGCTCGATCACGGCGTTGAGCTCGGCGCCGAACAGCAGCACGGCCGACGACAGGTAGAAGTACAGCAGCAGGATGATGACCGCGCCGATGCTGCCATACATGGCGTTGTAGTTGGCGAAGTTGCGCAGGTAGAAGCCGAAGCCCAGCGACGCGGCGATCCAGAACAGCACCGCCAGCACCGAGCCCGGCGTGATGAAGCGGAAGCTTTGCTGCGCGTCCGGCGCCACGTAGTACACCAGCGCCACCACCAGCACCATGAGGGCCACCGCCACCGGCCAGCGCGCCCAGGTCCAGGCCGTGATCACGGCCTGCTCCAGGCCGATCTTGCCCGCCAGCCAGCGCATGACCTCCGGCCCCGTCACCATCAGCCCGGCGATGAGCAGCAGCAGCACGGCCAGCCCGACCGTGTACACCAGCGACAGGCCCACCGTCTTCCAGGCCGGCCGGCCCTCCTTCACGTCATAGGCGGCATTCAGCGCATGCATGGTGGAGCGGATGCCGGCCGACGCCGACCACAGCGCCACCAGGATCCCCGCCGACAGCAGCCCCGCCTTCTGCTGCTGCAGCTGCTGGATCACCGGCAGCACCTCGTCCTGCGCCTGTGGCGGCAGCAGGGCGAAGGCCTGGCCCTGCAGCCAGTCGAAGAACTGCGGCAGCTGCAGGAAGCCGATGAGCGCGATCAGGAACAGCAGGAAGGGAAACAGCGAGAACAAGGCCTGGTAGGCCAGCGCCGAGGCGTAGGTGGGCATGTCGTCGTCAAGGAATTCCCGGATGGCACAGCGGAATGTGTGGACGTTGATGTCGCGCAGGTGCAGCGAAGCCATGCGTGTTCCTCCTCCGTATTACAGGGATCGGTTCACGGTCGGCGCGGGGCCGGCCCTGCTTCAAGCCTAGCCAACCTGGCGCAGGAGGGCGGGTG
>DASUDN010000101.1:0-23058 GCA_036275595.1 Moraxellaceae bacterium
GTCGGTTTGCGTGGTCGAGAAAGGCTCCGAGTTCGGTGCCCACATCCTCTCCGGCGCCTGCTTCGAGCCGCGCGCCCTGAACGAGCTCTTCCCCAACTGGAAGGAAGAAGGCGCTCCCCTGAACACCCCCGTCATCGGTGACGAGGTCTACTTCCTGCTGAACGGCGAGAAGTCCCTGAAGACCCCGCACTGGGTGGTTCCCAAGCCCATGCATAACGACGGCAACTACGTCATCAGCCTGGGCAACGTGGTGCGCTGGCTGGCCACCCGCGCCGAAGAGCTGGAAGTGAACCTGTTCCCGGGCTTCGCCGCCGCCGACATCCTCTTCCACGAGGACGGCTCCGTGAAGGGCGTGGTGACCGGCGACATGGGCATCGACCGCCACGGCAACCAGAAGCCCTCCTTCACCCCGGGCTACGAGCTGCACGCCAAGTACACCCTGTTCGCCGAAGGCTGCCGTGGCCACCTGGCCAAGCGCCTGATCCGCCAGTTCGACCTGGACCGCGACGCCGACCCCCAGCACTACGGCATCGGCATCAAGGAACTCTGGGACATCGACCCGTCCAAGCACAAGGCCGGCCTGGTCATGCACGGCGCCGGCTGGCCGCTGTCCGAATCCGGCAGCACCGGCGGCTGGTGGCTCTACCACCACGAGAACAACCAGATCTCCGTGGGCCTGATCACCGACCTCAGCTACCACAATCCCTACGTCTCGCCCTTCGACGAGATGCAGCGCCTCAAGCACCACCCGGTGATCAGGCAGTACCTGGAAGGCGGCAAGCGCGTCAGCTACGGCGCCCGCGCCATCTCCAAGGGCGGCCTCAATTCCCTGCCCAAGGTCACCGTGCCCGGCGGCCTCATCATCGGCGACGACGCCGGCTTCCTGAACTTCTCCAAGATCAAGGGCAGCCACACCGCCATGAAGTCCGGCATGATCGGCGCCGAGGTCGTGTTCGAGGCCCTCAAGGCCGGCGCGGAAGGCCACAACGAGCTCGACTTCGACAGCAAGTTCAAGGCCTCCTGGCTGTATGAGGAGCTGCACAAGTCGCGCAACTTCGGCCCGGCCATGCACCGCATGGGCACTTTCATGGGCGGCGGCTTCAACTACATCGACCAGAACTGGTTCGACGGCAAGATCCCCTACACCATCCACGACAACACGCCGGACCACACCACGCTGGACCTGGCCGCGCAGTCGGCGCCGATCACCTATCCCAAGCCGGATGGCAAGATCAGCTTCGACAAGCTCTCCTCGGTGTTCCTCTCCAACACCAACCACGAGGAAGAGCAGCCGGTGCACCTGCAGCTGAAGAATGCGGACGTGCCCATCAAGAAGAACCTGCCGCTGTACGGCGAGCCCGCCCGCCTGTACTGCCCGGCCGGCGTGTACGAGGTGCTGGAGAACGCCGACGGCACGCAGCGCTTCCAGATCAACGCGCAGAACTGCGTGCACTGCAAGACCTGCGACATCAAGGACCCGTCCCAGAACATCAACTGGGTGGTGCCTGAAGGTGGCGGCGGCCCCAACTACCCGAACATGTAAATGTTCGCGGCATAAAAAAAGGCGACCTCCGGGTCGCCTTTTTTTATCTGCAGTCTCGTCGCGGAGCGCTGTCGCCGCGGATGCCGGCACGAGATGGGGTGGCCGCCGGCCGTGGCCGGGTCAGCGCGACAGCGCGAGGCGCGCGGACACGCCTCCTTCCGCCTGCTTTTCGACCTGGGCTTCCTCCACGCGCACGCCCTGCGCCGCCAGGGTCGCCAGCCAGCGCGCCACGGCGTTGAAGTCGGCCTTCTCCAGCCACACCCGCACCTTGCCCTCGCCTTCCGGCTCGATGCGGTTGAGCGCGAGCCCGCCCGCCGCCGCGGCGTCGCTGGCCACGCGCAGCACGGAACCGCCGCCGCCCGGCAGGGGCCCGGCGGGCGCCGCCTGCTGCAGCTCGCGCAGCAGCCCGCGCGTGGTGGCGAGCTGCGCCTCCGCCTTCTGGGCGGCGCGGTGCGAGGCCAGCCACAGGCCCCAGAGCAGGAACACCAGCAGCGCCACGGCGAGCACGCCCAGCGCGCGCTGTTCGCGCTCTTCCAGCAGCGCCCAGCGCTGGCGCAGCGGCGCGGCGGCCTCCTGCCAGGACTGGCGCAGGGAATCGACGGCACTCATGCCCCACCCTCCACGCGCAGGCGGCCGCGGATCACGCCGCCCTGGTTGTTGGCCGAGACGATCTCGGTGCTGAAGCCGGCGCCGTCCAGTTTCTGCTTGAAGCCGTCGAGCTCGCCCAGCGAGCGCGCATCCACGTCCAGCGTCAGCACGCCGCCCAGGATGTCCACGCGCTGCGTGCTGAGCCCGGAGCCCTGCAGCGCCTGCGCCACCCGCGTGAGCGCCGGCAGCACGTCGGCGCCGCCCTGGTCCTCGTTGCGCTTGCCGCGCAGGCGCTTCTGCACGTCCTGGAAGGCCGCTGCCGGCTGCGCCGGAAGGCGCTCGCCCGGATAGAGGTCGCGGTAGCGCCCCACCACCTGCGCCGCCACCTTGCTGGCCTGGTAGCGGTAGAAACCATAGTGCAGCCATTCGCTCAGCAACTGCAGCGCGAAGGCGGCGGCGAGGAACACGGCGGCCCAGCGCAGGGAGGCCGGCACCGCGAGGTTGGCGCGCGCCGCGAACTCGCCCTGCAGCAGGTTGGCCGGATGCCGCGACCAGTCCGCCACCGCGGCGATGCCTGCGGCCGGCGTCAGGCCCTCCGAGAGGCGGCAGCTCACGCCGGGATGGGCATCGGCCCAGGCCTCGACCCGTGTCCAGGCCTCGGGCGCCCCGGCGGACAGGCTGATGACGGGGGGCGGGGCGGCGCCCCGCTCCAGCAGCGCGGCGTCCAGCAACAGCTCGGTGGCGTCGGCCTCGAGCACCGCGCCGGTGCTCGCGCCCGTGCGCAGGTAGACACGCTCGCCCTGGGGCAGGAGCTGCCAGTCGCTGTCGTCGCGCGGCAGCAGGAACAGGTCGGGCACCACGGCGAGCAGGTGCAGGCCGGCGCTCCGCAGTCGCTCCAGCCAGTCCTGCAGCAGCGCGCGGGACATGGCGAACAGCGGCGTGCTGTCACCCTCGGTGGTACCCGCGACCACGTGCAGCGATTCGGCGTCCTCGCCCGCCTGGTCCTCGACCAGCCAGGCCAGCGACGCGCCGGCCTGCCGCAGCTGGCGGGCGGTGACGGCGACGGTGGTGAACAGGCATTGCGCAGACGGCAGGAACACCACGCAGGGGCTGCCCGGATGCTGCTGCGCGAACTGCGCGGGTTCGCCCGTGCCCAGGTCGGCCAGGCCGGCCTCGCTGTGCCACCAGGCCCGGGCGGGCCCGGCCGGATCGGGCAGGTGCAGGTACAGAAGGTTCATCGGGGGCGTTCCTGGTCCGGGGAAGCGGCTTCCTGGGCGTTTTTTTCTTGTCTGGCGCCGGCGGCCTCGACCACCTTGCGGCTGAAGTCGCGGGCGATGACCCGCAGTGTACCGGAATCATCCCGCTTCATCACGGCGTGCAGGATACTGTGGCGGCCGCCGATCTCGGCATCGGCCACTAGCTGGAAATACTGGCTGCGTACGCCGATCTGCTCGCGCAGGCGGTTCTTTTCCGCGGTGGGCACCCCGTTGAAGGCCGGTTGCGCCAGGAATTCGTCGGTGGTCGCGTAGCCCTGCGCGGGGCGCTGGTTGAAGAGCTCGGTGGCGGTGCGGCTGGTGAGGGTGGGCAGCAGCGCCGCCAGCACGTCCGGCGGAGCCGTGTTGATGTTGATCCCGGCATCGGCCGGCAGCGCGCAGACGAAGGGACGCAGGCGCGCCACCACCGCCGGCGTGAAGCCCTTGACCAGCAGCAGCTCCGACACGTCGGCCAGCGGCTGGTTGGCGACGCGGTAGGGCGGGTCCAGGCGGGAGTAGTAGTCCTCTTCGGCGCCGTCCAGCGCCCGCGGCTCGTTGTCCTCGTCGATCCAGTCGCCGAGCGCCGGTCCCAGGTTGTCCGGCAGGCCCAGGTTCTTGAGCAGCTGGCGGAAGATGACGCTGGCCGGGCCGGTGCCCTCGGGGTCGGCGCCCAGGCGGTTGAGGTTGAAGCGGCCCTGCAGGTCCTCCACGCGCGCGCGCACCATGCCACCCTCCACCGGGAACGGCGGGAAGGGCTTGGCCCAGGTCTCGCCCGGGTGGTCCGCCTCGCGGCTGCGGCGCTTGTCGCTCTTCAGGTCCTCGGCCAGCAGGTCGCGCACGAACTCCTCGGCGCCCTGCGTGTACTGCCAGGCCTGGTCCTGCTGGAACAGGCCGGCGGCGTGTTCCAGCGCCAGCTGCTGCGAACGCAGCATGCCCACGCACAGCACCGTGGCGATGGCGACCACCACCAGCACCGTGATCAGCGCGACGCCGCCCTGGCGCCGCGACTCAGCCTGGCGGCGCGGACGCATCGCCACTCTCCTCGGGCAGGATGAACACGCGCCGGATCTCACCCCAGGGGGCGAGCGTGAACGTCACCTCCACCGCCTCCGGTAGGGGCTGGCGCCGCGGTGCCGACTGGCCCTGGGCCTGCCCCAGCGGCGGCCAGGTCGGCCCCCAGGTCCCGTTGCCGCGCACCTGGAGGCGGAAGTCGCTGACCTTGTCCAGCATCACCGTCTGCACCGGCGCGGTGGTGCGGGCCCGGTCCAGCACCGGCCAGTGCTCGCGCACGAGCTTGCCGTCCAGCACCTGCCAGCGCACGCGCACCAGCTCGCTGCGCGGCTCCTGCAGCGGATTGCGCCAGCCGGCGCGGGTGAATTCCATGCTGTTCTCCCGCGGCACCACGAAACCGGCCTGCAGGTCGCCGAATTCGTCTCGCACCGGCCGCTGCACCGTCTGCAGCAGGTCGCGCTGCAGCAGCATCTGGGCCCGCTGCAGCGCGCGCAGGTCGCGCTCGCGGGCCTGCGCCTGGTCGCGCGTCGCGATGGTGCTGAACAGGAGCTCATAGGAGCCCACTGCCACCAGCGCCAGGATGGCGATGGCCACCAGCAGCTCCAGCAGCGTGAAGCCGCGCTGCGGCTCAGGGCGAGGGACTGGCATTGGCATTGCCCTGGGGGCGCGAAATGAAACCCGTGACCTGCGTCACCGGCGTGGCGGTGGCGCCAAAGTCACGCGGCTTTTCGGCCACGGAGATGATGAGCAGGCGCACATTGGCGGTGGGCGTGGACTGGGCCCGGGTGACCACCTGCCACTCGCGCCCGGCCATGCGCGTCTCCGACTTGACCTCGCCGATGTCGGGAAACACCTTGTTGAGGCGCAGGTCGGCGAGCTGGTTCAGCGCCACCCAGTGCGCCATGGTCTTGGTGTCCAGGTGCTGGTCGGTGCGGATCTGCGTCTGCTGCGCATTGAGCAGGCCCAGGGCCGCGATCGCGAAGATGGCGGTGGCGACCAGCACCTCCAGCAGCGTGAAGCCGCGCGCCTCAGGACTGGCCGCCACGGTCGCCTCCCGCCACGGGCCGTCCGCCACCCTTGCCGTCCAGGCTGACGCGGCCCACCTCGTCGATGCTCACCTCGCTGCGCGCGGAGGGATCCTCGGTGACGCGGATCTCGAGGCTGGCGCCGCTGCTCTCGCCGCTGGACAGCAGGAACAGGTCGGGGGTCAGGCGCGCGCCGTCGCCGCCCTCCTCCTCCTGGCGTTGCCGCGCCGCGGTGCCGGCCTCGCGCTCGCGCTCCGCGGCCATGGCGGGCAGCTCCTTGATGCGGCCCGGGCGCAGGATGCGCAGCTCCAGGCCCTCGGGCAGCTCGCGCTCGCGGAAGATGTCGTCGGCGCAGCCGGTCCAGCGCTGCTTCGCCTCGTCCAGGCACAGGAAGACATAGCCCTGTCCCGTCACGCGCAGGCCGTACTCCTGGTTCCGCATCACCGCCTCGTTGGCGGCCTGCTCCAGCAGCGCCGCGAGGCGCTGCGACTCCTCGGGCAGCGCGCGCTCGGGCCCGCTGGTGTTCACGCTCATCACCACCACGCTGCTGATGATGCCCACCAGCAGCACGACCATCAGCACCTCCAGCAGCGTGAAGCCGCGGCTGGAGCGATGGGCACGGGGGCGCGGCACGCTCATGCGGGCTTACTGGTAGTAGATGTCGGCGTCGTAGCCCTCGCCGCCCTCGGCGCCGTCGGCGCCCAGGCTGTAGAGGTCGTACTTGCGCCCGCTGCTGCCGGGGTAGACGTACTGGAAGGGATTGCCCCACGGGTCCTCGGGCAGGCGCGAGAGGTAGCCGCCGTCCGGCCAGGTCTTGGCGGAGGCCGGCTTCTCGACCAGGGCGTTGAGGCCCTCGTCGGTGGTGGGGTACTTGTGGTTGTCCAGCTTGTACATGTCCAGGGACTTGGCCACGGCCGACAGGCTGGCCCGGGTGGTGGTGACGCGGGCCTGGTCGTCCTTGCCGATCACGTTGGTCATGACGATGGTGGCCAGGATGCCCAGGATGGCGACCACGACCATCACTTCGATCAGGGTGAAGCCGCCCTGGCGGCGAATGCGGTTGTTCATCTTCAAGGGAAACCTCGATAACGCGGGAACAGGCGAAAACGACACTCTACCAAAAGGCCGGGGACGCTACCTCCCCGCCCCGGTCACCAGTGCGGACGCGCCGGCGCCTCACTGGACCAGGTTGTTCATGGACAATATGGGCAGCATGATCGCCAGCACGATGACCAGCACCACGCCCGCCATCATCAGCAGCATCATGGGCTCGAACAGGCCCACCAGGGTGGTGATCAGGCTGGACAGCTCCTTTTCCTGCATCACCGCGGCGCGGGAGAGCATCTGGTCCAGCTCCCCGCTCTGCTCGCCGCTGGCGATCATCTGCATCATCATGGGCGGGAAGTAGCCGCTTTCCTCCAGCGACCGCGACAGGCTGCCCCCTTCCGTCAGCTTCACCGCGGCCTGCCGGATGGCGTCGCGGATCAGCAGGTTGGAGCTGACCTCGGCGGCGATGCGCAGGGCGTCCACCAGGGGCACGCTGCTGCGCGTCAGGATGCTGAGGGTGCTGGCGAAGCGGGTGGCGTTGGCGCCGCGCACCAGGCGGCCCACCAGCGGCAGGCGCAGCTGCAGGCGGTGCAGCTTGTAGCGCGTCTCCTCCTTGCGAAGCATGGGGCGCAGCGCGAAACCCGCCACCACCAGGCCCAGCAGCAGCCAGGGACCGAGCACGCGCGCGGCATGGCTGGTGGCGATCAGCCCGCGCGTCAGCAGCGGCAGCTCCTGGCGCGAGCTCTGGAACACCTTGACGATGTCCGGCACCACATAGGTCAGCAGGCCCATGACGATGGCGGTCGCCAGCACGGTGAGGATGATGGGGTAGATCAGCGCGCCCTGGATCTTCTTCTGCAGGTCGTAGCGCGCCTCGGTGTAGTCGGCGAGCTGGTTCAGCACCAGGTCGAGATGGCCGGAGCGCTCGCCCGCCGACACCGTGGCGCGGTAGAGGTCGGGAAAGGCCTGGGGGAATTCCGACAGCGCCTGGGCCAGCGTGTAGCCTTCGATGACGCGGGCGCGCACCGCCAGCAGCAGGCTCTGCAGCGCGGGGCGCTCGGTCTGGCGCGACACCGCGCGCAGGCACTCCTCGACGGGGATGCCGGCGGCGATGAGGGTGGCGAGCTGGCGCGTGATGAGCGCGAGCTCCCAGGCGCTCATGCCGCGGCGGAACAGGCCCGGGCCCGCGGCGGCGGCCTTGTGCTCGCCGGCGGCGGGCGCCACCGACACCGGCAGCCAGCCCTTGTCGCGCAGCTGCTGCCGCACCTGGCGCGCGCTGTCGGCCTCGAGCACGCCTTTTTGCTTGCGGCCCTCGCCATCGACGGAAACGTATTCAAATGCCGGCATTCACTCTCTCCCTGCCCCGTGGTCCGCGCCTCAACCCTCGCGGCTGACGCGCAGGACCTCTTCCAGGGTGGTGACGCCGTCCAGCACGCGCCGCGTGCCGTCCTGCCGCAGGCTGGTGCTGCTGCGGCGCGCATGCGCCTCCAGCTCGTGCTCGCCGGCATGGTTGTGGATCAGGCGACGCATCTCCTCGTCGATGACGATGAGCTCGTAGATGCCGGTGCGGCCGCGGTAGCCGAGGCCGTTGCAATGCACGCAGCCGCGGGCCTTGTAGACCGTGGGCGGCGTGGCCGGATCCACCCCCAGCACGGCGCAGGCGTAGGCGTCGGCGACATAGGGCTCGCGGCATTCCTTGCAGAGTACGCGCACCAGGCGCTGCGCCAGCACGCCCAGCAGCGACGACGACAGCAGGAAGGGCTCGATGCCCATGTCGTGCAGGCGCGTCACGGCGCCCACGGCGGAATTGGTGTGCAGCGTGGACAGCACCAGGTGGCCGGTCAGCGACGCCTGCACCGCGATCTCGGCGGTCTCGAGGTCGCGGATCTCGCCCACCATCACCACGTCGGGGTCCTGACGCAGGATGGCGCGCAGGCCGCGCGCGAAGGTCATGTCGACCTTGCTGTTGACCTGGGTCTGGCCGATGCCGTCGAGCTGGTACTCGATGGGATCCTCGACGGTGAGGATGTTGCGCGACTTGTCGTTGAGCTCGGTCAGCCCCGCGTACAGCGTGGTGGTCTTGCCCGAGCCGGTGGGGCCGGTGACGAGGATGATGCCGTGCGGCTTGTTGATGAGCGCGCTGAGCTCGGCGTGGTCGTGCGCCGACATGCCGAGGTGCGACAGGTCGAGCTTGCTCGACTGCTTGTCGAGCAGGCGCAGCACCACGCGCTCGCCGTTGCTGGAGGGCATGGTGGACACGCGCACGTCAACCTCGCGCCCGGCCAGGCGCAGCGAGATGCGGCCGTCCTGCGGCACGCGCTTCTCGGCAATGTCCAGGCGCGCCATGACCTTGATGCGCGACACCAGCAGCGGCGCCAGCTCGCGCTTGGGCTGCACGATCTCGCGCAGCACGCCGTCCACGCGCAGGCGCACCGACAGGCGCTTCTCGTAGGTTTCGATGTGGATGTCGGAGGCGCTCTCGCGGATGGCCTCCGTCAGCAGCGCGTTGATCAGGCGGATGATGGGGGCATCGTCCTCCTGCTCCATGAGGTCCTCGGCCTCGGGCACGAGCTCGGCGAGGCTGGCCAGGTCCATCTCGTCGCCCAGGCCCTCGACCATCTGCATGGACTCGCTGGAGTCGGTCTGGTAGGCGCGCGCCAGGAGGTTGCTGAAGACCTCGGGCGTGACCTCCTCGAAGGTCAGCGGCAGACCGGCCAGGCGCCGCGCCTCGGCCAGGGAGGCCAGGCGCAGCCCGGGGCGATGGAAGAGATGGGCCTGGCCGTCCTCGACGCGGTCGAGGAGGACGCCGTGGCGCTTGGCGAAGGCATAGGGAAAGCGTCGCGGTGCCACGGGGGCGGCGGGAGCGGCGGCGTTTTCTTCTAGTAATGTGTCCATGGGTACGCTGTTCCCCGGAAAGTCCCGCGAGTCTACTGGATGCGCGCAGGGGCCCTCAATGCGGGCACTGTATGGATTTTATACGGGTCGACGGCCGCGAGCTGCGGCATAATGCCCTGCCGCCCCCGCGTCCCGCCGGCCCGCCACCGGACCGGCGCCACCCGGGGGCGCGCCCTCCGCGAGCGAATCAGGATATCCATGGACTACCGGCAACCCGTCTGGTGGGGCCCGCAGGATTTCACCACCGGCCAGGCCCGCGCCTGGGACATGGCCGGCCTCCTGCTGGAAGTCACCCGCCAGCCCCACGAGTGGCAGTTCCGCCTCGAGCGCACCCCCGCGCAATCCGAGGACAACCACGCCTGGCAGCGCCGTGACGGCGCCCCGCTGGCGGCCGCCCCCGGCGCCCGCCTCATCCGCCACGTGTTCCGGCAGACCGCGGCCCGCCTGCGCCTGCTGCCGCGCCTGGCCGACCGCTCGGTGGTGGTGCGCCCGGTCAGCCCGCTGTTCGTGCCGGCCGGGCAGGAAACCACCTTCTTCGTCAGCACGCCCCTGTGGGTCGCGGCCTGGGCCGAGGGCGTCGACGAGCCGCTGCTGGACGTGCCGGTGGTGATCCCGCGCGACACCTGGTTCGGCCCGGGCCCGGTGCGCGGCCAGCTCTGCTACGCCACCCGCGTCAACGGCGTCACCAACCTCGACCAGCTGCAGCCCCGCCCCTTCCGCGCGGTCACGCCCGTGCACGTGCGCAACAGCGGCGCCACCGCCCTGCCCATCGAGCGCATCAACATCCCGGCCCCGCACCTGCCCCTCTTCGGCGCCGAGTCGGGCCGCCTGTGGACGCCGGCGCTGACCATCACGCGCCCGGCGCACAGCGCCTCGCTGCAGGTGCAGATCGAGTCCGGCATCAGCACCCGCGCCGGCCATGTGGAGCCGCTCACGCCTGCGCGCCGCGGCTCCGACGAGCACGCCCTCATCCGCGTTTTCGACAACTTCTTCGACTGAGGTCCGCCATGGCACAGTCCGCCCCCTCCTCGTCCTTCGCCCTCGAGAAGCTGCTGCACCCCGAGCGCCTCGGCGACCTCGTCACCGGCGTCGTGCTGATCCTGGTCGGCCTGCTCGTGGCCAGCATCGCGGCGCGCGTGTTCGAGCGCTCCATGGCGCCGCGGCTGTCCACCCACCAGCTCAGCGTCTGGCGGCGGGTGATTCACCACGGCCTGCTCATCCTGTTCGTGATCACCGCGCTGCGCGAGATGGGCTTCCACCTGTCGGTGCTGCTGGGGGCCGCCGGCGTGCTGTCCGTGGCCCTCGGCATCGCCTCGCAGACCTCCGCCTCCAACCTCATCAGCGGCCTTTTCCTGATCGGCGAGGGCTCCTTCGCCATCGGCGACACCATCCGCGTCGGCCAGACCGAGGGCGAGGTGCTGTCCATCGACCTGCTGTCCATCAAGCTGGTTACCGGTGACAACCTGTATGTGCGCATTCCCAACGAGCAGCTGATCAAGAGCGAAGTGGTAAACCTGACGCGCTTCGCCATCCGCAAGCTGAACCTGGCGCTGGGAATCGCCTACAAGGAAGACGTGAAGCGGGTGCGCGCCCTGCTGCTGCAGGTCGCGGCGGACAATCCCCTGGTGCTGGACGAGCCGGCGCCGCAGGTGATCCTGCAAAACTTCGGCGACTCCGCCATCAACCTGCAGTTCTCGGTGTGGACGCGGCGGGAACACTACGGGTCGATGCGCGACCAGTTGCAGGAGACCATCAAGGAGCATTTCGACCGGGAGGGCATCGAGATTCCTTTCCCGCAGATGGCGCTCAGCATGGGCGCCGAGGCCCTGTCCGTGCGTACGCTGCCGCCCGCTCCCCCGGCCTGACCGCGCCCGGCGGACGCGGGGTCGGCGGCGGCTCAGTATTTCTCGAGCAGCTGGACGAGGATGCGCAGGTCGTTCTCGCCGATGCGGATGATACGGAAGCCGGCGCGGTATTCCCCGGGCGTGTCCTCCGCCGCCTTGCACCACACGCACTGGGCATCGAAGCTCAGGGTGTTGGAGCCGGCCAGCGTCTCCGGCAGCACCATGCTGATCAGGTGGCGGCTGCCCACGTGGACTTCCTCGCGCGAGGCGAGCTTGAAGCCCTCCAGCGAGATGTTGGCCAGGCGGCCCAGGTTCCGGCCGGTGGCGCGGTCGAACAGGCGCAGCACGGTGCCGATGCGCTTGCGCGTCTGCTTGCGGTTCTTGCGCGCAATCTCCTCGGCCAGGTCGGGCTTGGCGGTTTCCACCGGGCGCAGGGTGATGACGGCGCCGGCGTAGCCCGCCGCGGAGGGAATGGGCGCGGCCGAGACCAGCGCCGGCAGCATGCGCTCGCCGCTCCTCACGAAGTAGCCGGCGTCGCGCTGCAGGCGCTCGCCCTTGCTGGTGGCCTGCATCACCTCGGTCGCGGACCAAGGCATCCGCGCCGCGTCGGCGCCCTGGAACATCATCTCCACGACGGGCTTGCCGCTGATGTGCGCGGGCTCGATGCCGAACAGCAGCTTCATGGCAGGATTCACGAAGGTGACCTCGCCGCGGGCGTCCACCGCGACCACGCCGTCGCCCAGCGCCTCCAGCAGCTGCTCGTTCTGCTTCTTCAGCTCCTGGATCTGCAGCAGCTGCGCCTCCAGCGCGCGGCGCTGCTGGTCCAGCTCCAGGAACACGTTCACCTTGGACAGCAGCACCTCGCGCTCGATGGGCTTGGCCAGGAAGTCCACCGCGCCCACCTCGTAGCCGCGGAACACCTGGCGCTTGTCGCCGTTCGCGGTCACGAAGATGATGGGGATGGTCTGCGTCTTCTTGTTGCGGCGCATGAGCTCGGCCATCTCGAAGCCGTTCATGCCCGGCATGTTCACGTCCAGCAGCACCAGCGCCACCTCGTGGCGCAGCAGCAGCTTGAGCGCGTCGTTGCCGTTGTCGGCCGTGAGCAGCTGCACGTCCGGGCGCTCGAGCAGGGTCTCGAGCGCGGTCAGGTTTTCGTTGCGATCATCAACGAGAAGAATGCTCTGCATCACCGATTCCATTACCCAAAAGGTGGCGGAGATGGGGAACGATTTCCCCCGGCTCCAGCACCATGTCAACGGCGCCCGTGGCGATCGCGGCCTCTGGCATGGCCCGCGCCTCGGCGCTCGAGGGCGACTGGGCAAGCGTATGGCCGCCCGCCGCCCGTATCATTCTTGTTCCTTCCGCGCCGTCATCGTTGGCCCCCGTGAGGACCAGGCTGATGGCGCGCTTCCCGAAAACCCGGGCCACGCAGCCGAAGGTTACATCGACTGCCGGCCGGCAGAACTTGACCGGCGCCTCGATACTGAGGCTGAAAGTGCCGTCATCCTCAATGAGGAGGTGGTAATTGGCCGGGGCGATGTAGACGTGCCCGGGGGCCATCGGGTCCTTGTCTTCCACGTCGCGCACCGGCAGGCGCGTGACCTTGGACAGGATCCGTTCCAGGGCGTTGCCCGAGTTCGGATGCTGGTGTTGCACGATCACCACCGGCAGGGTCCAGTCCGCCGGCAGGTCCCGCACCAGGCGCATCAGCATGTCCACGCCGCCCCACGAGGCGCCGACGGCCAGCACGTCATAGGCCAGCGGCTTGCTCGGGGCGGGACGCCGGCGTGCCATGCGCCCTCCTCCCTCAGCCCAGCTTGGGCGGCTCGCTGCCCATGGCCTTGTGGAAGGCCTCGCGCGACTCCTGACTCTTGCGCAGCTTGTCCTCGAGGCGGCGCTTCTGGGCGTCCAGCTCGAGGAAGAACTGGGCCTTGTGCACCAGGATCTCGGGGTTCAGGGGCTTGAACATGTAGTCGATGGCGCCGACCCCGTAGCCGCGCGACACGTACTTGGCTTCCTTGCTGATGGCGGTGACGAAGATGATGGGCACCATCTTGGTCTTGTTGCTCTTGCGCATCAGCTCGGCGACCTCGAAGCCGTCCATGCCCGGCATCTGCACGTCCAGCAGCACCAGGGCGACGTCGTTCTTCATCAGCAGCGCCAGCGCCTCGTTGCCGCTCGTGGCCTTGAGCAGGTTGCAGTCGACGTCCTCGAGGATGGCCTCCAGGGCCACCAGGTTCGCGGGCTGGTCGTCCACCAGCAGGATGTATTGGTCTTTACTCACACTCACACCTCACTAGCCACCCTGTCAGGGGTTGCCGTCACATGCGCTTCCGGTAAATGCGCTGCGCCTTGTCGATCACGTCGAACTGGTCCGCGCAGGAAGCGAATCGCAGGCTTTCCTTGCTGCCCAGGCACAGGGTTCCTCCGATGTCCAGGCTGTCGTGGAACAGCTGGAAGACCCGGTTCTGGAGTTCACGGTTGAAATAGATGATCACGTTCCGGCAAAAGATGACCTGCATTTCACCAAAGACCTGGTCGGTTGCCAGGTCATGGTCCGCAAAAATCACGTTTTTCTTGAGCCGGGGCTCCATGATCACGTTGTCGTACTTGGCGGTGTAGTAGTCCGAGAGGGACGCCCGGCCGCCGGCCCTGAGGTAATTTTCGGTGTATTTGCGGAGATCCGCCACCGAAAAGATGCCCTTCCGGGCTTTTTCCAGCACTTCCTTGTCAATGTCCGTGGCATAGATCTGGCAGCGGTCGTACAGGCCTTCCTCCTCCAGGAGGATGGCCATGGAGTAGATCTCCTCCCCGGTGGCGCAGCCGGCATGCCAGATCTTGATGAAGGGGTGGGTGCGCAGCACCGGGACGATCTTCTCGCGGAAGGCCTGGTAGAAGTCCGGGTCCCGGAACATCTCCGTCACGTTGATGGTCAGGAACGACAGCAGTGCCCCGAACGCCTCCCCGCTGTGCAGGATGGCGTGGATCAGCTCCCCGATATGCTTGTAGCGGGCGATCAGCAGGTGCTGCTCGACCCGCCGGCGCAGGGAGGCACGGCTGTAGGACCGGAAGTCGTAGCCGTAGCGCTGGAAGATCGCCTCCAGCAGCAGCTGCAGCTCGATGTCCTCCGGACTGGGGTCGAGGGCGTCCGCCGTCAGTTCTTTTGTAGCCATACACGCATCAGCGACTGCAGCTTCTCGGTGTTGATCGGCTTGGAAATGTAGTCATTGGCCCCCGCCTCGATGCACTTGGCGCGGTCGTCGCGCATGGCCTTGGCGGTCAGGGCCAGGATGGGCAGCTTCTTGAAGCGGTCCTGCTCGCGGATGCGCTTCATGGCCTCGTAGCCGTCCATCTCCGGCATCATGATGTCCATGAGGACGATGTCGACCTCGGGATTGCGGTCCAGCGCCTCCAGGCTTTCCAGGCCATTGTTGGCGATCTCGATCTCGCAGCCCCACTCCTCCAGGCTGGCCGAGAGCGCATAGATGTTGCGCATGTCGTCGTCCACCAGCAGCACCTTCTTGCCCTGGAACAGGTCGTCGCGGTGGTTGGCGGAATCGGCGGACTTGCCCGAGGGTTCCTTGCTGTCCACCCAATGCAGGAACAGCGAGGCCTCGGACAGCAGGCGGTCGGCGGACTGGTCCGTCTTCAGGATGATGCGGTCGGCGTACTTGCGCAGCTTGGCTTCCTGCTCGCGGGTCAGGTCGCGCGCGGTGTACACGATGACCGGGATCTTGGGGTAGCTCTCGTCGTCGTGGATCATCTCCAGCAGCGAATAGCCGTCGATGTCCGGCAGCGACAGGTCCAGCACCAGGCAGTCGAAGGTTTCGCGCCTGAGGTTGTCCAGCGCCTCCTGGCCGGTGGTGCACACGGTCACGTCGACCTGCGCCTCCTCGAACAGGGCATGGATGGCGCTGTGCTGCACCGAGTTGTCCTCGACCACCAGCAGGCGGCGCACGCCATTCTGGGTGCGCGCCTCGATGCGGCCGAAGGCCTCCTTGATCTGGTCCAGCGTGGCGGGCTTCTTGTAGTAGGCGATGGCTCCCAGCGTCATGGCCTTCTGCTGCTCGTCGTGGCCGGAGAAGCAGTGCACCGGGATGTCGCGGGTGCGCTCGTCGTTCTTGAGCGTCTCCAGCACGCCCCAGCCATCGATGCCGGGCAGGCCGATGTCCAGGATCACCGCGTCGGGACGCGTCTGCTTGACCATCTCGATGCCGCGCTCGCCGTCGTGGGCGACGATGGAGCGGAAGCCGTATTCCTGCGCCAGCTCCGCCAGCACCTCGGCGAAGGTCTCGTCGTCCTCGATGATGATGAGGGTCTTGTGCTCGCCCGGCGCGCGCGGGGCGGACGCCGCCACCGGCATGTCGACCGGCACGTCCAGCGGCAGCGCCTCGGTGGACGTCTCCATGGCCGCGGACGGCGCGCCCACCGGCAGGTAGAGGATGAAGGTCGAGCCCTTGCCCTCCCCCTCGCTGTGCAGGTGCACCTCGCCGCCAAGCAGGTGCGAGAACTCGCGCGAGATGGTCAGGCCGAGGCCGGTGCCGCCGTACTTGCGGCTGGTGGTGCCGTCGGCCTGCTGGAAGGCCTCGAAGATGAGCTCCTGCTTGTCCTTGGGCACGCCGATGCCGGTGTCCTTGACGGCGAAGGCGATGACCGGACCGCCCTCGGGCTTGATCTTGTTGAACGTGATGTCCGCCGGCGCGCGGCTGATGTTCAGCGACACGCTGCCCTGGTGGGTGAACTTGAGCGCGTTGGAGAAGAAGTTGCGCAGCACCTGCTCCAGGCGCTGGCGGTCGCTGAAGAAGGTGGCGGGGGTGTCCGGCGCCACGTCCACATGCAGCTCGAGGCCGCGGTGCTGGGCCACGTGCTCGAAGTTGCGGCGGAAGTGGTCGGCCAGGTCGCGCACGTCCAGGGTCTCGATGACCAGCTGCATCTTCCCCTCTTCCACCTTGGCGATGTCGAGGATGTCGTTGATCAGCGACAGCAGGTCGGAACCGGCCGAGTGGATCACGCGGGCGTGCTCCATCTGCTTCTCGGTGAGGTTGCCGTGCTTGTTCTCGGCCAGCGAGTTGGACAGGATCAGGATGGAGTTCAGCGGCGTGCGCAGCTCGTGCGACATGGTCGACAGGAACTCGGACTTGTACTTGCTGGACATCTCCAGCGCGCGGGTCTTGTCCTCCAGCACCTGCTGCGAGGCCTTCAGCGCCTCGTTCTTCTCGATCAGCTCGTTGCGCTGGTCGGCCAGCAGGCGCGCCTGCGCCTCCAGCTCCTCGTTGATCACGCGCAGCTCTTCCTGCTGCGCCTGCAGGGATTCCTCGGAGGCGCGCAGGGCCTGCGCCTGCTCTTCCAGCTCCTCGTTGGCCTTCTTGAGCTCGTCCTGCTGCTGCTGCAGGCGCAGCTCCGAGGCCGACAGGGCCATGGCCTGTTCTTCCAGGTCGCGGTTGATGGCGACCATGTCGTCCTGCTGCTTCTTGAGCAGGTCGGCCTGCTGCTGGGTCTGGTTCAGCATGATCGACAGCTGCTTGCGCGACAGCGCGGAGCTCACCGCCACCGCGATGTGCTCCACGCTCTGCTGCAGGATCTCGAGTTCCTCGCCCCCCATCTCGCCCAGGCTGCCGATCTCGAGCAGGCCGCGCAGCTCGCCCTCGTGCAGGATGGGCGTGACCACGATGTGGCGCGGCGGCGCCTCGCCGAGGCCGGAGCTGACCACCAGGTAGTCGTCCGGCACCCGGGCCAGCACGATCTGCTTCTTTTCCAGGGCCGCCTGGCCCACCAGGCCCTCGCCCAGCTTGACGCGGTTGCTGTTGTTCTTGCGGAAGGTGTAGGCGTAAGTGCCCGAGAGCACCAGCTCCTCGCCGTCCGGCAGGTAGAACAGGCCGACCTGGCCGCGCAGCGCGGGCACCAGGAAGTTCAGGATGTTCTCGGCCAGCTGCTCCATGGCCATGTCGCCGCGCATGCGGTTGCCGAGCTCGGCCACGGTGGTCTTGATGCGCTCGGCGCGGCGGTCCTCGTCATAGCGCGACTTCAGCCGGTCGCGCATCTTCTGGATGGACTGCAGCATGCCGCCCAGCTCGTCGCGGGCGGCGTTGACGATGGAGATGCTCCAGTCCCCCTCGGCGATCTTGTTGGCGGCGTCCACGGCATGGTTGAGCGGTCCGAGGATGGAGCGGTTGGTGACGAACAGGCTGATGCCGAGGGCGATCACGGCCAGCAGGCTTCCCAGCGCCAGGCCGAACTTCCAGACGTCCTCGTTGCTGGCGCGCACCTTGCCGATCTTGTCGGAGAAGCTGTCGTAAACCGCCTTCTTGGTGGCCGTGAGCTGGTTGTCGAATTCCTGCTGCAGCCGCGCCACCTCGCGCAGGCGTTCCGGCGCCTGCTCCTGCGGCACCGTGCCCGCCACCATCTCCTTGGCGAGCTTGTCCGCGTAGTCGTTCCAGGCGCGGAAGGCGGTGAGCAGCTGCTGCTGCGACTGCCGCGCCTCGGTGGCGTCCGCCGCGCTGGCGGCCAGGCTCTTCTCGATCTGCGCCGCGGACTCCTCCGCCTGCGACAGCACCAGCTCGTCGCGGTCCGTGATCGCGGCGGCATAGCTCTCGCGCAGGTTCACCAGGTCGACGGTGTGCGCGTTGATGCGCTGCAGCGCGGGCATGTCCTGGGTCTGGATGTTCTCCAGGTGGGAGGCGATGCGGTGGTTCGCGTAGAACGTGATGCCGAGGTAACCCAGGAACCCCAGCAAGGTGAGCAGGGTGATGCTCAGGATCTTGACGCGGATGGACAGATTGCTGAACCAGGACATGCGGAATGGCCCCTGCCAGGCGCCGGAGCCGGTACCGGTCCACCTGGTGATGATGTCTTTTTATACAAGGAGTTGAGCAACAAATTTAAAGGCTGGTCATACCTTTGCCGTAAACGTATGCCGAAAACCCGCGACCCTCAAGCCTCAGGCCCGCGCAGTCGCGCTCCACCCGTCAGCAGACGGGCGGCGAGCCCGCCGCGGAGCGGGATTCCGCTGCGCGCGACCGCCTTCCGTCCCCTCCCCCCGCGGGTGCGCGGCGGGCACCGCGACACGCTCCGTTCGGCGCCGCCGCCGCCCCGGACGCGGCGTTGTTGACGCTCCCGGGGGTCGCCGATATGATGCGCGCCTCCCGCAGTTGCCCCCATGGCTGGGTGGCAGAGTGGTTATGCAGCGGACTGCAACTCCGCGTACGCCGGTTCAATTCCGACCCCAGCCTCCATCTTCTCCCCGCGTCGCCCGCCGCATCCCGGCACCCCGCCACAGCGCCATCCGCCCGGGTGGTGAAATTGGTAGACACAAGGGACTTAAAATCCCTCGGCCTCACGGCCGTACGGGTTCGACCCCCGTCCCGGGCACCATTTAAGCCTCCGTCAGCATCCAGTAAAGTCCAGAAAGGCGCTATGAAACCCAGTAAAGCCGGGGCTTCTCGTCCAATGGCGTCCAAAGCATCCCGTTGCAATCCAGCTCCTGTGTGAGTAACTTGGTGAGTAAGTTTCAGTCTCTAGTCAGATGAGGCTTGGTCAAAGTTACTCACAGGCTGGTCAGCCATGCAGAAAACCATCAGCGCACGCACCATCGAGTCGGCAAAGCCCGAGGAGAAACCCTATTCAATCGCCATCGGCGAAGGGCTTATCCTGCTTATTAATCCCAATGGCTCCAAATGGTGGCGCTTCCGCTACCGCCATCTCGGAAAGGCCAAGATGTTATCTTTGGGCGTCTACCCTGACATCGGACTCGCCGATGCAAAGCAAGCGAGAGATGAGGCCCGCAAGCTGGTCGCCCAAGGCATCGACCCGAGTGAAAAGAGGAAGGAAGCCAAGGTCGTCGCAAAGATCGAAAATGCGACCACCTTCAGGGCTGTCGCCGAGGAATGGATGAAACGGCATCCGGCCAAGTCGACATCAACCGCCAGCAAGAACAACTACCTGCTGGGATTTGCCTTTGTCGCTTTTGGTGATCGGCCCATCACCAGGATCACCCCACCCATGGTGTTGGCGGTTTGCCGTGAGCAGGAAGATAAGTCGCACCATGAGACCGCCCACCGCATCAAGGCCAAGTGCTCTCAAGTCTTCCGGTATGCCGTCGCCACCGGCCGCTTGGAACGAGACCCCACAGTCGATCTGCGAGGCGCCCTCGCCCCCTATCAGCCCAAGGTGCGGGCTGCCCTGACTGAGCCAGCCTTGGTGGCACAGCTATTAAGGGATATTCACGACTACCGGGGATACGTCACCACGCAATGTGCCTTGAAGCTGGCTCCCCTGGTCTTCATTCGACCGGGTGAGCTGCGGGCGGCCCTATGGGCAGATATTGATTTAGACGCTGCTGAATGGCGGTACACCCCTCCCAAGACCCGAAATCAGACGGAGCTCGCCCACATTGTGCCTTTATGTAGCCAAGCCCTACAGATCCTGCGTGAGCTGCATGCAGTGACCGGGTCAGGCCCCTTCCTGTTCCCCAATCTCACCAACATGAAGAAGTGCATGTCCGAGAACACCATTAATGGTGCCTTAAGGCGCATGGGCTATACGTCCGAACAGATGTGCGGGCACGGCTTCAGGGCCATGGCACGCACCATACTGGATGAGGTGCTGTGCTTTCCGATTGAACATATCGAGCAACAGCTGGCCCACCAGGTAAAAGACATGCATGGGCGTGCCTATAACCGCACCAAGCATCTGGAGGCTCGCAGAAAGATGATGCAGGCTTGGGCAGATTACCTTGATGGATTAAGGACTGGCGCAGCCGTCATTCCTATCAAGCAGACGGCATAAGGAACGCCCCTATTTACACCGGGTAGCTTAGAGCATCCGCGACACGCCGCCCTGTCGTTTCCTGCCCGATCACCGATGGATTGTGGCTCAGCAAGGACCGCTGACGATGTAACAGACAATAGCCCCCTGAGTGCAGGCTTTGTACTTTCGGAGGCACCGCAATTCCCAGTCTTGCCCTCTCAGGCAGGGGGCATATGTGGCTACGAGCCAGATACGCCCCCTTGCCCATATTTCCCCTCGTTCGCCCTTCCGTGGCCGCTTCGCCACAGCAAAATGAGCCGGTAGGCAGCCGGAATCACGAACAGCAAGAGCAATGGCGCTGTCATCATGCCGCCGAGCATGGGCGCCGCAATCCGGCTCATCACCTCAGAGCCCGTTCCCCCGCCCCAGAGGATTGGCAATAGGCTGGCCAGGATGACGGCTACCGTCATTGCCCTGGGACGTACACGCAGCACCGCGCCCTTCAACGTCTGTCCTTCCTGTTTCGGCTCGTGTGGAGAAGCGACGCCGGCACCATGCGGCAGACAACAAGGAACGGATTCATCTCCCGCCCAGGCCCGAACGCACCACAGGTAGATCTGCCCAGGAGCAAGACTATATGGTCACAAAAAGAGACAGCCACTCCCCGACAAGGGGGTGACATCAATCATGAGTGCTGCTCCTATTGGCCATTCGACCAAAAAATAGATCAAGAGGCACGAGACCGTCCTTCCCTCCGCCTCTGGCCAGCGCCGGCCCGCTAACGACAAAGAGAAAAAGACAACAGCCCATGAAGCGGACAACTCCCCAAGCCCTGCTCCTCACCGCATGCGCCCTGACGCTGGCTGCCTGCAGCCGCGAGGAACCCGCCGCCGCGCCACTGCGCCCCGTCAAACTGATGACGGTGGGTGAAGGCGCCGGCGCCTTTACCACCGAACTCGCCGGCGAGGTCCGCGCGCGTGTGGAATCCGGCCTGGGCTTCCGCGTCAACGGCAAGATCGTCTCTCGCCGGGTCGAGACCGGCCATCGCGTTCAGCGCGGCCAGGAACTCGCCCGACTCGATCCCCGTGATTTCGAACTCTCCGGCCAGGCGGCGAATTCGCAGCTCATCGCCGCCACGGCACAGTTGGACAATGCCCGCTCCGAATACGCGCGCTACCAGTCGCTTGCGAAGAAAGGTCATGTCTCCGACACCGAGCTGGAGCGCAAGCGCGTTGAACTCTCTACCGCGGAGGCGCAGCATCAGCAGGCCCAGAGCGGACTCTCGCTGGAGAAGAACCGGCTCGCCGACACCGTGCTGCGCGCCGATGCCGACGGCGTCGTTGTGGCGGTGCTGGCCGACGTCGGCGAAGTGGTGAGCGTCGGCCAGCCCGTCATCCGCATCGCGCAGGACGGCCCGCGCGAGATCGAAGTCGAGTTCCCGGAAAACCGCACCGCGCTGGCCCGCCTGGCGAAGGCACAGGTATCGCTGTGGGCAAAGCCGGACGTAAAGCTGCCGGCAACGCTGCGTGAACTCTCCGCCGCCGCCGATCCGGTGACGCGCACCTTCCGTGCCCGCTACACCGTGAAGGCGGCGCCCGGGGCGCTCGCGCTCGGCCAGTCCGCCACGGTGCACCTGCAGCTGCCCGCCATGAGCGCCGGCACCGTGCGCCTGCCTACCACCGCCATCTTCGGCCAGCAGGGCCAGACCCAAGTCTGGGTATTTGACGAGAAGACCTCAACGGTGAAGCGCCGTCCCGTGCAGAGCGCGGGCGTGGAAGGCAACGACGTGCTGGTGGCCGGACTGCAGTCCGGCATGCGGGTCGTGATCGCCGGCGTGCACGTGCTCAGCGAGGGGCAGAAGGTGCAGCCCTTCGTTCCCGCCAGCAAGCACTGAGCCGGAGAAGTCCCATGTCCGGCGCATCGCACAACAGCGCTCCCGAGAAATTCAGCGAGCGCTTCAATCTCTCGCGCATCGCCATCCAGAATCCGGCGATCACACTTTATATGCTCATCGTGCTGCTCATCGCGGGCAGCGCCGCCTATTTCCAGCTCGGCCAGGATGAAGATCCGCCCTTCACCTACCGCATCATGGTGATCCGCGCCTTCTGGCCGGGCGCCACCGCCATGCAGATGGCGCAGCAGGTTTCCGACCCCATGGAGAAGACACTGCAGGAAACGCCCTATGTGTACCGCATCCGCAGCTACTCCAAGCCAGGCGAAACCACCTTCTTTCTGGAAGTGAGCGACTCGACGCCACCCGAGCAGGTGCCGCATCTCTGGTACACAGTGCGCAAGAAGATCGGCGACATGCGTAACCGCCTGCCTGAAGGCGTGCAGGGCCCCGTTTACAACGACGAGTTCGGCGACGTCTACGGCGTGATCTACGCGCTCTCCGGCGACGGCTTCTCGCAGGCGGAGTTGCGCGACCACGCCGACCTGATACGCCAGCAGCTGCTGCAGGTACCGAACGTAGCCAAGGTGGAGCTGCTCGGGGTGCAGGAGGAAAAGGTTTATGTCGAAATCTCGCAGCGCAAGCTGGCACGGCTCGGCATTGATTTCCGCCAGGTTATCCACGCATTGAACGCACAGAACGCCGTCGCCTATACCGGCGAGATGCACACCCCCAGCGATACGCTGCAGCTACGTATCGGGGGTCAGTTCGACAGCGTCGACACGCTGCGCAACCTGCCCCTGCGCTTCAACAACCGCACCTTCCGCCTGGGCGATCTCGGCACCATCGTCCGCGGCAGTGTGGATCCGCCCGCGCCCAAGGTGCGCCACAACGGTCGCGAGGTGATGGCGCTGGCCATCTCCATGGCCAAGGGCGGCGACATCATCAAGCTGGGCGAGAATCTGAAAAAGGCCACTGTCGACCTGCGCCAGCGCCTGCCGGCAGGCATCGAACTCGAGCAGATGCAGGACCAGCCCGCCGCCGTGTCACAGTCGGTGCACGAATTCCTGCGCGTGCTGGCCGAGGCGCTCATCATTGTGCTCGGCGTGAGCTTCCTCGCGCTCGGCCTGCACAAGAATCCCTGGCGCATCGACACGCGCCCCGGCCTCGTGGTCGCGCTCTCCATACCCACCGTGCTCGCCGCCACCTTCCTGGT
>DASUDN010000102.1:0-3373 GCA_036275595.1 Moraxellaceae bacterium
CCTTAAGGGCACAAATCTTGGCTCGAATTACAAGAAAACGCTCAAATGACTTGAGTTAGGTTTCTTGCTTCGAATAGTCATCAACGATGCTACTTCAGCAAGAATCCACACAAGTTGTCTGTCAAACTGTTAAAGATCTCGACAACGCTCGTCGCTGCTGTCGTTCAACGTGGCGCGCATTTTACTGCGTCGCACTTCGTTGTCAACACGATTTTTTCTTTTTTTTCAGTGCCTTACGGCGCTTACTGGAAGAATCCATCGTGTCGGGAGGGCGCATTATAGGGGCTGGCCGGAGGGCGTCAACACGAAAAGCAAAAATTTTCAGGTTTGCGCGCGCGACTGCTGAAAATATCGCCAGAGGCGTATGCCGAGCAGCAGGGCCAGTGCCGTCGTATAGGGTACCACCGCGGCAAACCCCAGCTTCTTGACCCAGGCCAAATGCACGAGTGCCAGCACCGCGACCCCATAGACCAGGCGATGCAGCTGCACCCAGCGGCGCTTGAGGCGGCGCTGCCACCCCCGGGTGGAGGTCACGCCCAGGGGCAGCATGAGCAGGAAGGCCGCGGCCCCCACCATGACATAGGGGCGCTTGGTGAGCTCCACGGCCAGGTCGCCCCAGCGCGCCCCGAAGAGCAGGAAGACATAGCTGGCCACGTGCACGGTGGCATAGAAGAGGGCGAACAGGCCCAGGGCCCGGCGATAGCGGATCCAGGCCGAGCGTCCGGTGAGCAGGCGCAGCGGCGTCATGGCCAGGCACAGCAGCAGGTAGCGGAACGCCCACAGGCCGGTCTGGTCGACCAGGTTCTTGGCCGGATCGGGCAGGCGGCCCTGGAAGCCCTGCCACAGGACCAGCGCCAGCGGCAGCAGCAGCACCGGGAAAAGCAGCAGCTTGCTGCGCCCCACCCAGTCGATCCGCGCCCCCCTGCCAGCTGGCCGGACATTGCCCTCCGCCCTGCCCTCCTCCCCGGTCTCGCGACCCTGCCCCGCGCCCCTGCTTCCGCCCGCGCCCATGGCTCCTCCTAGAAATAGCGCCGCAGGTCCATGCCCCGGTACAGCCCGGCCACCTCGGCGGCATAACCATTGAAGGGCAGCGTCGGGCGCCAGTTCGGGTTGAAGAAGGTGCCGGGCAGCCGGCGCTCGCGCGACTGTGTCCAGCGCGGGTGGTCCACCGCCGGGTTCACGTTGGCGTAAAAGCCGTACTCGGACGGCGCCAGGCGGACCCAGGTGGTCTGCGGCGCGGACTCGGTGAAGCGGATGCGCACGATGGACTTCACGCTCTTGAAGCCGTACTTCCAGGGCACGATGAGGCGCAGGGGAGCGCCGTTCTGGGGCGGCAGCGAGCGCCCGTAGACGCCCACCGCCAGCAACGCGAGCGGATGCAGGGCCTCGTCCATGCGCAGCCCCTCGACATAGGGCCAGGGAAAGCTGCCGCTGCGCTGGCCCGGCATCTGGTCCGGCGCCTGCAGCGTGGTGAACTCGACATAGCGCGCCTTGCCCGAGGGGCCGAAGCGGCGCAGCAGGTCGCCCAGGGGGAAGCCCAGCCAGGGCACCACCATGGACCAGGCCTCCACGCAGCGGAAGCGGTAGATGCGGTCCTCCAGCGCATGCGGCTTGAGGATGTCCTCGAGGGTGTAGGTGCCGGGCCTGTCGCACAGGCCGTCGATGCGCACGGACCAGGGCTCGGTCCGCAGGCTGCCGGCATTTTTGGCCGGATCGTCCTTCCCCATGCCGAACTCGTAGAAATTGTTGTAGCCGCTGACCACCTCGTAGGGCGTGAGCGCCTCGCCAGTGGCATTGCCCGCGCGCTTGCGGATGGCGATGCGCTCGCGCAGGAAAGCGGGCGCATTGCCGCGCTCGGCCACGGCGGCATAGGCGGGCGCCGGAGGGGTGGCGGCCCAGGCGGGCAGGGCCGCGCCGGCGCCGAGCACGCCCATCAGCCGGAGAAAATCGCGGCGCTGCTCGTACACCGTGTGCGAGGTGATTTCGGAGGGGCGGATTTTCATGGGGCCTCCCTTGCCGTTGCCGGGGCGGCAACGCTCCCAGTGTATGCCAAGGACGGCAGCCGTGTGCGGACGGGGGCGGGACGAAGGCGGGCGAAGCGGCGCGCGGGAGCTGAACAGGAGCGGGAAGCCCGGGGCGGGGCGGCCCGGGCGGCCGGTGGCAGGGCGCCACCGGCCGCCCGCGGAATCAGGCCGGCGCGGCCGGGGCCGTGGGCCCCTTGCGGCGGGACAGCAGGGTCCCGACGGGACCCGAGGCGGCATAGACCAGGGACACGGTGAGCAGGCCGATGGGCAGATCGTAGTTGACGATGCCCAGCACCAGCACCACCGGCAGCATGACCGCGAAGGGCACGCGCGAACGGTCCAGCTCCTTGAAGCTGTAGTACTTGAAGTTGCTGACCATGAGGAAGGCGGTGATCACGGTGATGAGGGCCACCGCGATCGCGACCTCCTGGCTGCCGCCGGCAATGCGGTTGTCGAAGCCGGCCCAGACGGCGCTGGCGATGATGGCCGCGGCCAGCGGACTGGCCAGGCCGATGAAGTAGCGCTTGTCGACGGAACCGATCTGCACATTGAAGCGCGCCAGGCGGAACGCGGCGGCCACGGCGTAGATGAAGGCGCAGATCCAGCCCATGCGGCCCAGCGAATGCAGGCTCCAGCTGAACACCACGAGCGCGGGCGCTACCCCGAAGGAGACCATGTCGGAGAGGGAGTCGTACTCGGCGCCGAAGGGGCTCTGGGTATTGGTCAGGCGGGCCACGCGGCCGTCCATGCCGTCGAACAGCGCGGCGACGAAGATGGCGATGGCGGCCTTCTCGAACATGCCGTTCATGGCGGCGATGATGGCGTAGAAGCCGGAGAACAGCGCGGCCGTGGTGAACAGGTTGGGCAGCAGGTAGATGCCCTTGTTGCGGACGCGGCGACCGCCCTCGTCGCGCTCTTCCTCGACCACCTCGAAGGTCAGGCCCTCATGGTCTTCCTGTTCGTGGTCCTGTTCATTGCGGGGGGTATGCATGTTGTTTCCCAACGTAAAGCAAAGTCCGGCGATGATAGCAGGCCCGGGGCGCTTGGCCATCCGGCCGGGTCCGACAGGCGGCCGCCGGGCGGGGCGGCCGGGGCGCCCCGGAGAACATGAGGCGCCCCCCGAAAATGAAAAGCGCGGCCGAGGCCGCGCTTTCCGGGGATTGCCTGCCGCCGGAGGCGGCCGGGAATCAGTTCTTGCTCTGGTCGACCAGCTTGTTCTTGGCGATCCAGGGCATCATGGCGCGCAGCTTGGCACCGACCACCTCGATGGGGTGCTCGGCGTTCAGGCGACGGCGGGCGGTCATCTCGGGGTAGTTGGTGCGGCCTTCCAGGATGAAGCGCTTGGCGTA
>DASUDN010000103.1:0-2907 GCA_036275595.1 Moraxellaceae bacterium
GTATAATGCGGCCAGCCCCGAGCCGAGGACGCCATGACACGCCAGACCCTGATCGAAACCCGCCTGCGGGACGCGCTGCCCCTGACCCATCTCGAGGTCCTGAACGAGTCCCATAACCACAGTGCCGGCCAGGATACCCACTTCAAGGTCGTGGCCGTGAGCACGACGTTTGCCGGGCTGCGCCCCGTCGCCCGCCACCAGCGGATTTACGCGCTGCTGGGCGACGAATTGCAGCGTGGCCTGCACGCCCTGGCGCTGCACCTCTACACCCCCGAGGAGTGGGCGCTGGCCGGCGCCGCGCCGGACAGCCCCGCCTGTCGCGGGGGCAGCAAGCATGGCTGAAGCGCCCGCGGGCGCCATCGTCGTCGCCGCGCTCTATCATTTCGCCCGACTGGACGATTTCCGCGCCTGGCGCGAGCCGCTGCTGGCGCGCTGCCGCGAGCTCGGGCTGCGCGGCACCCTGCTGCTGGCGGAGGAGGGCATCAACGGCACGGTCTCCGGCTCGCGCGAGGGCATCGACGCGCTCCTCGCCCACCTGCGCGCAGATGCCCGCCTGGCCGCCCTGGAGCACAAGGAATCCTTCACTGATCGCCACCCCTTCCGCCGCCTCAAGGTGAAGCTCAAGAAGGAGATCGTGACGCTGGGCGTGCCCGGCGTGGACCCGGGCCGCATCGTGGGCACCTATGTGGAGCCCGCGGACTGGAATGCCCTCATCAGCGACCCCGACGTGGTGGTCATCGACACCCGCAATGACTACGAGGTGGCGATCGGCACCTTCCGCCATGCCATCGATCCCGGCACCCGCAGTTTTCGCGAGTTCCCCGACTATGTGCGCCGGCATCTCGATCCCGCGCGGCATCGCCGCGTGGCCATGTTCTGCACCGGGGGCATCCGTTGCGAAAAGGCGTCCAGCTACATGCGCGCGGCCGGCTTTCCCGAGGTCTACCACCTGCGTGGCGGCATCCTGAAGTACCTGGAAACGGTGCGGCCGGAAGACAGCCTCTGGCAGGGGGAATGCTTTGTCTTCGACCACCGCGTGGGCATCACCCACGGGCTGGACGAGGGCCGGGCGGCGATGTGCTTTGGCTGCGGCCATCCCGTGACGCCCGCGGACCGCGCGTTGCCGGCGTATGAGGAGGGGGTGTCCTGCCCGCACTGCGCCGCGCGACTGGACGACGAGAAGCGCGGACGCCTGCGCGAGCGCATGCGCCAGATCCGGCTGGCGCGTGAGCGGGGCGAGCCGGCCTGAGGCCGCCCCGCGCGCCACCGGCCGGGCTCAGGCGGTCCGCGGCGCGTGGAAGTGCAGGTAGAGCTCGGTCAGGACGTCGGGGATCTGCTGCGCCAGTTCGCGCACCAGCTTCTGGTCGCGGCGGAGGTGCTGCAGTTCGGGATCGTCGATCAGGTCGGAGAGCACGACCATGGGCAGGGTGAGGTCGGCCACCAGGTCCTCGTCGGCGTCGTACCAGCTGGCCTCCTTCATGAACATGCCTTCCATGAAGCCGGCACACCAGTCGTTGAGGTCGGTGGACTCGGTGGCCTTGAGGGTCAGCGGACAGGGCAGGCGCAGCGGCTGGCCATGATAGAGGGTGGCGTGGATTTCCTTGCGCCAGGCCTCGAGGTCGGCCACCACCTGGGCGGCGCGCGCAGGGTCCGCGCAGACGGGCTGGCCGTCGAACAGCTCCGCGATCCAGGCGTCGGTGGGCGGGGTGTCCGGCCCCACCGTCAGGGCCGCCAGGAAGCCGTGGGTGGCCACGAAGTCGAGGCCGTCGGCATTGTCGTCACCGTCCAGGAAGTCCTGCAGGCGCTGGCGGGTGTCGGGGGACAGGGCATGGTTCTCGTGCATGTAAAACGCTCCTTTGATAACGCAATTGTAGGGCAGCCGCGTCCGGCGCCCAAATGCCGCCTTGGTATGGCTGACAGTGCCGTGCCGCTTCGCCCATAATCCCCCGCCATGACCGCCTCCCCCCGCGACATCCTTCACCATTACTTCGGCTACGACAGCTTCCGCGGACAGCAGGAGGCCATCGTCGAGACCGTCATCGCCGGCGGCGACGCCCTGGTGCTGATGCCCACCGGCGGTGGCAAGTCCCTGTGCTACCAGGTGCCGGCCCTGGCCCGCGAGGGCACGGCCGTGGTGATCTCGCCGCTGATCGCCCTGATGCAGGACCAGGTGGCGGCGCTGCTGCAGGCCGGCGTGCGCGCCGCCTACCTCAGCTCCACGCTGAACTGGGAAGAGACCCAGGCCATCGAGTCGCAGCTGCTGGATGGCCGCCTGGACCTGCTCTATGTGGCGCCGGAGCGCCTGGTGACGCCGCGCATGCTGGACAAGCTGCAGCGCATCCGCATTTCCCTGTTCGCCATCGACGAGGCGCATTGCGTCTCGCACTGGGGCCACGACTTCCGTTCCGACTACCTGGGGCTGTCCCTGCTCAAGGAGCAGTTTCCCAACGTTCCGCGCATCGCGCTGACGGCCACGGCCGATCCGCGCACGCGCGAGGACATCAAGGAGCGCCTGGGGTTGCAGGAGGCGCGGGTCTTCCTCAGCAGCTTCGACCGGCCGAACATCTTCTACCGCATCGCGCAGAAGCAGAAATCCATGGACCAGCTCGAGGCCTTCATCCGGCGCGAGCATCCCGGCGATGCGGGCATCGTCTATTGCCTGTCGCGCAACAAGGTCGAGAAGACCGCGGAGGCGCTCTGCCAGCGTGGCTTCAACGCGCTGCCCTACCATGCCGGCCTGCCCGGCGACGTGCGCGAGCGCAACCAGACCCGCTTCCTGCGCGAGGAGGGCATCATCATGGTGGCCACCATCGCCTTCGGCATGGGCATCGACAAGCCCAACGTGCGCTTCGTGGCCCATCTCGACCTGCCCAAGAGCATGGAGTCCTACTACCAGGAAACCGGGCG
>DASUDN010000104.1:0-5429 GCA_036275595.1 Moraxellaceae bacterium
TGCCAGGACCATGCCCATGTCTTCATCGCCTGCTGCCGCCACCTCGGCGTGCCCGCCCGCTATGTCAGCGGCTATGTGCACTCCGGCGGCCACCGCCTGCAGGACCACCAGGCCTCGCATGCCTGGGCCGAGGCCTGGGTCGGCGACCGCTGGTGGAGCTTCGATGTGGTGAATCGCAGCCGGGCCGGCGAGGCGCATCTAAAATTGGCGGTGGGGATGGACTACCACGACGCGTGTCCGGTGCGCGGCGTGCGCCGCGGCGGCGGGCTCGAGACCCTGCAGGCCGACGTGCGCGTCTTCCAGCCCCAGCCGGGCATGGGCGAGGCGGACCTGCGTCGCGCCATGGATCAGCAACAGCAATAACCGCGACGGGATTCGACCATGACGTACTGTGTCGGCATGAAGCTGGCCGAGGGCCTGGTGATGGCCTCCGATTCACGCACCAACGCGGGCGTGGACCATATCGCCACCTTCCGCAAGATGGCGGTGTTCGAGCACCCCGGCGAGGTCGTGCTGGTGATGCTCTCCGCCGGCAACCTGGCCACCACGCAGAGCACGCTCAGCACCCTGCGCCAGCGCCTGCGCGACGAGGACATCCCCAACCTCTTCAACCGCGAGTCGCTCTACGACGTGGCGGTGCTGGTCGGCGCCACGCTGCGCGAGATCATGGCGCGCGACACGCCCCCCGGGCGCGGCAGCGACGTGGACTACGGCTGCTCCTTCCTGGTGGGCGGGCAGGTGCGCGGCGAGGAGCCCCGGCTCTTCCATGTCTATCCGCAGGGCAACTTCATCGAGGCCACGCCCGACACCCCGTTCTTCCAGATCGGCGAGGCCAAGTACGGCAAGCCCATCCTGGACCGCGTGATCCAGTACGACACGCCGCTGCGGCAGGCGGCCAAGTGCGTGCTGGTGTCCTTCGACTCCAGCATCCGCAGCAACGTCTCGGTGGGGCTGCCCATCGACCTCGTCTGCTACCGGCGCGACAGCCTGCGCGTGGAGGAGCAGCACCGCATCACCGAGGACGACGAGTATTTCCAGATGATCCGCCGGGAGTGGTCGCAAGGCCTGCGCCAGACCTTCCAGCGCATTCCCGAGCCACCGTACTGGGGCGCGAGCAGCGGGGCGCCGGCCTCCGCCGGCGCGGCCTCCCGGCCGGAGCGCAAGAAACCGGGCGCCACGGCCGCGAAGAAGCCGCCCGCCCGCCGCGCCGCGCCGCGCCCGGCGGCGCAGCGCAAGGGCGACTAGTGCCTCAGCCCTCGTCGCCCTCGGCCAGCGGCGGCGGGCCGATCCGGCTCCACCACTTGTTGACCACGGCGCAATAGAGCTCGGCCGTGCGCTGTGCGTCATAGAGCGCGGAATGCGCCTCGCTGTTGTCGAAGGGGATGCCGGCGGCGGCGCAGGCGCGCGCCAGCACCGTCTGACCGTAGGCGAGGCCGGCCAGGGTCACGGTGTCGAACACCGAGAAGGGGTGGAAGGGCGACACGTTCTTGAGGTTGCAGCGGTTGATGGCCGCGTTCAGGAAGCCGAGGTCGAAGTGGGCGTTGTGGCCCACCAGCACCGCGCGCTTGCAGCCGGCCGCCTTCTGCGCCTTCTTCACGGCGTCGAAAATGCGGCGCAGGCCGGCGCCTTCCTCTTCGCTGGGACGCAGCGGGTGGAAGGGGTTGATGCCGGTGAACTCCAGCGCCGCCGGTTCCAGGTTGGCGCCCGGGAAAGGCGCGATGTGCGCATGGAACTGCTCGTCCGGGTGCAGCAGCCCGTGCTCGTCCTGGCGCAGGGTGATGGCCGCGATCTCCAGCAGCGCATCGGTGCTGTTGTTGAAGCCGCCGGTTTCTAGGTCGACCACGACCGGGTAGAAGCCGCGGAAGCGCTCGTGCATCGGCAACACGGGATGGCTCATGGCAAGACCTTCCAGGCGATGGCGCCGCCGGCGCGGATGGGCACGACCACGTTCTCCCCGAAAGCATAGGCCTCCGGCACGGCCCATTCCTCCTTCACCAGGGTGATGCGGTCGCCGTGGCGGGGGAGGCCGTAGAAGTCCGGTCCGTGGAAGCTGGCGAAGCCCTCCAGCTTGTCCAGCGCCCCCGCGGCCTCGAAGGCCTCGGCATAGAGCTCGATGGCGGCGTGCGCGGTATAGGAGCCGGCGCAGCCGCAGGCGGCCTCCTTGGCGCCCTTCGCGTGCGGCGCGGAGTCGGTGCCGAGGAAGTACCTGGGGTTGCCGGACGTGGCGGCGGCCACCAGCGCCTCCTGGTGCGTGCGGCGCTTGAGGATGGGCAGGCAGAAATAGTGCGGGCGGATGCCGCCGACCAGCATGTGGTTGCGGTTGAACAGCAGGTGGTGCGCGGTGATGGTGGCGCCGACGCTGGCCGGCGCCGCCTCGACGAACTGCACGGCGTCCGCCGTGGTGATGTGCTCCAGCACGATGCGCAGCTGCGGCAGGCGCTTTACCAGCGGGGCCAGCACGGTGTCCAGGAAGACCTTCTCGCGATCGAAGATGTCGACCTCGGCGTGGGTCACCTCGCCGTGCAGCAGCAGCGGCAGGCCGACCTCGGCCATCTTCTCCAGCACGGCCTGCACCTTGTCCATCGCGGTGACGCCCGAATCGGAGTTGGTGGTGGCGCCGGCCGGGTAGAGCTTGACCGCCTTGACCAGGCCGGAGGCCTTGGCCTTCTCGACCTCGGCCGGGGTGGTGTTGTCGGTGAGGTAGAGCACCATCAGCGGCTCGAAGCGGCTGCCGTGGGGCAGGGCGGCGAGGATGCGCGCGCGGTAGGCCAGGGCCTCCTCGGTGGTGCGCGCCGGCGGCACCAGGTTGGGCATGACGATGGCGCGGCCGAAGTAGCGCGCGATGGCGGGCACGGTGTGGGCGAGGGCGGCGCCGTCGCGCAGGTGGACGTGCCAGTCGTCGGGGCGGGTGATGGTCAGGGAGGCGGCCATGGGGGACTCCGGGAGGGGCGGGCGCGGGGTTGCAGATGCTACCGGATAGTGACCTGGCGCACAGCCTGCAATGGTAGTCCGTGACGGAGGCGCCACTAGTCGGAGAAGGATTGTCGGCGGGGGTGGCGGCTGGCACATTCGCCGGCCTTCGAGACCTCTCGGGCGCCGGGTTGTCCCCGGCTGCCTACACTGACAGACCCGCCTGAGCGGGCACGCAAGGACAGCCAGATGAACCGGTCGCCGACCACCGGCGCGATCGCTGCCGGCATGCGCGAGATCCAGGCGCTGCTGGACAGCACGCGTCCCTGGTACCGCTTCGCGCCCCGCCTGGAGGCGGCGTTCGGCGACTTCCTGCGCGATCGTGTCCTGCACATGCTGCAAAGCGGCTGGTGGGTGCTCCTCCTCTTCTACGCCTTCGTCGGCATCAGCACCTTCAGCCAGGTCTACCTGCTGTCCGCGGCGCCGCTGCGCGAATCCAACCTGCAGGTCTGGTGGACCATCTTCCTGATCGAGGGCCTGCCCATCGCGGGCCTGCTGCTGTTGCCGCGCCTGGGGCTGCTGCGCCGCCATTTCCACGTGGCCATCTCCCTCATCGCCGTGTTCGCCATCTCGGTCATCACCATCGGCACCTCGGCCTTCCGCGACCCCTACTTCAACCAGCACTCCAGCTACGTGGTGGTGTTCATCCTCGCCCTGGTCTACGGCATCGGCGCCTTCCGCCTCACCGGCGCCACCGTGGTGGGCCTGAGCGCAGCCCTCATCTCCTGGCGCGGTATCGTGGCCGGCGGACTGTGGCTGGACCCGGGCCTGTTCCAGCAGTACGTGCTGGTGTCGAACGCCGTGGGCATGATGCTCTGCTACATGGTCGAGCAGCGCGACCGGCGCATGTTCCTGCAGGGGCAGCTGCTGCAGCTCGAGAAGGAGGAGCTGGACCTGTTCTCGGAGGAGCTCGAACGCCTGTCCTGCGAGGACGGCCTGACCGGGCTGGCCAACCGCCGCCATTTCAACGAGACCTTCCAGCAGGAATGGGAGCGCGCCCGCCGCGAGGTCCAGCCCCTGGCCCTGGTCTTCGTGGACGTGGACCACTTCAAGCCCTTCAACGACACCTACGGCCACCTGGAGGGCGACGCCGTCCTGGGCCGGGTCGGGATGGCCCTGCGCGAGTGCCTGCGCCGTCCCGGCGACCTGGCGGCCCGCTACGGCGGCGAGGAGTTCGTGCTGCTGCTGCCGGGCACCCCGGCCGGGGGGGCGCTGGAGGTGGCGCGGCAGGCGCACCAGGCCATCGCCGACCTGGGCATTCCGCACCGCGCCTCCGGCGCCGCGACCCATGTCACGGCCAGCCTGGGGGTGGCGGCCGTGGTGCCGGGCGCCGGGATGCGCAGCGTCGACCTGCTGGCGGCCGCCGACGCCGCCACCTATGCGGCCAAGGGCGCCGGCCGCAACCGCATCATGCTGGCCACGGTGGGCGACGGCGCGCCGGTGGCGGTGGCCTGAGGCCGCCCGGCGGCGCAATCCCCGGGTGACGGACCCGGGGGGGCGCACTACAATACGCGCCGTTTTTCCCACCCTTTGCCCTGCGCGAGAACACCCCCCATGTCCGGCATCAAGAAAGTCGTGCTTGCCTACTCCGGCGGCCTCGATACCTCCGTCATCGTCCGCTGGCTGCAGGACCACTATCACTGCGAGATCGTCACCTTCACCGCCGACCTCGGCCAGGGCGAGGAAGTGGAGCCGGCCCGCGCCAAGGCACAGGCCATGGGCATCAAGGACATCTACATCGAGGACCTGCGCGAGGAGTTCGTGCGCGACTTCGTGTTCCCGATGTTCCGCGCCAACACCATCTACGAGGGCGAGTACCTGCTCGGCACCTCCATCGCCCGCCCGCTGATCGCCAAGCGCCTGATCGAGATCGCCAACGAGACCGGCGCCGACGCCATCTCCCACGGCGCCACCGGCAAGGGCAACGACCAGGTCCGCTTCGAGCTCGGCGCCTATGCGCTGAAGCCGGGCGTCAAGGTCATCGCGCCGTGGCGCGAATGGGACCTGACCTCGCGCGAGACGCTGATGGCCTATGCCAAGGACCGCAACATCCCCATCGACTTCAGCAAGGCCGGCAAGAAGTCCCCTTACTCCATGGATGCCAACCTGCTGCACATCTCCTACGAGGGCGGCGTGCTGGAGGACACCTGGACCGAGCACGAGGAAGACATGTGGCGCTGGACCGTGAGCCCGGAAAAGGCCCCCGACGTGCCCACCTATATCGAGCTGACCTATGAGCGCGGCGACATCGTCGCCATCGACGGCCAGCGCATGAGCCCGGCCACCGTGCTCACGTACCTGAACAAGGTCGGCGGCGCGAACGGCATCGGCCGCCTCGACCTGGTCGAGAACCGCTACGTCGGCATGAAGTCGCGCGGCTGCTACGAGACCCCGGGCGGCACCATCATGATGAAGGGCCACCGCGCCATCGAGTCCATCACCCTGGACCGCGAGGTCGC
>DASUDN010000105.1:0-4598 GCA_036275595.1 Moraxellaceae bacterium
GAGGTGGTGAACTACATCGAGCACTACGGCCTGCTCCGCCAGAAGGACGAGAACGGCAAGTACGAGCGCACCCAGCCCGAGCACAGCTGGAACTCCAACTACGTGGTGACCAACCTGGTGCTGTACCAGCTGCAGCGCCACTCCGACCACCACGCCTACCCGGCGCGTTCCTTCCAGGCCCTGCGCGACTTCCCGGAAGCGCCGCAGCTGCCGGGCGGCTACGCCAGCATGCTGCTGCCGGCCTACATCCCGGGCTGGTGGTACAAGCTGATGGACGAGAAGGTCATCCGCCACTACAAGGGCGACCTGGACCGCATCAACTGGGATCCCGAGCGCAAGGGCGAGCTGAAGGAAAAGTACAAGGAGCTGGCCGAGAAGGTCGCCGCCGACTACAAGTCCGGCAAGATCGACGCCCTGGTCGCCGAGGAGGCCACGCCGGCCCCCAGGGCGACAGTGAAGGCCAAGGCGCGCGGCAAGAAGGCGTCTGCCTGACCCTGCCCCTCCCTGCCACAAAAAAACCCGCCAACCGGCGGGTTTTTTTTTGGGTATCACCCAGTGGCGACAGCCCGTGCGGCGGCCGCCGGCGGATGCGCCGGTGCTCAGCTCGCCTGCTTCACGCGGCTCGGCGCCAGGGTGAAGTGGGTGAACTCCGGGTGGCGTGTGCGCAGCCAGTACTTCCAGGTGAAGCCCGGCCACAGCGTGTTGTTTTCGCCACGCTCGTTGAGGTACCAGCTGGAGCAGCCGCCGGCGCTCCACACCATCTTCTTCAGCTGGCGCTGGATGTCCTCGTTGAACTCGCGGCTGGCCTCCTCCGTCACCTCGATGGTGGAGGCGCGGCGACGGTCCATCTCGTGCAGGCACTTCACGATGTAGCCGATCTGCGCCTCGATCATGAAGATGATGGAGTTGTGGCCGAGGCCGCTGTTGGGGCCGAGCAGGAAGAAGGTGTTGGGCAGCTTCGGAATCGCGATGCCCATGTAGCCGCTCATGGAACCGCGCTCGCGCAGCTCGCGGCCCTCCTCGTCGTAGACCTTGAGCGGGCCCAGCGGGTCCTGCACGTCGAAGCCGGTGCCGCAGATGATCACGTCGACCTCGTGCAGCCGGCCGTTGGCGTCGACCACGCCGGTGGCCGTCACTTCCTTGACGCCCGCCGCGACCACTTCCACATTGGGCTGCGTCAGCGCCGGGTAGTAGTTGTTGGAGAACAGCACGCGCTTGCAGCCCACCGCGTAGTTGGGCGTGAGCTTCTCGCGCAGCACCGGGTCGGGGACCTGGTCCTTGAGGTGCCTGCGCGCCCAGGCCTCGATGCCGACCATGGCCTTGGGGTGCACGAAGCCGAGGCCGAAGGTTTCGGACAGCCAGTAGATGCCGTTGCGGGTCAGGCGCTGCGCCAGCGGCAGCTTGCGGAACAGGTCCTGCACGCGCGGCGCGATGGCGACGTCGACCTTGGGAATGATCCAGGGCGGCGTGCGCTGCAGCAGCACAAGCTTGCCCACGCGCGGCTGGATGGCCGGCACGAACTGGATGGCGGAGGCGCCGGTGCCGATCACCGCGACGCGCTTGCCGTCCAGGTTCACGTCATGCTTCCAGTCCGCGGAATGGAACATCGGGCCCTTGAAGTTGCCGAGGCCCTTCACCTTGGGCAGGGACGGCCGCGACAGGCCGCCGATGGCCGACAGCACGAAGCGGGCGGTGTAGTGCTCGCCATTCGCCGTGGTGAGGTGCCAGCGCTCCTCGCCGGCGTGCCAGCGCGCCTCCACCAGCTCGCGGTTGAAGCGCAGGTGCGGCATCACCCCGTACTTGGTCGCGCAGTGGCGGATGTAGTCCAGGATCTCGGGCTGCGGCGAATAGCTGCGCGACCAGTCCGGATTGGGCTCGAAGGAGTACGAGTACATGTTGGAGGGCACGTCGCAGGCAGCGCCCGGATAATGGTTCTCGCGCCAGGTCCCGCCGACGTCGGCGGCCTTCTCGAGGATGATGAAGTCGTGGCGGCCGGCTTTCCTGAGCGCGATGCCCATGCCGATACCGGAGAATCCACTGCCGACGATGACGATCTCGTGATGGGTGCCGCCGGCGCGGGGCCGCGGTTCAGCCATGGTCATGGAAAAGCTCTCTGGTCCAGGGGACGGCGATCATAGCAACCGGTCCCGACCGCTCCGCTTGTCTTTTCAGGCCGCGCAAGCTGGCCCCCGCCGACCACCGCACCCGACCATTGGCGTCTGACCCTGGCCCCGGCCTTGTGCTACAACGGGAGTCTGCCTGCCCGGCGCCCAGCACTCACGGAGGACACATGAAGACCGCTGCCGACATTCTCAAAGCCAAGCCCCATGCCCAGGTCTACAGCATCTGGCCGGGCGCCACCGTGCTGGAGGCCCTCACGCTGATGGCCGAGAAAGGCGTGGGCGCGCTGGTCGTCATGGAAGGGGAACAGCTGGCGGGCATCATCAGCGAGCGCGACTATGCGCGAAAGGTGGTGCTGATGGAGCGCTCCTCCTACAACACCGAGGTCAGCGAGATCATGAGCGCCGACGTCATCACCGTGAGCCCGGCCACCAGCAACGAGGCCTGCATGCAGCTCATGACGGACAAGCGCCTGCGCCACCTGCCGGTGGTGGACAACGGCCGCCTGGTCGGCCTCATCTCCATCGGCGACCTGGTGAAGGACATCATTTCCGACCAGCAATCCATGATCCGCACCCTGGAAAGCTATATCCGCGGCGAAACCGCCTGACCATTGGCCGGCGTGTCCGGCTTTTGTGTCTTTTGTGTTATTCACTGTCTGAGCGGCAGGGTGCGACAATAGCCCCTGCCCGCTGGCGCACGGATGTGCCGGCCCCTGCCCAAGACAGGCATCATCATGAAACGAAAGGGATTTCTCGCCGGCGTCACGCTGCTGCTGCTGGCCTGCGCCGCCACCGCGCCGGCCCTCACCGGCGCCGCCCTGCCGGCCCGTGCCCCGGCCGGCCTGCTGACGGCCGAGACCGCGCCCGCCGTCGCCCTGCTCGTGTCTCCGGTCCGGGTCCAGGCCCGGGAGCGCGCCGCCGCCATCGAGGCCGGACACCCGCCCGTGGTGTCGCTGTCCGGCCTCCTGCCCGCCCACGACGGCGCCGTCGCCCTCCTGGGCATGCGCTAGGCGCCCGGCCCGGCCTCCTCCACCCCCTCGAAGAGCGGCAGGGTCAGGTCGTCGTCGCGCCGGCGCGCGGCCCGCGGCGACACCGGCACCATCCCCTCCGCCAGCGCCTCGCGGCGCACCAGTGACGACACCCGTACCCCCAGCAGGCGCAGGCGCCGGTCCAGAGGGACCCGCTTCAGGCACTGCCCGGCCAGGCGCCGGATCGTGGCGGCATCGGCGGTAAAGTCCTCGGCGGTGAAGTCGCGGGTAACGCTACGAAAATTGTCGTAGCGGATCTTGATGCCGACCGTGCGCCCCACATAGCCCTTGCGCGCCAGGTCGGCCGCCACCTGCTCGCACAGCCGCGTGAAGATGGCGCCCAGCTCGGCGCGGTCCTGCACGGGGTGCAGGTCGCGCCCGAAAGTGGTCTCGCGGCTCAGCGACACCGGTTCGCTGTGCGTCACCACCGGCCGCTCGTCGCGGCCGTGGGCGGCGTCATGCAGCCAGCGCCCGTAGCTGCGCCCGAACTGCGCGCACAGCCACTCCGGATCGCAGGCGGCCAGCTCGGCGATGGTGGCGATGCCCGCCGCCTGCAGGCGCGCGTCGGTGCGCGGGCCGATGCCGTTGATCTTGCGGCAGGGCAAGGGCCAGATGAGCCGTTCCAGGTCTTCCGGCTGCACGATGGCGATGCCGTTGGGCTTGTTGAATTCGCTGGCCATCTTGGCGAGCAGCTTGTTGGGGGCGACGCCGATGGAGCAGGTCAGCCCCGTCGCCGCGAAGATGGCCTGCTGCAGGCGCTGCGCCAGCACGCGGCCGCCCTCCTCCTGGCCGCCCTCCACCTGCGTGAGGTCGATGTAGACCTCGTCCACGCCCCGGTTCTCCATCAGCGGCGCGATCGCCAGGATCTGCTCCTTGAACAGGCGCGAATAGCGCCGGTACTCGTCGAAGTCCACCGGCAGCAGGATGGCGTCGGGGCACAGCCGCGCCGCCTTCATCAGGCCCATGGCGGAGCCGACCCCGAACTGCCGCGCCGCATAGGTCGCGGTGGTGATCACGCCGCGTCCGACGTAGCCGCGCAGGCGCGGGAAGGCCTCCAGGGGGATGCGGTCCAGCGCGCCGTCCACCGGCGCCAGCACGTCGTCCTCGCGCCGGCGGCGGCCGCCGATCACCACCGGCAGTCCCTTGAGCTGCGGATAGCGCAGCAGCTCCACGGAGGCATAGAACGCATCCATGTCGAGATGGGCGATACGCCGGGGAAGGTCGGTCATGGCGGAAGGGCGACTGGCAGGATGGCGCCATTCTAAACGCAGGATCGCGTATTACCCGATGCCCGCGTGCCCCGCCCGCCGCCAGCGGTCGGGCACTAGCGCGCCCGGCCGGGCGCGGCACCGGCCTGGCGGACGCCGGCCGCGGGGCGCACCGCCGGCACCACCGCCTCCGGCCGGTCCTCGCCCTCGCTCTCGCCCGTTTCCGGCGCGCGCGCGGC
>DASUDN010000106.1:0-2805 GCA_036275595.1 Moraxellaceae bacterium
AGCATCGACGATTTCGTGAAGATCGACCTGCGCGTGGCGAAGATCGTGAACGCGCAGCCTGTGGAAGGCGCCGACAAACTGCTGCAGCTCACGCTGGATATCGGCGAGGGTAAGACCCGCAATGTCTTCGCCGGCATCAAGAGCGCCTATCCGCAACCGGCGGCGCTGGTGGGCCGCCTCACCGTGATGGTCGCCAACCTGGCGCCGCGCAAGATGAAGTTCGGCCTGTCCGAGGGCATGGTGCTGGCCGCCGGCCCGGGCGGCGCGGACATCTTCATCCTGTCGCCCGACAGCGGCGCCACGCCCGGCATGAAGGTGAAGTAAGCGCCCCCTGGCACCCCATGAAAAAGGCCCGCAGCAAGCGGGCCTTTTTCATGGGCGCGAGGCGTGCGCGTCGGTTCTGCGGCGCTAGCGGCCGGTGAGCTCGGCGCAGGTGGCGCAGAGGTCGGCCTGGGGCACGGCCTGCAGGCGCGCCGGCGCGATGTGGGCCCCGCAGCGCATGCATTCACCGTAGTGGCCCGACTCCAGACGCGCCAGCGCGTTGTTCACGCGCGTCAGCTCGAACCGCGCCTCTGCGCGAAGACCTTCGAGCACCTCGTCGTTCTGGCGTTGCTGGGCGGCCTCGTCCCAGTCCCGGTCGACCGGCTGCTGCAGGTCACGCTGGGTGGCCTCGGCGCGCCGGCCGAATTCGGCCTGGAGCTCGAGCAGCCGGCTCCGTACATCCTGGCTCATGTCACTCTCCTCAACTGGACTGCCGCCATTCTGCGCCAGCGCCGGCGCGGGATGTTGACGCAGGTCAGTCTCCCGCGCCGCCGTCGTCACAACGGGCCGAGGAAGTCCGACTTGCCCACCGCCACACCCTTGTGGCGCAGGATGTCGTAGGCGGTAGTGACGTGGAAGAAGAAGTTGGGCAGGGCCCAGTAAGTAGCATAGCGGCGCCCGGTGAAGTCGTAGGTCGCCCAGGGGAAGACCAGCTTCAGCTCCTTGTCCTCGGCGCCGGCGCACTGGGCGGGCGTGACGGAAGCCACGAAGTCCAGGGTCCTGCGGATGCGGGCGCGCAGCTCGTCCGCCGTCTTCTCGGTGTCCTCGTAGCGCGGGATGTCCTGCCCCGAGAGACGCGCGGCGCAGCCCTTGGCGTGGTCGGTGGCGATCTGGACCTGGCGGATGAAGTTGAACATGTCGGGCGCCAGCGTCGCGTTCAGCAGGGTGTCCATGGCCACGCCCTTGTCGGCGGCATGGGCCTCGGCCTTGTCAAGGAGGCCGAGCAGGCTGTTCAGGGACTGCTGGAAGACCGGTAGGGTGGCGTCGTAGAGCGTGAAGGCCATGATCATCTCCATGAAGGGGCAGGAAGGCCCCGATTCTGTGCCTGCCCCCGCTCAAAGCCAAGCCCTTCCGGAGGGGCGCTCCGCCAACGAAAAAGGCGCCTTGCGGCGCCTTTTTCGTCGACTCTCGTCGGCCTGCGGTCAGTGACCGCCGCCGGTGAGGCTCTTCAGCATGTCTTCCACGACCTTCTTGGCGTCGCCGAAGATCATCATGGTCTTGTCCATGTAGAAGATGTCGTTGTCGAGGCCGGCGTAGCCCGGGTTCATCGAGCGCTTGATCACCATGACGGTGCGCGCGCGCTGCGCCTCGAGGATGGGCATGCCGTAGATGGGCGAGCCCGGGTCGTTCTTGGCGGCCGGGTTGACCACGTCGTTGGCGCCGATGATGAGGACGACGTCGGTGGCGGCGAAATCGGAGTTGATCTCGTCCATTTCCTTCACGTCCTCATAGGGCACGTCGGCTTCGGCCAGCAGCACGTTCATGTGGCCGGGCATGCGGCCCGCCACCGGGTGGATGGCGTAGTTCACCTTCACGCCCTTTTCCTTCAGCGCGTCGGCCAGTTCCTTCACGGCGTTCTGGGCACGGGCCTGGGCCAGGCCGTAGCCGGGCACGATCACCACGGAGTCGGCGTTGCCCATCATGAAGGCGGCGTCGTCGGCGGAGCCGGACTTGTAGTTCTTCTCCTTCTTCTCGCCGTCGTCGGCACCGCCGGCCGCCGCGGCGCCGAAGCCGCCGAACAGCACGTTGAACAGCGAGCGGTTCATGGCGCGGCACATGACGTAGGAGAGGATCGCGCCGGAGGAGCCCACCAGGGAGCCGGCGATGATCAGCATGGAGTTGTTCAGCGTGAAGCCGATGCCGGCCGCGGCCCAACCCGAGAAGGAGTTGAGCAGGGACACCACCACGGGCATGTCGCCGCCGCCGATCGGGCCGATCCAGAGGTAGCCCAGGACCAGCGCGAAGGCCGTCATCACGTAGAAGTAGGTGATGGACTCGGTGGTGAAGTAGGCGGCGCCGAAGCCCAGCATGCCGAGCGCCAGCACGATCTGCACCGGCTTGACCCAGCCGCCCTTCAGCGACTTGGCCCACTTCTTGGCGGCCAGCTTGCCGTAGGCGAACACGGAGGCGGTGAAGGTGATGGCACCGACGAAGCAGCCCACGAACAGCTCGAAGCGGTGCACGGCGTCATGCGTGGACGAGTGGTTCAGCACGGCGGCGATGGCGATCAGCACGGCGGCGAGACCCACCAGGGAGTGCATGAGGGCCACGGTTTCCGGCATCTGCGTCATCGGCACCGTCTTGGCGCGATAGATGCCGATGGCGGCACCCGCGACCATGGCCACCAGGATCAGGGCGTAGGCCGGCTGCACGGTGAAGCCGTTGCCGCCCTTGAGCGAGGCCACGACCACGAAGGTGGTCGCCACGGCCAGGGCCATGCCGATCATGCCGTAGCGGTTGCCCATGATGGCCGAGGCCGGGGAG
>DASUDN010000107.1:0-3894 GCA_036275595.1 Moraxellaceae bacterium
CGAGTCGACCGGGAAGCCGAAGCCGGCCAGCTCGTCGGCCAGGGCGTCGGCGTCGACGCGGGTGCCGGCGAAGACGATGGCCTGGTTGACGTCGATGCCCGAGAGCATGTGCATCAGCAGCTTCTTCTTGTGGTCCTGGTCGTCGGCGTAGTAGGCCTTCTGCTCGATGGACTCGTGCTTGGTCTGGTGGCCGGCGATGTCGATGCGGTGCGGGTTCTTGAGCAGCGACTCGGCCAGCTTCGCGATGCGGTCCTCGAAGGTGGCGGAGAAGAGCAGGGTCTGGCGCTCGGGCGGGCAGGCCGCGGCGATGGCCTCGACGTCCTCGATGAAGCCCATGTCCAGCATGCGGTCGGCTTCGTCCAGGACCAGCATGTCCAGGCGCTCGAACACGATGCGGCCGCGGCTCATGTGGTCGAGCAGGCGGCCCGGGGTGGCGACCAGGATGTCGTAGGGACGGGCCAGCAGGCGGTTCTGCGCCGGGAAGGGCATGCCGCCCAGCACGGACACGGTGCGCAGGCCCTTGTGCTCGGAGCCGTACTTCTGCGCGGCGGCGGTGACCTGCTGTGCGAGCTCGCGGGTCGGGGTCAGCACCAGGATGCGGGGGCCGCGGCCGGGCTTGCGCGGCTCGTCGGCGATCATGGACAGCGCCGGCAGCATGAAGGCGGCGGTCTTGCCGGTGCCGGTCTGGGCGGACACGATCAGGTCGCGGCCTTCGATGGCGGCCGGGATGGCTTCGGCCTGCACGGGGGTGGGGTCGGTATAGCCGGCAGCAGCCAGCGCGCGCTGCACGGACTCGTGCAGGTTCAGCGAGGAAAAGGACAAAACACTACTCCGGGGCACATCGGGCCCTGATGGATCGATCAAATGCAAGCCGGAACCGTGGCCGCGAAGGGCCCGGACGCAACTGGCGCGGAATCGTCGCCAACCGGATTTCACTGCAGCATTGCAGGAGGCAAGGTCAGGAACGACGGGAAAGTTCCTGAGCCTGGAAGAAGGTGGCGGCTGTAGGAGCTTTCAGCAGGACGTGCAGCCTGGGGCTGGCCTGCGCCCGGGACGCTTCCCGGGCAAGCAGAGGGCCGCGTTGCGGGCCATGCCATGGCGTTTGCCCCTAGGAAGCGGGGCACCGCCGGAGTGCCACGGGCCGATGACCTGGCTGGTGACAGGGGCGCACTGTACACGTTGCCAGTAGTAAAGCCAAGGGAATTCGCGTTGCCCGACGGGAGGCAAATGACGGGCTGTCTGTAAAAGCCGGGGCGGCCGGCCGGGCCGCGGCTACGCTCGGGACAGGCGCCCCGCTTGCCGCGGGGCGGCCGCCGCCCGGAGCCCGCGATGGCCGACGCTTCCCCGCTCGATTGCCTGGTCATCGGCGCCGGCCCCGCCGGCCTGACCGCCGCGCTGTACCTGGCGCGCTTCCGCCGCCGCCTGGTCGTGGTCGACAGCGGGCGCAGCCGCGCCGCCCTGATCCCGGTCTCGCACAACTTCCCCGGCTATCCCGACGGCATCGGCGGCCCCGCGCTGCTGCGCCAGCTCATGGCGCAGGCCGCGCGCTATGGCGCCGGGGTCCGGCACGGCCTGGTCGGCCACCTCGGTTTCGACGACGCGGGCGGCTTCGCGGCCGTGGCCGGCGGCGAGCGCCTGCGCGCCCGTACCGTCCTGCTCGCCACCGGCAGCATCGACATCACGCCCCCCTGGCCCGCGGCGCCCGACGCCGTGCGTGGCGGCTACCTGCGCTACTGCCCGGTCTGCGACGGCTACGAGGTCATCGACCGCGACATCGCCGTGCTGGGGCGGGGCGAGCACGGGGCGCGCGAGGCGCTGTTCGTTCGCCATTTCACGTCGCGGGTGCAGCTGCTTACCGGCGGCGGCACGGCGCGACTGACGCCGGCGCTGCGCGGGGAGCTGGCCGCCGCCGGCATCGGCGTGGACGAGGCGACCGTGGTGTCCGGCCACGTGGAGGGGGAGGGCTTTGTCTGCGTCTTCGCCGACGGCCGCCGCCGCGGCTTCGACAGCGTCTACCTGGCGCTCGGCGCGCGCATGCGCTCCGGGCTGGCGCGGCACCTGGGGGCGGCCCTGACGCCGAAGGGCGAGCTGGTGGTGGATGCGCACATGGAGACCACGGTGCCGGGCCTGTTCGCCGCCGGGGACGTGGTGGCGGCGCTCAGCCAGATCGCGGTGGCGACGGGGCAGGCGGCGACGGCGGCCACCGCCATCCACAACCGCCTGCGCGGACAGGGGCCGGCACGCTGAGGGGGTGGCGGGCGGTCGCCGGGCGGGGCGGCCGCAAAAAGAAAAAGGCCTGACGAATCAGGCCTTTTCTTGAAGATGGTGGGCGGTACTGGGATTGAACCAGTGACCCCTGCCGTGTGAAGGCAGTGCTCTCCCGCTGAGCTAACCGCCCGCATGCATGAACCGCTGCATGAGCGAGGCGCGTATCTTACTGATCCGCCGGGGGAATGCAAACCCCTTGGCAGGGAATTTTGCCCCCGGGCCGGGGAAGGGGTACTGGTTCAATCCCGGTACCCCTTCCCGGGGCTGGATCAGCGCTTGACCACCCCCTTCAGGAACTCCAGCACCTCGCCGCGGGCGATGTCGCGCGACTCCGCGTCGCGGCGGCCCTTGTACTCCAGGGTGCCGGCGTCCAGGCCCTTCTCGCCGACCACGATGCGGTGCGGGATGCCGATCAGTTCGGCGTCGGAGAACTTCACGCCCGGGCGCTCGTTGCGGTCGTCGAAGTAGACGTCGTAGCCGGCGGCCACGAGTTCCTCGTACAGCTTGGTGGACTCCTCCTGGATGCGCACCGACTTGGCCCAGTTCATGGGGATCAGGGCCACCTGGAAGGGCGCGATGGCGTCCGGCCAGATGATGCCCTTGTCGTCGTAGTTCTGCTCGATCGCGGAGGCGACCACGCGGGTGACGCCGATGCCGTAGCAGCCCATGGTCACGATGAAGGGCTTGCCGTCCTCGCCCAGCACCGACACCTGCAGCGCCTCCGAGTACTTCTTGCCGAGCTGGAAGATGTGGCCGACCTCGATGCCGCGCTTGATCACCAGGGTGCCCTGGCCGTCGGGGGAGGGATCGCCCTCGACCACGTTGCGGATGTCGGCGACCAGCAGGGGTTCCGGCAGGTCGCGGCCGAAATTGACGCCGGCGAGGTGGAAACCTTCCTTGTTGGCGCCGCAGACAAAGTCGCCCATGGCGGCCACGGTGCGGTCGGCGATGACGCGCACGTTCGCCTTCACGCCGACCGGACCGATGAAGCCGGGCTTGCAACCCAGGGCCTCGACGATCTCGGCCTCGGAGGCCAGGCGGAAATCCTTCATGCCCTCGAGCTTGCCGGTCTTCACCTCGTTCAGGTCGTGGTCGCCGCGCAGCAGGCAGAGCGTGAAGTGGCGGACCTTGGGGCTCTTGTCGTCCTGCTGGAACTCGGACACCAGCGCCACGGCCTTGACCATGCGCGTGACGGGGATGCCGAGCAGGGCGGCCACGTCGGCGCAGGCGGTCTGGGTGGGGGTGGACACCTCGCGCATCTGCTCCGAGGCGGCGGCGCGCGGCGCGGCCGGGGCCAGGGCCTCGGCCATCTCCACGTTGGCGGCGTAGTCGGACACATTGGAGAAGGCGATGTCGTCCTCGCCCGAGGCGGCCAGCACGTGGAACTCGTGCGAGCCGGTGCCGCCGATGGAGCCGGTGTCGGCCTGCACCGGGCGGAAGTCCAGGCCCAGGCGGCTGAAGATGCGGCAGTAGGTCTGGTACATCACGTCGTAGGTCTCCTGCAGGGAGGCCTGGTCGACGTGGAAGGAGTAGGCGTCCTTCATGATGAACTCGCGCGAGCGCATGACGCCGAAGCGGGGGCGGATCTCGTCGCGGAACTTGGTCTGCACCTGGTAGAAGTTCACC
>DASUDN010000108.1:0-4952 GCA_036275595.1 Moraxellaceae bacterium
GGCACGATGCGGCCGTTCACCTTGGCGCCGCGGCAGGCGTGGCCGATCTCGGTGTGCACATGGTAGGCGAAGTCCAGCGGCGTGGCGCCGGAGGGCATGTCGATGACGTGGCCGTCGCGGGTGAAGACGTAGATGCGCTCGTCGTGGATGGCGTGGTTGAGCTGCTCGGCGAAATCCTCGAGCTCGGAGTCGCCCATGTCCTCCTGCCACTCCAGCACCTGGCGCAGCCAGGCGATCTTGCTCTCGTAGCCCGCGTCCTTGCCCATGCCCTTGGCGGCCTGCGCGCCCTCCTTGTAGACCCAGTGCGCGCACACGCCGAGCTCGGCCTCCTCGTGCATGCCGAAGGTGCGGATCTGCACCTCCATGGGCCGGCCCTGGGGCCCGATCACGGCGGTGTGCAGGGAGCGGTAGCCGTTCTCCTTGGGGGTGGCGATGTAGTCGTCGAACTCGCGCGGGATGTGCTTCCACAGCGAGTGCACCACGCCGAGCGCGGCGTAGCAGTCGCGCACCTCGGGCACCAGGATGCGCACGGCGCGCACGTCGTAGACCTCGTTGAAGGAGATCTTCTTGCGCTGCATCTTGCGCCAGATCGAGTAGATGTGCTTTGCCCGCCCCGTCACCTCGGCGCGCATGCCCATGCGCGTCAGCATGTCCTTGAGCGTCCTGATGACGTTCTGGATGTACTCGTCGCGCTGCAGGCGCTTCTCGTCCAGCAGTTGGGCGATGTGCTTGTAGGCCTCGGGCTCGAGGTAGCGGAAGGACAGGTCCTCCAGCTCCCACTTGATGTGGCCGATGCCGAGGCGGTGCGCCAGCGGCGCGTAGATGTCGAAGATCTCGCGCGCCACGCGCTGGCGGCGCTCGGGGCTGGCGTCCTTGACCTCGCGGATGGCGAAGGTGCGCTCGGCGAGCTTGATCAGGGCCACGCGCACGTCGTCGATCATGGCCACCAGCATCTTGCGCACGTTGTCGAGCTGCTGCTGGGACTGGCCGAACTGGATCTTGCGCGCCGGATTGATGATCTGGCTGATCGCGGCCATGCGCAGCACGCCCTCGATCAGGTGGGCGATGTCCGGCCCGAACTCCTTCTCGATCACCGCCTGCGTGGTCTTGCCCTCGCGCACCGCGCGGTAGAGCACGGCGGCGATCAGCGACTCCTGGTCGAGCTTGAGGTCGGCCAGGATGTCGGCCATGGCGAGGCCGGTGAGGAAGCTGGAGGTGCGCGCCGACCAGGCGTTCTCGCGGGCCGTGCTCTCGCGGTCGACGCGCTCGGCGAACTCGCAGGCGCGCTTGAGCGCGGCGGGGTCGTGCAGCTCCACGCGCGTCTGCAGGCGGGCGAGCCAGGCATCGAGGTCGACCTGGCCGTCGGGCGTGCAGGGATAGTCTTCGCGAACCTTCACCATGGGCGTTGCATCACCGTTCTTGTTCTTCGGGCCGGGCCTGCGCCCGGCGGTTCAGCTGCCGGACGCGGCCGGGACCAGGCCCGGGCTACTTCCGGTCGAATACCGCAATCGACTCGACGTGGGTCGTGTGCGGGAACATGTCCATCACCCCGGCCAGGCGCAGGCGGTAGCCCGCTTCCTTGAGCAGGCCGGCGTCGCGCGCCAGCGTCGCCGGGTTGCAGGACACGTACACCACGCGCTTCGCGCCGAACTTCGGCAGGTAACGCACCACCTCCTCGGCGCCGCTGCGCGGCGGGTCGATGAGCAGGCGGTCGAAGCCCTGCCGGGCCCAGGGCTGCGCGGAAAAGTCCGCGGTCAGGTCCTGGGCGTGGAACGCCACGTTGCCGAGGCCGTTGGCGCGGGCATTCTCCAGCCCGCGGTCGGCCATGGCCTGGCTGCCCTCCACGCCGATCACGGAGCCGGCGCGGGTGGCCAGCGGCAGCGTGAAGTTGCCGAGGCCGGAGAACAGGTCCAGCACGCGCTCCCCTGGCTGCGGGTCGAGCAAATCCAGTGCCAGCTTTACCATGCGCCGGTTGATGCCGGCGTTGACCTGGGTGAAATCCATGGGATGAAACGCCAGTTCCAGCCCGAAATCCGGCAGCGCGTAGTGCAGGCGGTCGGCGCCGCCCTCCGGCCAGACCTTGTGCACGCTGTCCACGCCGCCCGGCTGCAGGTAGAGCTGCCAGTCCCGCTCCCGCGAAAACGCCACCAGCGCGGCGATGTCCTCCGGCGGCAGCGGCGCCATGTGGCGGAACACCAGGGCCACCTCGGCATCGCCCGCCGCCACCTCGATCTGGGCGATCTGGTCGAAGCGGGAAAGCCCGCGGATCACTGCGCGCAGGGCCATGAACTGGCTGGCGATGCGCGTGTCCAGCACATGGCAGCCCTGGATGTCGGCCAGGAAGTTGGACTGCTTCTCGCGGAAGCCCACGAGCAGCGCCTCCTTCTTGATCACGTACTTCACGCCCAGGCGGGCCTTGCGCCGGTAGGCGGGCTCGGGGTCCACCAGCGGCTCCAGCCAGGCCTCGGGCGCCAGGCCGCCGAAATGGCGGAACTGCTCGGCCAGCACGCCCTGCTTGAAGGCGATCTGCGCCGGGCGCGCCAGGTGTTGCAGCGAGCAGCCGCCGCAGACGCTGAAGTGCGGGCACGGCGGCTCGACGCGGTCGGCGGACGCGGACAGTACCTCAACCGTACGAAGCTCATCGTATTTCTTGTGTGTCATCACATAGGACGCGCGCACGGTCTCGCCGGGCAGGGCGCCCTCGACGAAAAGGGTCTTGCCCTCGAGGCGGGCGAGGCCGCGCCCCTCGTGGCTCAGGCTCTCGATGGTGAGCTCGACCGGGGGCCGGGCCTTGATCTTCTCGCGTCGTGACATCGGTGTTCCGTTTTCGGTGGTGCGTCCGGCGACGGGGCCGGGCGCAGGAAGGGGTGGAGCGGCCTCAGGAGGTCGCGAGCGGCGCCGCGGCCGCCGGCGCGCGCCGGCCCCAGGCGTCCAGGAATTCCAGGAAGTGCGGTCGCGCCTCGCGCTCCAGCAGGGCGCGGGTGAGCTCGAGCTCGGCCTCGTAGAGTTCCGGGCTGAGCTGGCCGCGCATGAGCTGGAAGCGCAGGTAGACCAGCCAGGTGTTGAGCACGTCGGTCTCGCAGTAATTGCGGATGCCGGCGAGGTCGCCCGCCTGGTAGGCGTCCCACACCTTCGCCCCGCTCATGCCCATCTTGCCGGGAAAGCCCAGCAGGCTGGCGATCTGGTCCAGCGGCTGCGCGGCGCGCGCCTGGTAGCCGGCGAGGATGTCCATGAGGTCGGTGTGGCGCAGGTGGAAGCGCCCCAGGTAGTTGTTGAACTTGAAGTCGCGGTCGTCCTCGCCCAGGTCCCAGTAGCGCGGGGCGCTGATGCCGTGGCGCAGGGCGCGGTAGTGCAGCACCGGCAGGTCGAAGCCGCCGCCGTTCCAGGACACCAGCGTCGGAGTGTAGCGCTCGATGCCGCTGAAGAAGCGCGTGATCAGCTCCTTCTCGTCGGAGGACTCGTCGCCCAGCGACCACACCTTGAGGCCGTCGCGGGTGCGCAGCACCGCCGAGATGCAGACCACCCGCTGCAGGTGGTGGCGCAGGAAGTCGGAGCCGCCGGTTTCCTGGCGTCGGATGTTGAACAGGGCGTGGGCGGTGTCCTTGTCGGAGAGCCCCTCCAGGCCGTAGATGCGCTGGCCGCCCTCGATGTCGGGCACGGTCTCGATGTCGAAGACGAAGATATTGTTCATGGCCCGCCTCTTGTTCTGGTTGGCGTGGCCGGCGCGCCGGCCACGGGGGTTGCCTCAGTCGCCCTTGAAGACGCCGGTGGAGAGGTAGCGGTCGCCACGGTCGCAGATGATGGCAACGATGACGGCGTCGCGCAGGCGCTTGCTGAGCTCCAGCGCCGCCCACACCGAGCCGCCCGAGGACACGCCGCAGAAGATGCCCTCCTCGCGCGCCAGGCGGCGCATGGTGGCCTCGGCGTCGGCCTGGGCCACGTCCATCACCTCGTCGACGCGCTCGCGCTCGAAGATGGTGGGCAGGTAGGCCTCCGGCCAGCGCCGGATGCCGGGAATCTGCGAGCACGGCGCCGGCTGCAGGCCGACGATGCGGACCGCCGGGTTCTGCTCCTTGAGGTAGCGCGAGCAGCCCATGATGGTGCCGGTGGTGCCCATGGAGCTGACGAAATGGGTGACGGTGCCCGCCGTCTGGCGCCAGATCTCGGGGCCGGTGCCGCGGTAATGGGCCAGGGGATTATCGCTGTTGCCGAACTGGTTCAGCACCCGGCCGCGGCCCTCGGCCTGCAGGCGCAGGGCGAGGTCGCGCGCCCCCTCCATGCCCGCGGCCTGCGGCACCAGGATGAGCTCGGCGCCGTAGGCGGCCATGGCGTCGCGGCGCTCCTGGCTCTGGTTGTCCGGCATGATGAGGACCATGCGGTAGCCGCGGATGGCCGCGGCCATGGCCAGCGCGATGCCGGTATTGCCGCTGGTGGCCTCGACCAGGGTATCGCCGGGGCGGATGTCGCCGCGGGCCTCGGCCTCGGCGATCATGGACAGGGCCGGCCGGTCCTTGACCGAGCCCGCCGGATTGTTGCCCTCCAGCTTGACCAGCACGGTATTGGTCGTCTCCCCGGGCAGGCGCTGCAGGCGCAACAGGGGGGTATTGCCGACGGTATCGGCGATGGTGGGGTAGACGGGCATGGCGGCTCCGGCCGGCGCTTCGGGCAGGGTCGCGATTGTACGGGATGGGATGGCCGGAAGGTACCGGCGGGGGAGGCGCCCGGTTATAGTTCCACGACTGTCGCCAATGGAACTGCCGATGAAGCCCTGGAGCCTGCAAAGCCGCCTGATTGCCCTGCTGCTGCTGCCCACCACCCTGCTGGTGCTGGCGCTGGGGAGCTGGGTCGTGCTGACCCACTTCGACGACCTCGAGGACGTGCAGGCGGCGCGCGGCCAGCTCCTGCTGCAGCAGTACCGCCTGGCCATCGAGCACCTGCCCGAGCGCAGCCCC
>DASUDN010000109.1:0-5812 GCA_036275595.1 Moraxellaceae bacterium
GACCTGCGCGCCCAGGGCCAGAAGATCTGAGGTAAAGAATCATGCGTGACAAGATCCGTCTCGTGAGCACCGCCGGCACCGGCTACTTCTACACCACCGACAAGAACAAGCGCACCATGCCGGAAAAGTTCGAGATCAAGAAGTTCGATCCCGTCATCCGCAAGCACGTGGTGTTCAAGGAAGCCAAGATCAAGTAATTGGTCGCTTCCCGCAAAAAGGCCCGCTGACGCGGGCTTTTTTGTGCCCGCTTGCCGGGCGGCCGGTGGCGGTCCAGGATTCCCCCATGCCCGAACTCCCCGAAGTCGAGACCACCCGCCGCGGCATCGAGCCCGCCCTGGTCGGCCATGCCGTGCTGCGCCTGACCGTGCACGAGCCGCGGCTGCGCTGGCCGGTCCCCGCCACCCTGCGCGCGCTGGAAGGCCAGGTGGTGCGGCGCCTGACCCGGCGCGGCAAGTACATCCTCATCCATACCGACGCCGGCACCGCCCTGGTCCACCTGGGCATGTCCGGCAGCCTGCGCCTGGTCGACCCGGGCACCCCGCGCAAGACCCACGACCACCTGGAGCTGCTGCTGGACTCGGGCCTGCTGCTGCGCTTCCACGACCCGCGCCGCTTCGGCTGCTTCCTCTGGTTCACGATGCCCCCGGCCGAGCACGAGCTCCTGCGCGACCTGGGGCCGGAGCCCCTGGAGGACGCCTTCGACGGCGCCTACCTGTTCACCCGCTCGCGCGGGCGCAGCGCCCCCGTGAAGAGCTTCCTCATGGACAGCCACGTGGTGGTGGGGGTGGGCAACATCTACGCCAACGAGGCGCTGTTCAAGGCCGGCATCCACCCCCTGCGCGCCGCCGGCCGCATCGGCGCCGCCCGTTACGACCGCCTGGCCGCCGAGGTCAAGGCCATCCTGGCCTACGCCATCCGCCGCGGCGGCACCACCCTGCGCGACTTCGTCAACGGCCACGGCGAGCCCGGCTACTTCCAGCTCGAGCTGGACGCCTACGGCCGCGCCGGCGAGCCCTGCCGGCGCTGCGGCAGCCCCCTCGTGGAGGTCCGCCTGGGCGGGCGCAGCACCGTCTACTGCCCGCGCTGCCAGCGCTGAGGCGGCCGCCGGCCGGCCTTGGGCCTGTGACGGAATTCACTGTCGCCGGCTTGCTTTCGGGTGCGGCGAGGATTAGAGTCGATAAAGTCCAGCAGTTTCAGGCCCTTGGGGCAACTTCCTAACGACGCTGTTAAGAGCGGACAGGAAGCGTGATTGCCCGGCCCCATCGGGGTGGCCAGAAAAAGAACATCGCCAGCCTTTGATTGAGGGAAACCATGATGGAATTCATCCAGCGCCGCCTTCTCGCCGTGGTCGTGAGCCTCGCGGTCGGCGCCGCCTCGCTGCCCGCCTACGCCGACATGTCCGCCGACATCGACCCCGACAACGAGCGTCCGTCCGCCACGGCCATGTTCGGCGATGCCGTCATCGCCCGTCCCATGCTGCTGGCCCTGACCGCGCTCGGCACCGCCACCTTCGTGGTCACCCTGCCCTTCTCCGCGCTCGGCGGCAACACCGGCGAAGCCGCGCGCAAGCTGGTGATCGGCCCCGCCAAGTCCACCTTCCTGCGCTGCCTGGGCTGCACCGAATCCCAGAACCGCTGGAAGCACGTGAACGTGGACGGCACCCCGGTCGCCGCCTCTGCCGACAGCACCGCGCAGTAAGCGCTTCCGCCAATAAAAAAGGCCGCGACATGCGGCCTTTTTTGTTGCCTGTGCGCCGGGCGCGGGCCCGCCGGCGTTCGCGCCTCAGGCGCTCTTGCGCTGCGCGCGCAGCAGGCGGTGGTACTTGGCCTGCAGCTCCTCGCGCGTTTCCGGGTGCGCCTCGTCATGGGGAATGCATTCCACCGGGCACAGGCGCGCGCACTGCGGCTCGTCGAAATGGCCCACGCACTCGGTGCAGCGGTCGGGATCGATCACGTAGATGAGTTCGCCGGCGGAGATGGCCTCGTTGGGGCACACCGGCTCGCAGACGTCGCAGTTGATGCACTCATCGGTGATGCGCAGGGCCATGGCCGCCTCAGGACTTCCCCAGCTTGCGCCGGAAGGCGTCGGTGACGGCCTGCGGCACGAACTGCGTGACATCCCCGCCCAGCACCGCGATCTCGCGCACCAGCGTGGAGGAGATGAAGGACAGGTGCTCGGCCGGGGTCAGGAACACGGTCTCGAATTCCGGCATCAGCTTGCGGTTCATGTTGGCGAGCTGGAACTCGTACTCGAAGTCGGACACGGCGCGCAGGCCGCGCAGCACCACGTTGGCGTTCTGCTTCTTCACGAAGTGCGCCAGCAGCTCCGAGAAGCCCTGCACCTCCACATTGGGCAGGTGCGAGAGCACCTCCCGCGCCAGCTCCACGCGCTCCTCCAGCGAGAAGATCGGCCCCTTCTTGTGGCTGGCGGCCACCGCCACGATGACATGGTCGAACAGGCGCGCGGCCCGCTCGATCAGGTCCTTGTGACCGTTGGTGATGGGGTCGAAGGTGCCGGGATAGACAACACGGGTGCGGCTCATGCGGTGCGGCTCTCAGGAGAGGGGGGTGGATGCGCGGAGGATAGCGGAATCACCGCCCCGCCTCCATTGACCGGGGGTCGACCCCTCGCCGCCCGGCCCGAAGGCCGTGACGGGGTCACGCCCGCCCTGTCCGCCCTCGCGGCGGGCAAGGGGAACCCCCGCCGCCGCGCCGGCGGGGGCCCGGGCCGCCTCAGGCGCGCGCGGGGACCGGACCGGCCGGCGCGAGCTCGTTGGCGAGCTGCGTCGCCAGCTTGCCCACGAGGCCGTAGATGGACAGCTGCGGGTTGGCGCCGATGGAGGTGGGGAAGAGCGAGCCGTCCAGCACCGACAGGCCCTCCAGGTGGTGGAAGCGGCCCTGGCTGTCGACCACCGAGCGCGTCTCGTCCTCGCCCATGGCGCAACCGCCCATCACGTGCGCGGAGCCCAGGCCGGTGCGGAACTTCTCGATGGGATAGGCGGCGATGGCCGCCTTGGCGTCCGCCCAGGAACCGTACCACGGCGCCCCCAGCTGCTTGGGCTTGACCGCGGTGGCGCCGGCGGCGAACTGGATCTCGGCCATGGCCAGGAAGGCGCGGCGCAGGCCGTCGCGCAGGGCGTCGGTGAGCGGGTAATCCACCGTCGGCACGCCGTCATCGCGCAGCGACACCACGCCGCCCGGGCTGTCCTCGATGAAGCCGTCGCGCAGCAGCGCGAGCAGGCCGTTGGTGTGGCGCAGGTTGCGCATGTCCTCGGCGTGCGCGGCGCCATAGCCCTCGACCAGGCTGGCGGTGAGTGCCGGATGCAGCGGCAGCGCCTCCAGCTTGAAGCCCATGGGGCCGGCGGCGCCGTCCTTCCACTGGAAGTGGTCGCTGTAGGTGGACTGCGGTGCGCCCAGCCAGGGATTGATGTCGCCGGCGAAGCGGGCAAACACCAGGTTCACCGGGTGCAGGAAGGTGCGCTTGCCGATGGTCTTGTGCGGGTCGGGTACGCCGGAGCGCAGCAGCAGGCCGGGGCTGTTGATGCCGCCGCCCGCCACCACCACGTGCCGTGCCTTCACCGTCAGGGTGACGCCGCTGGTGCCGATGCCGTCTTCCAGCATGCCCGACACGCGCACGCCGCTGGCACGCTTGTCGTCGAACAGCAGCTTGTCGGCGCGGGCGCGGTAGTAGAGGCGCGCGCCCTTCTTCAGCGCTTCGGGGAGGGTGGTCACCAGCATGGACTGCTTGGCGTTGGTGGGGCAGCTCATGCCGCAGTAGCCCAGGTTCCAGCAGCCGGTGACGTTGCGCGGGATGGTGTGCCAGGACAGGCCGAGCTTTTCGCAGCCGGTCTTGATCACGGTGTTGTTGGGATTGGGCTCGATCGCCCACGGCAGGATGTTGAGGCGCTTCTCGGCGCGCTCGAACCATGGCGCCATCTCGGTCTCGCCCACGCCCTTCACGCCGTGCGCGGTGGTCCAGTGCTTGAGCGTGAGCGGCGGCGTGCGGAAGCTGGAGGTCCAGTTGATGGTGGTGGAGCCGCCCACGGAGCGCCCCTGCAGGATGGTCATGCTGCCGTCCTTGCTGGTGCGCGCCGCGCCCTCCTGGTAGAGGTCCTGGTAGGCATGGAATTCGCGCGCCTGGAAATCGCGGCTGGTGCGCAGCGGGCCTTCCTCTATGAGCACGACGTTGAGTCCGGCCTGCGTCAGGATTTCCGCGGCGGTGCCGCCGCCGGCACCGGTGCCGATGATGACCACGTCGCATTCGACGCTGGCGTCCTGCTTCTGCTGGCCGAGATTGACGGCCTTCCAGCCCTGCTCCACGCCCTCGGCGAAAAAGTCGTGGATGCCCTTCACTTCGATCGTCATGTCGCGTCCCTCACCCCGCCACCACGCGGGGCGGCTCGTAGCCGATGGCGGCCCACGCACGGGGCTGCATGTACCACATCATGTTCAGCGCCTGCGTGAGGCCCACGTAGCCGGCGCGCAGCAGCTCGAAGCGGCTGTTGCGCCAGTGTTCGAGGAAGGCGCCGATGTCGGCGGCGGAAGCCTCGGGCCAGGGCTGTGACAGGCCCGCCACCAGGTAGCGCGTGGCCGGCATGTGCAGCAGGTCGAAGAGCTGGCCGAGCTGCTTGTTGCCGGCGGCGCTGGTGCGCGCCAGGAAGGCGTCGAACGTGCGCAGGGTCTCCTCCACCGCGGCCTTGCCGGGCTCGCCCGCGGGCAGCTCGCCCGCCAGCACCACCGGGGTCAGCGCGCGCAGGATCTCGAGGTCGCTCTCGCGCAGCACGGCAAATCCCTGCGCGCGCGGGGCGCTGCTGCAGCCGGTGAGCAGGGCGGTGGCGGACACGGTGGACAGGACCAGCCCGCCCATGGCGCCGACGCGCAGGAACTGGCGCCGCGACAGGCCGCCGGCGTCGGGGATGGGAGCATCGCTCACAGTGAAAGTCTCCAGGTCTGCATGCTGTTGTAATAGTTCCTTGCGGGCGGGTCGCCGGGGCGCGCGGGAAACGCACTCGCCGTCCATGGCGCTGTCCTGCAGGAGGGCCGCGGCGGTGCGCCGCGCAAGCAAAAGGCGGGACCTGCCCGCCTTTTGCCTGTCGTCTTACTTCAGGAGGTACTTCTTGAGGAAGGTGTGCACGCTCTTGTTGAACGGCGGCAGCACGAAGCGGATGGAGTAGAGCTTCGGCTTTTCCAGCACCGCCTTGGCGTTGGACATGGCCAGGAAACCCTCGCGCGCGTGGTAGCGGCCCATGCCGGAGGCGCCGACGCCGCCGAAGGGCAGGTCTTCCGCGCCCACGTGGCTCAGCGTCTCGTTGATGCACATGCCGCCGGAGTGGGTGTTGGCGGCGACGTAGTCGGCGCGGCCGGCGTCCCAGTCGAAGTAGTAGAGGGCCAGCGGGCGCGGCCGGTCGTTGATGAAGTTCAGCGCGTCGTCGAGGCTGCTGTATTCCAGCACCGGCAGCACCGGGCCGAAGATCTCGTTCTGCATGATCTGCATGTCCGGGGTCACGCCGGTCACCACGGTGACGGGAATCTTGTGCGTGTTCTCGAACTTTTCCTTCGCCGGGTTGATCTCGATGACGTTGGCGCCCTGGGCGCGCGCGTCCTCGAGGTAGCCCTGGATGCGCTTGTACTGCTTCTCGTTGATGATGCTGGTGAAGTCCTTGTTGTTCAGCATCGTCGGGTACATCTTGCTCACCTGGGCGGTGAAGGCGTCGACGAAGGCCTGGGTCTTGCCCTTGGGCACGAACAGGTAGTCCGGGGCCACGCAGGTCTGGCCGGCGTTCCAGCACTTGCCGAAGGCCAGGCGCTCGGCG
>DASUDN010000110.1:0-6476 GCA_036275595.1 Moraxellaceae bacterium
GTGCGCATGTTGTGCAGGCGGTCGGCCAGCTTGACCAGGATGACGCGGGTGTCCTGGGTCATGGCCAGGATCATCTTGCGGAAGTTCTCGGCCTGGGCCTCGGCCTTGGAGTTGAAGTGCACCTGGGTGAGCTTGGTGACCCCGTCCACCAGTTCCGCCACCTCGGGGCCGAACTCGGCCGTGATGTCGGCCTTGCTGATGCCGGTGTCCTCGATGACGTCATGGAGCATGGCCGCCATGATGCTCTGGTGGTCCATGTGCATGTCGCAGAGGATGTTGGCGACGGCGAGGGGGTGGGTGATGTAGGGGTCGCCGTTGCGGCGGAACTGCCCCTCGTGGGCTTTTTCGGAATAGAAATACGCGCGCCTGATGTCCGCGATCTGGTCAGGCGAGAGGTAGGATTCGAGTCGGTTGCATAGGGCGTCGATGCCGGAGCTGCTCATGTCCTGAGTCTCCGGTGCCCGGGCGCGGGGCGTCAAGCGTTTGTCGCCATTTCCGGCGTGCCTGCGCCCCGGTTCTGCGAGGAGTGCCTCGGGGAGGCCGACCTCAGAGATCGTCGTCGGCGTCGTCGATGACCGGACGCGGCGCCGGGATGGCGTCGAGCTGGATCATGTCGAAGGTTTCTTCCTCTTCCGGCTTGGCGGTGAGGATCTCGCGGGTGACCTGGCCGGCGGCGATCTCGCGCAGGGCCATCACGGTCGGCTTGTCGTTTTCCCAGGGCAGGCCGGGTTCCTTGCCACCGGTGGCCAGCTGGCGGGCGCGCTTGGCGGCGACCAGCACGAGCTCGAAACGGTTATCCAGTTGTTCCAGGCAGTCTTCGACGGTCACGCGGGCCATGGGAAACCTCAACACAGGTGGTACGGGCAAGGGAGCGGAGTCTACGCAAGCCCCCGGGCCACCGCAAGCCGCGGCCACTGGCCGCAAGGCCAGTGGGGGGCCGGGTTGCCGGGCCGGCGCCTCAGGTGGCCAGCAGGCGGCGGATCAGGCCTTCCTGGCGCACCGACTGCGAGCGGTAGGACAGCCGGCTGGCGCGGACGATGGCCTGGAGGTCGGCCAGGGCGGCGTCGAAGTCGTCGTTGACCACGAGGAAGGAGAACTCGGCGTAGTGGGCGATGTCGCCCTGGGCCTCGCGCAGGCGGTGGGCGATGACCTCGCTGCTGTCCTGGCCGCGCCCGGTCAGGCGGCTCTGCAGGGCCTCCAGGGAGGGCGGCAGGATGAAGATGCCGACCGCCTCGGGCAGCAGGCGGCGCACCTGGGCGGCGCCCTGCCAGTCGATCTCCAGGATCACGTCGCGGTCCTGCTGCAGCTGGGCCACGACCCAGTCCTTGCTGGTGCCGTAGAGGTTGCCGAAGACCTCGGCATGCTCCAGGAAGGCGCCCTCGCCGATCATGCGCACGAAGGCCTCGCGGTCGGTGAAGTGGTAGTTCACGCCTTCCAGCTCGCCCGGGCGCATGGGGCGCGTGGTGTGCGACACCGACACCCCCAGGTTGGGCATGGACTCCACCAGCGCCTTGACCAGCGAGGTCTTGCCGGTGCCACTGGCGGCGGCGACGATGAACAGGCTTCCGGACATGTGGGATTCCCCTTCTGAAGGCGAGGTGGCCGCGGCCGGCCTTGTTATTCGATGTTCTGGATCTGCTCGCGCATCTGCTCGATCAGCACCTTGAGCTCCACCGACGACCACGAGCTGTCGGCGCTCACCGACTTGGACCCGAGGGTATTGGCCTCGCGGTTCAGCTCCTGCATCAGGAAGTCCAGGCGGCGGCCGACGGGGCCGGCCTCGGCGAGCACGCGGCGGATCTCGGCCACGTGCGCGCACAGCCGGTCCATTTCCTCGGCCACGTCGATTTTCTGGGCGAACAATATCACTTCCTGCTCCAGCCGCTCAGGGTTGAGCTCGGCCCTGATGTCGGCCAGCCGGTTGAGCAGGCGCTCGCGGTAGTGGGCCAGGATGCCGGGCATGCGCACGCGCACCTTGTCCGTCTCGGCCACCATGGCGGCCAGGCGTTCCTCGATGAGGCGGGCCAGCTCGCGGCCCTCGCGCTCGCGCATGGCCACGAACTGGGCCAGGGCGGCATCGAACAGGCGGAGCGCCTCGGCCTGCAGGGCGGCGAGGTCGGGCTCGCGGGTGCGCACGACCCCGGGCAGGCGCAGGATGTCGGTGGCGTTCAGCGGCGCGGCGGCACGGGCGAGCCGGTCGATCTCGCCGGCGGCCTTGACGTACTGGGCGGCCAGCTCGCGGTCGAGCTCGAGCCCGGCGCCGTGGGTGTCGGCGGCCTCGTAGCGGAACTGCACGTCCACCTTGCCGCGGGTCAGGGCCTGGCGCAGGCGTTCGCGCAGGGGGAACTCGAGGTCGCGCAGGGCGTCGGGAAGGCGGAAGCCGGGTTCCAGGAAGCGGTGGTTGACGGAGCGCAGCTCGCAGGCGATCAGGCCGAAGTCGCCCCGGGTCTCGGCGCGGGCAAAGGCGGTCATGCTGCGGATCATGGGCAATCTCCGGAAGGAATGGGGACAAGTGTACCCCATCTGCGATGTTCGCCTTAGTGTGGCGCCGGTATACTGCCCGGCCGCCATCCCTGCGAGAGTTGTCCATGCGTCCGTCCGGCCGAGCCCCCGACCAGCTGCGTCCCGTCACCATCACCCGCCACTACACCCGCCACGCCGAAGGCGCGGTGCTGGTGGAGTTCGGGGATACCAAGGTCCTGTGCACGGCCAGCGTCGAGGCGACCGTGCCGCGCTTCCTGAAGGGCAAGGGCGAAGGCTGGATCACCGCCGAGTACGGCATGCTGCCGCGTTCCACCCACACCCGTTCCGACCGCGAGGCCGCCCGCGGCAAGCAGGGGGGCCGCACCCTGGAGATCCAGCGCCTGATCGGCCGCAGCCTGCGCGCCGCGGTGGACCTGAAGAAGCTGGGCGAGCACACCATCACCGTCGACTGCGACGTGATCCAGGCCGACGGCGGCACCCGCACCGCCGCCATCACCGGTGGCTGCGTCGCGCTGGTGGACGCGCTGACCTTCCTGCTCGGCAAGAAGATGATCAAGCAGGACCCGCTGCAGGGCCTGGTGGCCGCCGTGTCCGTGGGCATGGTCGGCGGCGTGCCGGTGCTGGACCTGGACTATCCGGAGGATTCCGCCTGCGAGACCGACATGAACGTGGTCATGACCCAGCAGGGCGGCTTCGTGGAGGTGCAGGGCACCGCCGAGGGCAAGCCCTTCCTGCGCAGCGAGGCCGACGCCATGCTGGCGCTGGCCGAGAAGGGCATCGGCGACCTGGTGCGCCTGCAGCAGCAGGCGCTGGGCTGGTAGGCGCGGCGCCGGGGGCTGTGCCCCGGCTGCGGAAACGAAAAGGCCGGCATCCGCCGGCCTTTTTCATGGGCGCATGCCGCGCTCAGCCCTCGTTGGACAGGCGCTCGGCGAACTTCCAGGTACGGATGATCTGCAGGATGTCGGTGTCGCGGCGGATGGCGGCCGGGAAGGGCTGGAAGGGGGCGGCCAGGCGCACGCTCTGGCGCGCCGCCTCGTCGAGGATGGCGTGGCCGGACGACTTCAGCGTGATGATTTCCTTGATCTGGCCGGTGGGCAGGATGGCGACCATCAGGCGCACGTTGCCGTAGATCTTGCGCTGCCGCGCCAGGGCCGGATAGTTCTTGTTGCCGATTTCCTCCACGCGCGAGCGGAAGGCGTCGACATAGGCCGCATCGCGGTCGTAGCGGGTGGACACGGTGGACACCGCGCGCACGCGCGGGCGCTTGGCATAGGCCTGCTTCTTCGCGGCGAGGCGGGCCTGCAGGCTGGCGATGTCGTCGGACTGCCAGGCCATGGCGAGCTGCGCCTCGCGCGACTCGGCCTGCGCCTCGCGCTGCTCCCGGGACTTGCGGGTGTCCACGACACGGGTGGAGCGCGTGGTGGTGGTAAGCACTTGCTTCTGCTGCGCCGTGGCCGCCTGGGTCTGGACCTGGCTTTCCTCGGGCTGGATCTCGTTGATGCTCTGGTCGTGGAAGCGCGACTGGTGCGGACTCGTGATCAGCTCGGCCCGGTCCAGGTCGCCGCTGCCCTGCTGGTTGGCGTCGGCGAGGAAGTCGGCGTTCTTGTCCGTGGTCTTGCTGCGGTGCTGGGCCAGCGTGACTTCCATGACGTGCGGCATGTTCACCCGGGGCGCCGTGAAGACGACGCCGAAGATCAGGATGGCGTGCAGCATGCAGGCCACGAAGATCGTGAACGTGAGGCGGTCGTTGCTGGATACGGCTGAGGCGGACATGCGTCGTTATTATGAGGGTGCAGGCCAGGAGGGGAGTCTGCCTGTCCGGTACCGGCTTTGTCCATGCACCGGTCTGCATTCCGGGCCTTTCAGGCGGCCCGGCTCCGTACCGCGGAGGGGGGCACTCCCGGGGCGGCGGGCGCCCCGGGGCGCGCCCTCAGCGCCGGGCCTCGTAGAAGCGCACGCGGCGGAACTCGTCGAACTCGGTGAGGTCGGGCAGGGTGCCGGCGTCCTCCTCGCCCGTGAGGACGTAGGGCGGCACCTGCAGGTTCTTCACGCGCGAGTCGGCCACCAGCACCTGCGGCGCGCGCCGCAGGAAGGCGTCCAGGAAATGGTGGTTGGCGCGGTCGTAGAGGACGTCGGCGGCGAGCACCAGGTCGAAGTCCTCGGCCAGCGCGAAGAAGTCCCCGGCCAGGCGCAGTTGCACGCCGTTGAGGGCGGCGTTGGCGGCGCAGGCCTGCAGCGAGGCGGGGTCGATGTCGCAGGCGACGACCTCGCGGGCGCCGGCGCGGGCGGCGGCACAGGCCACGACGCCGGAGCCGGCGCCGAAGTCCAGCACCTTGCGCCCGCGCACCAGCGCCGGCTCGCGCAGCAGGCGGCGGGCGAGGGCGAGGCCGGAGGCCCAGCAGAAGATCCAGTAGGCCGGCTCGTTCAGCGCCGCCTCCATCTCGTCCGGGGCCAGCGGGCCCTGCGGAAAGTCGTCCGTGAGCAGGTACAGGCGCAGGCCGCCGCAGTCCGGCAGCGTGGCCGGCGCGATGCGGGCGCGGGGCAGGGTGCGGCGGATGTCGGCGGTGAGGCGGGCCTGGTGGTCCATCAGGCCTCGCCGCGGCGGATTTTCTCGATGGTGGCCACCAGGTGGTCGGCGATGCCGATGGGGTGGGCCGCCTCGATCTCGCGGATGCAGGTCGGGCTCGTGACATTGACCTCGGTGAGGTAGTCGCCGATGACGTCGAGGCCGACGAAGACCAGGCCGCGTTTTTTCAGCTCGGGCCCGACCTGGGCGGCGATCCAGCGGTCGCGCTCGCTCAGCGGGCGCGGCTCGCCGCGGCCGCCGGCCGCGATGTTGCCGCGCACCTCGTCGCCCTGGGGGATGCGGGCCAGGCAGTAGGGCACCGGTTCGCCGTTGATCATGAGGATGCGCTTGTCGCCGTTCACGATCTCGGGGATGTAGCGCTGCGCCATGATGGGCTGGCTGCCGTGCGCGGTCAGCGTCTCCAGGGTGGCGCCGAGGTTGGGGCCGCCCGCGGTGAGGCGGAAGATGCCGGCGCCGCCCATGCCGTCCAGCGGCTTGACGATGGCGTCGCCGTGCTCCTGCACGAAGGCGCGCAGGCGCGCCATGTCGGCGCTGACCAGGGTAGGGGCCATGCACTGCGGGAACTGCGTGGCGAAGACCTTTTCATTGCAGTCGCGCAGGGACTGCGGGCGGTTCACCACCAGCACGCCTTCCTGCTCCGCTTTTTCCAGGATGTAGGTGCTGTAGACGAAGTTCATGTCGAAGGGCGGATCCTTGCGCATCAGGATCGCGTCCACCTCGCGCAGGCGGCGCGTCTGCCGCTCGCCGCGCTGGAACCAGCGCGCGGGGTCCTCGAACACGTCCAGCGGCGCCATGTCGCCGAAGGCCTCGCCGTCGCGGATGAACAGATCGTTCTGCTCCAGGTACCACAGGCGGTGGCCGCGCGCCTGCGCCGCCCACAGGATGGCGATGGTGGAGTCCTTCTTGATCTTGATGGACTCGATGGGGTCCATCACCACGGCGATGTCGAGGGTCATGGCGAACTCCTTTACTTGATGCCGTATTCCTCGCGGTAGCGGCGGACCGCCTCGAGGTGGTCCGCCATGCCGGGCTGCTCCTCGAGGTAGGCGATGAGGTGCTCGAGCTTGACGATGGACACCACGGGGATGCCGAAGTCGCGTTCCACCTCCTGGATGGCGGAGAGTTCGCCCTTGCCGCGCTCCTGGCGGTCCAGGGCCACGACCACGGCGGCCGGCCGGGCCTGGGCCTGCTCGATGAGGGTCATGACCTCGCGGATGGCGGTGCCGGCGGTGATCACGTCGTCCACGATCAGCACGCGGCCGGTGAGGGGGGCGCCGACCAGGGTGCCGCCCTCGCCATGGTCCTTGGCTTCCTTGCGGTTGAAGCACCAGGGCTTGTCGATGATGTACTGGTCGGCGAGCTGGATGGCGGTGGCCGCCACCAGCGGGATGCCCTTGTAGGCCGG
>DASUDN010000111.1:0-21514 GCA_036275595.1 Moraxellaceae bacterium
ACTCCGCGCTCGGCGGCGACGACTTCGACCTGGCCATCGCGCAGTGGGCGCTGCAGCAGCTCGGCGAGTCCGACCCCGATGCCTGCCAGCAGCGCGCCCTGCTGCAGGCCGCCTGCGCCGCCAAGGAGGCGCTGACCGAGGCCGCCAGCGCCATCGTGCAGTTCGGCGAGCGCCGCCTGGAGCTCACCCGCGACACGTTCGAGGCGCTGGTCGCGCCCCTGGTCGAGCGCACGCTCAAGGCCTGCCGCCGCACCCTGCGCGACGCCGGCCTCAAGGCCGCCGACGTGCAGGAGGTGGTCATGGTCGGCGGCGCCACGCGCGTGCCGCTGGTGCGCGCGAAGGTGGAAGAGCTGTTCGGTCGCGCGCCGCTGACCAGCATCGACCCCGACAAGGTGGTGGCCGTGGGGGCCGCCCTGCAAGCCGACGTGCTGGCCGGCAACAAGCCCGACAGCGAGATGCTGCTGCTCGACGTGATCCCGCTCTCGCTGGGCCTCGAGACCATGGGCGGCCTGGTGGAGAAGATCATTCCGCGCAACACCACGATTCCCGCCGCCATGGCGCAGGAATTCACCACCTTCAAGGATGGCCAGACCGCCATGGCCATCCACGTGCTGCAGGGCGAGCGCGAGCTGGTGTCCGACTGCCGTTCGCTGGCGCGCTTCGAGCTGCGCGGCATCCCGCCGATGGTGGCGGGTGCGGCGCGCATCCGCGTCACATTCCAGGTGGATGCCGACGGCCTGCTCAATGTCAGCGCCGAGGAAACCGCCTCGGGCGTGAAGAGCGAGATCACCGTGAAGCCGTCCTACGGCCTCGCGGACGAGGACATCGCGCGCATGCTGAAGGAGTCGTACGCCGAGGCCGCCGCCGACCGCGACGCGCGCGCGCTCGCCGAGGAAAAGGTGGAAGGCGAGCGCCTGCTGCTGGCGCTCGAGGGCGCCCTGAAGGAAGACGGTGACACGCTGCTGGCGCCGGACGAGCGCGAGGCCGTGGCCGCCGCCATGCGCGAGCTGCGCGAGGCCCTGGCGGGCACCGACGTGCTCGCGGTGCGCGCCGGCGTGAAGGCGCTGAACGAGATTACCGAGCCCTATGCCGCGCGGCGCATGAACGCCGGCGTGCAGCATGCCCTGACCGGGCGGCGGCTCGACGAGATAGCCGGGGAGTAAGGGCCATGCCACAAATCGTGATTCTGCCGCACCAGGAGATCTGTCCCGACGGCGCCGTGATCGAGGCCCGGAAGGGCGAGTCCATCTGCGAGGCCGCGCTGCGCAACGGCATCAAGATCGAACATGCCTGCGAGATGTCCTGCGCCTGCACCACCTGCCATGTCATCGTGCGCGAGGGCGGCGAGTCCCTCAACGAGGCGGACGAGCTGGAAGAGGACATGCTGGACAAGGCCTGGGGGCTGGAGGCCGACTCGCGCCTGTCCTGCCAGGCCATCGTCGACGACGAGGACCTGGTGGTGGAGATCCCCAAATACACCATCAACCACGCCTCCGAGAAACACTGACCGCCCGCGCCGCGGCAAGGAACCTGCCATGTCCCTGAAATGGACCGACTCCCGGGAAATCGCCATCGAGCTGTCCGAGGCCCACCCCGACGTGGACCCCCGCGCCGTGCGTTTCACCGACCTCATGCAGTGGGTGCTGGCCCTGCCGGGCTTTGACGACGACCCGAAGCACTGCGGCGAGAAGATCCTGGAAGCCATCCAGCTGGCCTGGATGGACGAGGTCTGAGGCTCCCCATCCCCCTGGCCACGCACCCGGCATGGTAATGCCGCCAAAGCTGCGTATAATCGCGGCTTTGTTTTGGCACGCCTCGGGCGGCTTTCGCCTAACCTATTGATTTTTATAGCACTTGTGGAGAGTACCATGGCTATCGAACGTACCCTGTCCATCATCAAGCCGGACGCCGTGGGTAAGAACGTGATCGGCGAGATCTACACCCGCTTCGAAAAGGCCGGCCTCAAGGTCGTGGCCGCCAAGATGAAGCACCTGTCCAAGGCGGAAGCCGAGGGCTTCTACGCCGAGCACCGCGAGCGTGGCTTCTTCGGCGACCTGGTGGCCTTCATGACCTCCGGCCCGGTCGTGGTTTCCGTGCTGGAAGGCGAGAACGCCGTGCTGCTGCACCGCAACCTGATGGGCGCCACCGACCCGAAGAAGGCCGAAGCCGGCACCATCCGCGCCGATTTCGCCGTGAGCATCGACGAGAACGCCGTGCACGGCTCCGACAGCGCCGACTCGGCGGCCCGCGAGATCGCCTACTTCTTCGCCACCACCGAGCTCTGCCCGCGCACCCGCTGAGGCGTCACCCCCGGGTCCCGGCCGGCTTTGCCGGCGGGGCCTGGGAGCGGTAAGGTCGGCCTCCGGGCCGGCCGCCGCCACCGCCGCCCGGCCGCGGCGGCTGGCCCTAGGCCAGCTGGCAATAAAAGGCCAACAGATATGCCCTGTTAGGGCTCGACATAATTGGTGTAGCAACCGGTCGACACTCATGAATAGCGAAACGCCTGCTTCCGCCCCTTCCCCCATTGCCAAGATCAACCTGCTCGGCATGACCCGCCAGCAGATGGAGGACTTCTTCGTCGGCCTCGGCGAGAAGAAGTTCCGCGCCCAGCAGGTCATCAAGTGGATCCACCAGCTCGGCGTCGACGACTTCGAGCAGATGACCAATGTCTCCAAGGCGCTGCGCCAGAAGCTGGCGGCCATCGCCGAGATCCGCGCCCCCGAGGTCGTGCATCGCGAGTACTCGGCGGACGGCACCCGCAAGTGGGTGCTCAAGGTGGGCGAGGGCTCCATGGTCGAGACCGTGCTCATCCCCGACGGCGACCGCAAGACCCTGTGCGTGTCCTCGCAGGTCGGCTGCTCGCTGGACTGCAGCTTCTGCTCCACCGGCAAGCAGGGTTTCCAGCGCGACCTCACCACCGCCGAGATCATCGGCCAGGTGTGGGTGGCCAACCGTTCCTATTTCGAGAACGAGCCGCTCATGGAGAACCGCGAGCGCGCCCTCACCAATGTGGTGATGATGGGCATGGGCGAGCCGCTGCTGAACTTCGACAACGTGCTGCCCGCGCTGGACCTGATGCTGGACGATTTCGCCTACGGCCTCTCCAAGCGCCGCGTCACCGTGTCCACCTCGGGCGTGGTGCCCATGCTGGACAAGCTCGGCGAAAGCATCGACGTGGCCCTCGCGGTGTCGCTGCACGCGCCCAACGACGCGCTGCGCGACGAGCTGGTGCCGATCAACCGCAAGTACCCGCTCCAGGACCTGCTCGCCGCCTGTCGCCGATTCCTGGCGCGCTTCCAGGGCGAGGAGGGCGGCCGCCGCAAGATCACCATGGAATACGTGATGCTGGCCGGCGTGAACGACACCCCGGCGCACGCGCGCGAGCTGGCCCGCCTGCTGCGCGACACGCCGAGCAAGATCAACCTGATCCCGTTCAACCCCTTCCCGAACTCCCCCTACGGGCGTTCGACCCGCGAGGACATCCTGGCCTTCCAGAAGATCCTCGTGGACGCCGACTACATCTGCACCATCCGCTCCACGCGCGGCGACGACATCGACGCCGCCTGCGGCCAGCTGGTGGGCAAGGTGCAGGACCGCACGCGCCGCGCGGAGCGCTGGCAGGCGCGGACCGAAAAACAGAAAGACAACCGGGAAATTTTCAGGAGCGCGTCATGATCCGGCGCTTTGCCTTGGCCGGCGTGCTGTTGCTGGCCGGATGCACCCAGGTGGTCGAGGACGCCTCCGGCCGCCGGGTCGACCCCACCGCCGCGGCCCGCGACCGCGTCGCCATCGCCGCGGACTACCTGCGCCAGGGCGAGGACGACAAGGCGCTGGGCTACCTGCAGCAGGCGCTGAAGTCCGCGCCCGACCTGCCGGAAGCCCACAACATGATGGGCGTGCTGCTCGAGCGCGACGGCAACATCAAGGGCGCCGACCGCGAGTTCCGCAAGGCCCTGCGCCTGCGCGACAACTACTCGCAGGCGCACAACAACTACGGCAGCTTCCTGTTCCGCCAGAAGCGCTACAAGGAGGCCGCCAAGCAGTTCGAGGCCGCTTCCGAGGACATCACCTACGGCAACCGCGCCCTGGCCTTCGAGGGCCTGGGCCGCAGCGCCTGGATGCTGGGCGACAGGGCGCGCGCCGAGCAGGCCTTCGTGCGCGGGCTCAACCTCGACGCCAGCCTGCCCGTGTCCACGCTGTACCTGGGCGAGATCGCCTTTGACAAGCAAAACTATGAGGGGGCCCGCGGCCTCTACAAGCGCTACCTCGACCTCACGCGCGACACCCCGCAGACGGCGCAGAGCCTGTGGCTGGGGATTCGCCTTGAGCGCCGCTTCGGGGGCAGGGATGCACTGGCCAGCTATGAGCTGGCCCTGAAACGCCTGTATCCGGACAGTCCGGAATACCAGCAGTACCAGATGAGCCTGAGGACGGACAAGTAAGCCTGCTGCGCGCAGCAGGCGGCAGTATTGTGGAGCCTATTGTGAGCAATCAGATCGAAGACACCCTCCCGCCCGCACCGGCGCCCGAAGGGCAGGAAGAGCACGGCCGCGACGCCGCCGACTACCTGTCCTTCCGCCCCGGCCAGCGCCTGCGCAAGGCGCGCGAACTGCGCGGCATGACCATCGAGCAGGTCGCGCGCGAACTGGCGCTGACGCCGCGCTACGTCGAGGCGATGGAGTCCGATTCGTACAAGGACCTGCCCGAGCCGGCCTTCGTGCGCGGCTACATGCGCCGCTATGCGCAGCTCGTGAAGCTGTCGCCGGACGACATTGCCGCCAAGTTCGACCAGTGCTACGCGGACGACAAGGAAACCCCGGCCCTGGAAGTGCGGCCGCGCAATCCCATCCAGCTGCTCGGCGAGGTGGCGCGGCGCCCCCGCCTCAAGACCGGCCGGCTGCTGCGCTGGAGCGCGCTGCTGTTCATCCTGGTGCTGCTCGGCGGCCTGTTCTGGACCGGCTTCGCCTCGCGCAGCAGCGTGCCCGTCGCGGACGATCCGGCGGCCACCGCGCCGGTGGCCCCGGCCGTGCCCGCGCCCGTGGAGCCCGCCCCGACGGTGCCCGCGCCGGTCGCGCCGGCGGTGCCGGACAGCGCGGCCCCGGTGGTGCCCGCCCCGGCGCCGGCCACCGGCGTGCCCGCGCCGGCAACGACCGCCCCGACACCGGCCCCCGCGGTGCCCGTGGCGCCGGCGCCGTCCACCGCGCCCGGCCTGAACGTGCTGCCGACGCCGGCCGCGCCGCCCACGCTGCCGCCGCCCGGCGGTGCGCTGCGCAGCGTGCCGGTGCCCGCGCCCACCCTGCAGCCGCCGGCGCCGGCCCCTGCGCCGCAGACCGCGCCCGCCCCGGCGCGCCGCTGAGGCCGCCCACCAGGAATCTGCCATGCACGAGTCCCCCATCAAGCGCCGTCCCACCCGCAAGATCCGCGTCGGCAAGGTCTTTGTCGGCGGTGATGCCCCCATCACCGTGCAGACCATGACCAACACCGAGACCTGCGACGTCGAGGCCACGGTGGCGCAGATCGAGCGCTGCGTGGCGGCGGGGGCCGACATCGTGCGCGTGTCGGTGCCGTCCATGGACGCCGCCGAGGCCTTCGGCGTCATCCGCCGGCGCGTGCCGGACGTGCCGCTGGTGGCGGACATCCACTTCGACCACCGCATCGCCCTGCGCGTGGCCGAGCTCGGCGTCGACTGCCTGCGCATCAACCCGGGCAACATCGGCGCCGACGACAAGGTGCGCGAGGTGGTGGCCGCGGCGCGCCACCACGGCATCTCCATGCGCATCGGCGTCAACGCGGGCTCGCTGGAGAAGGACCTGCAGAAGAAATACGGCGAGCCCACCGGCGCGGCCCTGCTGGAATCCGCCCTGCGCCATATCGACATCCTGGAGCGCCTGGATTTCCACGAGTACAAGGTCTCGGTGAAGGCCTCCAATGTCTTCCTGACGCTGGACGCCTACCGCCTGCTCTCGAAGCAGATCGACAAGCCGTTGCACCTCGGCGTCACCGAGGCGGGCGTGTTCCGCTCCGGCACCGTGAAGTCCGCCATCGCCCTCGGCGGCCTGCTGCTCGACGGCATCGGCGACACCCTGCGCATCTCGCTGGCGGCCGAGCCGGAGGAGGAAGTGAAGGTCGGCTTCGACATCCTGAAGTCGCTGGGCATCCGTTCCAACGGCATCAACTTCATCGCCTGCCCGAGCTGCTCGCGCCAGGAGTTCGACGTCATCCGCGTGATGAACGCGCTGGAGTCGCGCCTCGAGGACGTGCGCGTGCCCATGGACGTGTCGGTGATCGGCTGCAAGGTCAACGGCCCCGGCGAGGCCAAGGAAGCCGACATCGGCGTGGTGGGCGCGCTGCCCAACAGCCTGGTCTACCGCCATGGCGAGAAGAGCCACCTGATTCCCACCGCGAACCTGGTCGACGAGATCGAGAAGATGGTGCGCGAGCGCGTGCGCCAGGCCGAGGCCGAGGCGGCGCAGAAGAAGGCCGACGATGCCGCCCGCGGCGTGTTCGCCCGTGGCGATTGAGGCCCCAAGGACATCACAACGAATGAGCCAGAAGATCACCGCCATCCGCGGATTCAACGACATCCTGCCGGTGCCCACCAAGGACAATCCCATCGTCACCGGCCTGTGCCAGGACGTGGAAGCCGCGCTGCAGGACCTGATGCGCGCCTACGGCTACCAGGAGATCCGCCTGCCCATCGTGGAGAGCACGCCGCTGTTCGCGCGCGCCATCGGCGAGGTCACCGACATCGTCGAGAAGGAGATGTACTCCTTCCTCGACCGTAGCGACGAATCCCTGACGCTGCGCCCGGAGGGCACGGCCGGCTGCGTGCGCGCCTGCCTCGAGCACGGCCTCACCTACAACCAGACGCAGCGCCTCTGGTACACCGGCCCCATGTTCCGCTACGAGCGGCCGCAGAAGGGGCGCTACCGCCAGTTCCACCAGTTCGGCGTCGAGACCTTCGGCATGGCCGGTCCCGACATCGACGCCGAGCTCATCCTGATGACGGCGCGCCTGTGGCGGCAGCTCGGCCTCGACAAGGTCGTGCGCCTGGAACTCAACACGCTGGGCGAGAGCGCCGAGCGCGCGGACTTCCGCGCCGCGCTGGTGGCCTACCTGGAGCAGCACAAGGACAAGCTGGATGCCGACTCCCAGCGCCGCCTGGGCTCCAACCCGCTGCGCATCCTGGACAGCAAGTCGCCGGAAACGCAGGCGGTGCTGGCCGACGCGCCGCGCCTGGCCGATTTCCTGGGCGAGGAGTCGCGCGCCCACTTCGACGGCCTGCGTGCCGTGCTCGACGGCGCCGGCATCGCCTACGTGGTGAACCCGCGCCTGGTGCGCGGCCTGGACTATTACACCAAGACGGTGTTCGAGTGGGTGACCACCGAGCTCGGCGCCCAAGGCACCGTCTGCGCCGGCGGCCGCTACGACGGCCTGGTCGAGCAGCTCGGCGGCCAGCGCACGCCGGCGGTGGGTTTCGCCATCGGCCTCGAGCGCCTGCAGCTGCTGCACATCTCCGTGCACGGCCAGCACAAAGCCGGCGGACCAGACGTGTTTGTGGCGTCTGATAATGAGCAATCGGCAGCGCGAGCACTGTTGCTGGCCGAACACCTGCGCGACGCGCTGCCCGACCTGCGCGTGCAGGTGAACTGCGGTAGCGGCAGCTTCAAAAGTCAGCTCAAGAAAGCTGACAAGTCCGGGGCGCGCTTTGCCCTTCTGCTGGGTCATAACGAGTTTATATCCAATACCGTCACCCTGAAGTGGCTACGCGAGGAGCGGGAGCAGGTGACATTGACCCAATACGAAGTGGCCGGCTTCCTGAAATCCCATCACACCCTTTGAGCATTCCAAACGCCTGGAAGGCTGGCGCGGCCAGCATAGGAGCAGCAAGTGACGCATGAAGAAGAACAAATCGAGAGCCTGAAGCGCTTCTGGCAGGACTACGGCACGCCCCTCCTGGTCGGCTTCGTGCTCGCCATCGCCGTGTTCGTGGGCTGGACGATCTGGCAGAAGTCGCGCCTGAACGAGGCCACCCGCGCCGCTGGCGTCTACCAGGAGCTGCTGTCCGCCGTGCAGCGCAGCCAGCTCAATCCGGACGACACCGCCGCCAACACCGACGTGCAGCGCCTCGGCAAGACCCTGAAGGACGAGCATGCCTCCACCCCGTACGCGGTGACCGCCGGCCTGTTGCTGGCGCGTCAGGCCGCGGACCGCAACGACCTCAAGGAAGCCGAGAAGCAGCTGCGCTGGGTGCTGGACCGCAAGCCGGCCGAGGCCGAGCGACTGCTCGCCACCACCCGCCTGGCGCGCGTGCTGGCCGCCGGCAAGCAGTACGACGCCGCACTGGCGCTGCTCGAAAAGGAGCACGACGCCAAGGGCTTCCAGCCCACCATCGACGAGCTGCGTGGCGACATCTTCCAGGCCCAGGGCAAGATCGCCGAGGCGCGCGCCGCCTACGAGGCCGCTGCCAAGACCCTGCAGGCCCGCGACGAGCGCCGTCCGCTGCTGGACGTGAAGATGGCCGACGTCGGTCTTGCCCCGCTGGAGCCGAAGAAGCCCGCGGCGAAGGCCAAGGCCGCCGACACGGAGTCCTCGTCCTCGTGAAGCCCGCCCGCCTGATGCGATTCGCCCTGCCGGCCCTGGTCGCCCTGCTCGCGGCCTGCAGCAGCGCGCCGCCCGCGCCCGAGCCCAAGGGCTATCCGGCGCTGCCGGCCGAGGCCTCGCGCCTGAAGAAGCTGTGGTCCGTGCGCGTGGGCGATGGCCTCGGCGAGGAAAGCGTGCGCCTGGCGCCCGCGGTCGGCGAGCAGCATGTCGCCGTCGCCGGCCGCAATGGCGTGGTGGCGCTGGTCGATCGCGCCACCGGCAAGCCGGCGTGGGCGCGCAAGACCGGCCTGGCGCTGGTGGGCGGCCCCGCGCTGGGCTATGGCCTGGTGGCGCTGGCCACCGCCAAGGGCGAGCTCGTGGTGCTGGGCCAGGCCGACGGTCGCGAGAAGTGGCGCGTGTCGCTGGGCGCCACCGCGGTCAGCGCTCCCGCCATCGCTCCCGAGCTGATCGTGGCGCTGTCGGGCGATGGCGTGGTGCACGCGCTGGCGCGCGCCGACGGCGCCGTGCGCTGGACCTACAACACGTCGGTGCCGCCGCTCAGCCTGCGCGGCAACGCCGCGCCGCTGCTGGCCGACAACCGCGTCTACGTCGCCTCGGCGGCGGGCAAGGTCGCGCGCCTCGACCTGGCCACCGGCATTCCCGACTGGGAACTGCGCGTGGCCACCAACAACGGCCGCACCGAACTCGAGCGCATGAACGACATCGTGGCCAATCTGCTGCGCCTGGGCGACGACGAGCTCTACAGCGTGGGCTTCCAGTCCCAGCTCACCCGCAGCAGTGTCAGCGGCGGCCGCCGCCAGTGGACCTTCGACACGTCCAGCGTCAACGACCTGGCCGAGGGCATGGGCAACCTCTACGTCACCGACCTCGACGGCAACGTGCTGGCGGTGGACCGCGCCAGCGGCAATCTGGTGTGGAAGCAGCCCGACTTCGCCTGGCGCCACCTCACCAACCCGGTGGCCCTGCGCAGCCTGCTCGCCGTTGGCGACGAGGAAGGGCGCGTGCACCTGCTGTCCCAGGTCGACGGCACCGTGCAGGGGCGCCGCTCCGTGGGCGGCGGCTGGTTCTTCGACAGCCCGCTGGCCCGCCTCGCCACCCGCGACGACGTCCTCTATGCCTGGGATGCGGACGGGCGCCTTTCCGCCTGGATCCTTAAGTAAGAGAACGCCATGAAACCCGTGATCGCGCTCGTGGGGCGCCCCAACGTGGGCAAGTCCACCCTGTTCAACCAGCTGACGCGCAGCCGCGATGCCCTCGTCGCGGACCTGCCCGGCCTCACCCGCGACCGCAAGTACGGCGACGCCCGTATCGAGGACAAGTCCTTCATCGTCATCGACACCGGCGGCATCGGCGAGGGCGAGGAGGGCATCGACGCCTACATGGCCGAGCAGTCGCGCCTGGCCATCCACGAGGCGGACATCGTGCTGTTCCTGGTGGACGCGCGCGCCGGCCTCACCGGGGCCGACCAGGAGATCGCCGCCGAGCTGCGCCAGCTCAGCAAGCGCGTGCACCTGGTGGTGAACAAGATCGACGGCGTGCACGAGGAGGCCGCCCTCGCCGAGTTCCACCAGCTCGGCTTCGGCGAGATCTTCGGCATCGCCGCCAGCCATGGCCGCGGCGTCACGCACATGATGGAGCAGGTGCTGGCCGACTGCCCGCCCGACGCGGAAGAGGCCCCGGTCGCCGAGACCGGCATCAAGATCGCCATCGTCGGCCGCCCCAACGTCGGCAAGTCCACCCTGGTGAACCGCCTGCTTGGCGAGGAGCGCGTGGTGGTCTACGACATGCCCGGCACCACCCGCGACTCGATCTACATTCCCTACGAGCGCCGCGACAAGCGCTACACCCTTATCGACACCGCCGGCGTGCGCCGCCGCGGCCGCGTCGACGAGGGCGTGGAGAAGTTCTCGGTCATCAAGACGCTGCAGGCCATCAAGGACGCGCACGTGGTGGTGCTGGTGTTCGACGCGCGCGAGAGCATCGTCGACCAGGACCTGCACCTGCTGGGCTTCGTGATCCAGAGCGGGCGCTCGCTGGTGGTGGCCATCAACAAGTGGGACGGCATGAGCGATTACGACCGCGACCACGTCAAGCAGGACATCGAGCGGCGCCTGGACTTCATCCCCTGGGCGCGGGTGCACCTGATCTCGGCCAAGCACGGCACCGGGGTGGGCGACCTCTATCCCTCCATCGAGAAGGCCTACGCCTCGTCCACCATCAAGGTGGCCACCAACCGCCTCACCCAGATCCTCCAGGATGCAGTCGAGCAGCACCAGCCGCCTCTTGTCGGCGGACGCCGCATCAAGCTTCGCTATGCCCACATGGGCGGGCAAAATCCTCCTTTGGTGGTAATCCACGGCAACCAGACGGAGTCGGTGCCGGGGGCCTACAAGCGCTACCTCGAGAACGTGTTCCGCAAGGTGCTGCGTATCGAGGGGACCCCGATTGCCATCGAGTTCAAGACGGGTGACAACCCCTTCAAGGAGCGGAGGAATGTCCTGACGCCGGCGCAGGCCGAACGCCGCCGCCGCAACGTCCAGTTCCACAAGAAACGAGAGAAGCGCTGACCCTGTGCCGCTGCCCGGCCCGGGCGGCGACTTCCGCAGCCGGCGCCGCCTGGCGCCGCACAGGGGAAATGCATGCTTCACCGGTTTTCCGCGCCGGGCGCCCTGCGCCTGCTGCCACTGGTCCTGCTGTCGGCGCCGGCCCTGGCCGCCGATAGCACGGGGACCCCGTTCCCCGACAGTGGCGACACGCCCACCGTCCTCTCCGCCACCCGCCTGTCGCAGTCGCTGTTCGAGACCCCGGCCGCCGTCACCATCATCGACCGCCAGATGATCGAGCAGACCGGCGTGCGCGAGATTCCCGAGATCCTGCGCCTGGTGCCGGGCATGGTGGTGGGCTACGACATCGGCTCCGAGGCCTTCGTCAGCTTCCACGGCACCTCCGCCGACCTCGCGCGGCGCATGCAGGTGCTGATCGACGGCCGCTCCATCTACCAGCCCCTGCTGGCGCAGGTGGACTGGATCGGCCTGCCGCTGGAGCTGGCCGATATCGAGCGCATCGAGGTCATCCGCGGCCCCAATTCCTCCACCTGGGGCGCCAACAGCTTCTTCGCGGTGGTCAACATCGTCACCCGCCATCCCGCCGACGTGGAGCGCGCGCGCGTGACCTACCGCGCCGGCGAGGACGGCGTGCAGGACTACCTGGCCCGCCTGGCGCAGCGCACCGGCAGCGTCGACTGGCGCCTGACCCTGGCGGGCCGGCGCGACGTCGGCTTCGAGGAGAACCGCCGCCAGAACAACTCCGATTTCACCGACAGCAAGGACGTGGACTCCGCCTACGGGCGCGCGGTGTGGACGGCGGCGGGCGGCGGCACGCTGGAGGTCGGTTTCGGTGCCGCCGGCATGCGCGCCGAGCAGCAGTACCGCCCGACCTTCTACAACCAGACACCGGTCGCGCATCGCGACAACGAATACCTCACGCTGGCCTGGGACCAGGACCTGGGGCAGGACCACCACCTGCGCGTGCAGGCCAGCCAGTCCCGCTTCCAGCGCAACGAGACCTGGTACGTGAACCTGCCGCGCGTGGTGTTCTCGCCCATCCTCGGCCAGCTCTACGACCAGAACCGCGCCTGCGCCAATGGCGCGCTCTATGGCGACACCTCCGCCTGTACCGGCGCCGACGTGCCGCTGCTGACGGCGCTGGGCACCGCGCTCGCCACCGACCCGCTGCTCTCCGGCTCCACCGACTGGCGCGCCGACCTCGACTCCCGCGAGCGCCGCACCGAGGTGGAGCTGCAGGACACCTGGATCGTGACGCCGGACCTGCGCACGGTGTACGGCGTGACTTACGACAAGTCCGAGGCCACCTCGCGCCTCTACATCGGCGGCCCCGCGGAGAACACCGTGTGGCGCGCCTTCGTGCACGGCGAGTGGCGCTTCGCGCCGGAGTGGCTGCTCAACGTCGGCGGCAACCAGGAAGACGACGAGGGCGCCGGCAACTTCTTCTCGCCGCGCGCCGCGCTCAACTGGCAGTTCACGCCCAGCCAGGTGCTGCGCCTGGTGTATTCGCGCGCCGTGCGCACGCCGGACATCCTCGAGAACCAGGCCGACTTCGGCTACCCGGTGCAGGCGCTGCGGCCGGTCGACCGTCCCTATGCCGGCACCTTCTACCAGACCGGCAAGGCCAGCGGCGGCGCGCCCACCGAGCGCATCACGTCCAACGAGATCGGCTACTACGCGCGCTTCGACCCGGCCCGCCTGACCGTGGACCTGCGCGGCTTCCACGATCGCATGGACCTCTCCGAGCACAACCTCGAGGCCGATGGCAGCGAAGGCTTCCTGATCCGTCCGACCACCAAGATGTACATGAACGGCGGCGAGCTCACGCTGGATTTCCGTCCGTTGCCGAGCCAGCGCTTCCAGGTCAACTATGCCTACCTGGACATGGACAAGGCGCCGGTCAGCGATGACAACACCCAGTTCGTGCCCCAGCACTCGGGCAGCGCGGGCTGGTGGCAGGATTACGGCAACGGCCTGCAGTTCGGTAACACCTACTACTTCTACAACGACCTGCGCACCGACCGGCATGTCTTCTTCGACCGCCTCGACAACCGCCTGGCCAAGACTTTCCGCCTTGGCCGGCAGCACGAGCTGACCCTGGCGGCGGTGATGCAGACCCGTCTGACGGACGATCCCGAGCTGCGGTCGGAAAACGGCAGCGACCGCCACCGCGGCTGGTTCAGCATGGACTGGCATTACTGAGGACCACCGGGCCCACGCATGGATCGCCGCCCCCTCCCGACAGCGACACGCCGTCCCCCCCTCCTCGCGAGGGGACTGGGGCTGCTGCTGCTGTGCTGGGCATGGCCGGCGCTGGCGCTGACCGTGCAGTTGCTTGGCGCGGGGCAGGGCAGCGAGCCCTTCGTGGCGGCCCTGCGCGCCGAGCTCGGGGACGCCCACCGGGTGGTGACGACGCCCGGCCCGGCCGACGTGGTCGTCGCGCTGCACGAAGGCGTGATCGACGAGGCGCGCGCCACGGCGCGGCCGCGCCTTTTCCTGCTGCCCGGCGCGGGGCCTGACCTGCAGCCCGGCGAGACCGCCCTGTTCTGGGCCCCCTCCCTGTCCGACCAGCTCCGCCTGGCCCAGGAAATCATGCCCGGCCTGCGCCGCGTCGGCCTCCTGGTGGCGCCGGCGGACCTGTCGCGCGCCCAGGCCCTGCGCGCCACCGCGGCCGCGCGCCGCATCGAGGTCATGGTGCGCGAGGCCGACCCGGCCCTGCTGGCGCGCCAGGTCGGTGATGTCGCGCCCACGGCCGACCTCCTGCTGGCGCCGGTCGACCCGCGCCTGTTCAACCGCGACAACCTCAAGCCGGTGCTGCTCGCGGCCTACCGGCAGAACCGCGTCTTCATCGGTCCCACCCCCGCCTGGGTGCGAGCCGGTTCGCTGGCCAGCCTGTATGCCACGCCCGAGACCCTGGCCGGCGACGTGGCGGCCGCCCTGCGCGCCTGGCAGCAGGACCGGCACTGGCCGGCGCCCGCCCAGGCCAGCCGTTTCGATGTCATTACCAATCCGCAGGTGGCGCGCTCGCTGGGGCTGCGCCTGCCCGACGCGGAAGCGTTAACCCGATCCCTGCAGTCCGGGAAGGTGGTCCCATGGCCCTGATGCAAAACTGGCCCCTGCGCTGGCGCGCGGTCTTCCTGGGCGTCGCCCCGGCCTTCCTCATGCTGGTGCTCCTGCTCGGCTACCTGCTGCAGGCGCGCCTGGCCGACGCCGAGCGCGAGCTCGCCGCCAGCGGCAGCCTGATGGCGCAGCAGCTGGCGGCCGGCGCCGACTATGCGGTGATCTCCGGCAATGTCGACAGCCTGCGCGGCCAGGTCGATGCCCTGCTGCGCCAGCCTGGCGTGGTGGAAGTACAGGTGGTGGATGCCAACCGCGCCGTGCTGCTGCAGCTGCGCTCGCCGCAGTACGCACCGGGCCTCGCCATGCGCCGCTTCGGCAGCGATATCCGCTCGGCTGGCGTCGGCGCCCCGGGCGAGGACTGGCTGGCGCCGGCCGCCGTTGCGCCGGAGCGCCTGGGCCGCGTCGAGATCGCCGTCAGCGAGCAGCTGGCGCTGGCACGCGAGCACGAGATCCTGCGCAACGGCCTGCTGCTCGGCGCCCTGGCCCTGCTGCTCAGCGGGCTGCTGGCCCTGCGCATGGCGACCGTGCTGCGGCGCCCGCTGGAAAAGGTGGCGGCCTTCGTGGAGCGCCTTGGCCAGCGCGACTTCGACGGGCGCGTGCAGGTGGAGGAGGGCGGCGAGATCGGCCGGCTCGGCAGCCAGCTCAACGAACTGGCCGCCACGCTGGGCGAGGCCCGCGACCGCCAGGCGAACTACACGCGCGAGCTGGAGCAGGCGCGCGAGAAGGCGGACCAGGCCAGCCAGGCCAAGAGCCAGTTCCTGGCCATGATGAGCCACGAGCTGCGCACTCCGCTGAACGGCGTGTCCGGCATGCTGCAGCTGCTGGAGTCGACCGCGCTCGACACCGAGCAGGTGGACTATGTGCGCAATGCCCAGCAGGCGGGCAGCAACCTGCTCTGCCTGGTCGACGACATCCTCGACTACTCGCGCCTGGACCAGGGGCGGGTGCTGCTGGAGGAGCGGGTATTCGACCCCGCCGCCCTGCTCGGCCAGGTGGTGGCGCGCTTCGAGGCCGAGGCGCAGCAGCGCGGCGTGGCCCTGCGCCTGAACATCGACGGCCTGCCCGCCGGCACCCGCTTGGTCGGCGACGCGGGGCGCCTGCGCCAGGTGCTGGTGCAGGTGGTGGACAATGCCGTCAAGTTCACGCCGGCCGGCAGCATCACCGTCGACGCGCGCTTCCTGGACCAGCCCGGCCAGCGCATGCTTTTCACCTGCGAGGTCTGCGACACCGGCATCGGCATCCCGCGCGAGCTGCAGGGACGCATCTTCGAGCCCTTCTACCAGGGCGACGCCCGCCCTAGCCGCCGCTACGGCGGTGCCGGCCTGGGGCTCGCCATCGCCGCCCGCCTGGCCGCCCTCATGCAGGGGCGGTTGCGGGTGGAAAGCGAGCCGGGCGTCGGCTCCTGCTTCACCTTCGAGATCATGCTGCCCTGCGCCGAGGCCGCGCCTGCCGTGGCACCGGTGGGACCCGGCCGGGGGGCGCGGGTGCTCGTGGTCGAGGACAACCCCACCAACCAGCGCGTGGCCGAGGGCATGCTGCACCACCTGGGCTGTGAAGTGGACATCGTGGGGGACGGGGAAAGCGCCCTGCAGCGCCTGGCGCAGGGGGCGGAGCGCTATGCCATGGTTCTCATGGACTGCCAGCTGCCGGTCCTGGACGGCTTCGAGGCCACCCGGCGCTGGCGCGCCGGCGAGAGCGGCCGGCGCCTGCCCATCGTGGCACTGACCGCCCATGCCGCGGACGAGACCGCCGCCGCCTGCCGCGAGGCGGGCATGGACGACATCCTGACCAAACCCTTCCGCCGGGACGCCCTGGCGGCCATCCTGGCGGCCTGGCTGCCCGATAACCCCCGTGGGGAATGGGAAAAAGGCCCGCCGACCTGATAAGCTCGCACCTTTATATGCCAAGGGCAGAGTCGGGTGACCAACGACGGACCTGCCGTCCCACAACGACAACAACGCAGTTGCTTATGATCGATTCACTGGTTGAGTTCTGGAACCATCTGCGCGGCCTCCCCAATTTCTGGGGCTTCGTCACCATCCCCATCGTCGCCGCCGTCGTCACCTGGGCCCACGTCTGGTTCGCCATGAAGATGGTGTTCTACCCCCTGGAGTTCGTCGGGCTCTGGAAGCCGTGGCTGGGCTGGCAGGGCATCGTGCCGCGCAAGGCCGGCAAGATGGCGGGCATCGTCGTCGACAATACCCTGGCCAAGCTGGGCTCGCTGTCCGAGATCTTCCGCGAGATGGACCCGGACAAGATCGCGCGCCACGTCACCGAGGGCCTCTCCGAGCGCATCGAGGACATGGTCGACGAGATCATGAACGAGAAGAACCGCGTGTTCTGGGAGAACCTGCCCATCAGCTTCAAGAAGCGCGTCTACGCCCGCGTGCGCCGGCAGATGCCGGAAGTGATGGAGAATCTGGTGCGCGACCTCGGCGACAACATCGAGGACCTGATCGACCTCAAGGCCATGGTGGTGCGCCAGATGGAGGGCGACAAGGCCCTGGTGGTGCGCGTGTTCCAGGAAGTGGGCTCGCCCGAGATCAACTTCATCGTGACGTCCAGCTTCTGGATCGGCCTCGGCTTCGGCTTCATCCAGATGATCCTGTGGTATTTCTTCCCCTGGAACTGGGGCCTGCCGCTGTATGGCGCCGTGCTGGGCTACGCCACCAACTGGCTGGCGCTGGCCATGGTCTTCCGCCCGCTGAATCCCATCAAGGTGGGCCCCTGGCGCATCCAGGGCCTGTTCCTCAAGCGCCAGCCGGAGATCTCCGAGAAGTTCGCCGAGCTGTCCACGCTGGAGATGGTCTCGCTCAAGCACCTGGTCGGCGAGATGCTCACCGGCAAGTATGCCGAGCGTACCCGCGCCCTGATCCGCCGCCACATCAGCCCGCTGCTCGAAGGCGGCGTGGTGCGCACGGCCATCCAGCTCACGGTGGGCCCGACCGGCTATGCCGCGCTCAAGCGCACCATCGTGGAGAAGGCCGCCGCGCTGTCGCTGCAGCCATTGGACAACCCGCAGTTCAACCGCGATCGCGCCAAGGTCATCGCTTCCATCTTCTCCTCGCGCATGAAGGCCATGAGCTCCAAGGAGTTCCAGGACCTGCTGCGTCCGGCCTTCCAGGAGGACGAGTGGATCGTGATCATGCTCGGCGCCGTGCTGGGCGCGCTGTGCGGCTGGATCCAGCTCATGACCGGCTTCACGCACTGAGGTCCCGTCCGGCACAACAAAGCCCCGCGACCGCGGGGCTTTTTTTTGGGGCACGCGCCGCCGGGGCCTCAGCCGGCGAGCAGGGTGTCCAGCGCCACCTCGCGGCACTCCCAGGCCACCGGGCCTTCCGCCCGCACCACGCCCGCCAGCCAGGCATCGCCGGCGGGCGCCTGCCACGCCTGCAGGCCGAGCCCCGGGTCGAGGGGGACCGGTACGGGGCCGTCGAGGGCGAAGGCCAGGCGCGCCAGGTTGTGGGCGATGCCTTCGCCCAGGGCCTTGGCGGCGGCCTCCTTGAGGGTCCACAGGCGGAAGAAGTCGCGTGCGGCCTCCGGGCCGGACAGGCTCGCCAGCCAGTCCTGCTCCGCCGGCGCGAAGTAGCGGGCGGCCACGCGCCCGTAGCGCACGGGCCGCGGCCTCTCGATGTCGATTCCGCCGGGAACGGAGGCCAGCAGGACCGCCACCCGCTCCGGGGCGTGGCTCACGCTGATGTGCCAGCCGGCGGGCGCGGCCAGCAGCAGGCGTCCGGACGGGGCGCGGTCAAAGCGCGCCGCCTTTCCCGCCAGCGCGGGCGTGGTGGCGAGCAGGTACCGCAGCAGGGCGCGCGAGAGCAGGTGGCCGCGCTGGCGCGAGGGCAGCCGCAGGCCGGCGAGCTCGGCCGCGGCGGTGGCGTCGAGGCGGGCGGCGAGCGGGGCGAGCGGACGCGCGGGGTCGTCGCGCAGCCAGGCCAGGCGGACAGTGATCATCGCGGGCGTGCCGCGTCCGGCCCCGCACCCGGGACGGGCGGCAGCGCCGCGTCCGGGAGCACCAGCAGCGGATCGATGCGGGCGTCGTTGAGGCTGACGGTCCAGTGCAGGTGCGGGCCGGTCGCGCGCCCGGTGCGACCGACGCGGCCGATGCGGTCACCGGCGGCCACGCGCGTGCCCGCGGCCACGCTGATCTCGCTCAGGTGGCAAAGCATGGACACCAGGCCCTGGCCGTGGTCGATCATCACGGTGCGGCCGTTGAAGAAGTAGTCGCCGGTCTGCACCACCACGCCGTCGGCGGGTGCGACCACCGCCTGCCCCTCGGGGGCGGCGATGTCCATGCCGAGGTGGGGCTGGCGCTCCTCGCCATTGAAGAAGCGCTTGCGGCCGAAGCTGGGATTGGGGGCGCCGGCGGTGGGCTGGCGGAAGCGCGGCCACGGCGCGGCGCCGCCCTCGAAGCGCCGGTACACCGCCTGCTGCTCCTTCGCCTCGCGCTCGTAGCGCGCCAGTTCCTCGGGGCCCGGATGCACGTGCTTGTCGCCGGTGGGCAGCGTGATGTGCTGCTCGGGATAGGCCTTGGCGACGACGCTGAAGGCGAGGGCGGGCAGCGGTGCCGGGCCGTTGCCGTCGACCAGCTCCACGCGGGCCTCGCCCGGCGCCTGGGTCAGGGGAATGCCGACCACGAGGCGGCGGCGGCCGTCGCCGTCGCGCTCGATGAAGACGGGTTTGCCGGCGAAGGTCGCCGTCGCGCCGGCCGGTACCGTCGCCGGCAGTTCCAGCACGGCGATGCCGCCCGGCACCCGAGCCTCGCGGGGCGCCGCGAGGGCGGGTGTGGCCAGCAGGGCGCCCAGCAGGACCAGTGTCATGCGGCGCATCATGTCTCCTCCCTGGCCGTGACCGTCGCCGTCAGCATGCCATCGCCCAGGCGCGCGCGCAGCGTGCCGCCGACCGGCACGTCGCGCGCCGAGCGCACCACCTGGCCATCGTGCTCGAGGATGGCGTAGCCACGCGCGAGGATGGCCAGCGGACTCGCGAGCTGCGCGCGCTCGGCCAGGTGCACGAGCCGGGTTTCCCGCGCGCGCAGTTGCTGGCGCATGGCCTGCAGCAGGCGCGCGTCCAGGTCCAGCACGCGCCGGCGCAGGCCGGGCAGGCGTTGCCCCGGCTGCTGCCCGCGCAGGCGCGCGGCCAGGCCCGCCAGGTGCAGGCGGCGCGCGCGCAGGCCCTGCTCGCTGGCGCGGCGCAGGCGCAGCTCCAGCTCGTCCAGGCGCTGCGCCAGGTCGCGCAGGCGCTGGCCGGGATGGCGCAGGCGCGCGCGCAGGTGCGTGAGTTCCTGCGTTGCGCGCGCCAGGCGCGTCTGCATGGCGCGCGCCAGCAGGACCTCGAAGCCTTCCAGGCTGGCCAGCAGCTCCTCGCCGTCCGGGCTCAGCAGCTCGGCCGCGGCGGAGGGCGTGGGCGCGCGCACGTCGGCCACGAAATCGGCGATGGTGAAGTCGGTCTCGTGGCCGACGCCGGTGACCACCGGCAGGCGGCTGGCGGCGATGGCGCGCGCCACCGCTTCGTCGTTGAAGGCCCACAGGTCCTCGAGCGAGCCGCCGCCGCGCGCCAGCAGGATGACGTCGAACTGCGGCTGCGCATTGGCGAGCGCCAGCGCGCGCACGATGGCGGGCGGCGCGTCCACGCCCTGCACCGGCACCGGAACCACCGTCACCGGCAGTCCCGGGAAGCGCCGCCCGAGCACGGACAGGATGTCGCGCACGGCGGCGCCGGTGGGCGACGTGATCACCGCCAGGTGGCGCGGCGGCGAGGGCAGTTCGCGCTTGCGCTCGCTGTCGAACAGGCCCTCCGCCTGCAGGCGCAGGCGCAGCGCGTCGAAGGCGCGGCGCAGGGCGCCGAGGCCGGCCTCCTCCATCTGCTCCACGATGAGCTGGTAGTCGCCGCGCGGCGCATACAGCGACAGCCGCGCCTTCACCAGCACCTGCTGGCCGTTCTTCGGCGCGAAGCGCAGGAAACGGTTGTTGCCGCGGAACATCGCGGCACGGATCTGCGCGCCGGCATCCTTGATCGTGAAGTAGAGATGGCCGGAGGAGGGCTGCGACAGGTTGGAGATCTCGCCTTCCACCCACAGGTTGGGAAAGCTGCCCTCGAGCAGGTCGCGCACCTGCTCGTTGAGCAGGGTGACGGAGAGGATGTTGCGGTTCGCGGTCATGGAGGGGCGCTGGCCGGAAGTGATGGCGCATTCTAGCGCCCTGCGTGGTTTCCGATACTGCCCGCGCCGTGCCGGCGCGGGTACACTGCGTCTTTCTTGCGCGGGAGGGCGTGGCATGCGGCGATCGGGGCGGTGGGGCGTGGTGGTGGTGCTGGCGGCGCTGGCGGCCGGCTGGCATTACCGCGACCGGCTGCAGGCCCTGGCCGGCGTGGCGCCGGGGGGCACTGCCGCGCAGGCCGCCCGCCCGGTGCCGCAGGACGCGCCCGACGTGCTCTATACCTGGGTCGACGACAAGGGCGTCACCCATTTCGAGCAACGGCCCGGCAAGGGCAAGCCCGTGGCCTACGACGGCAGCCGCATCACCCCGCTGGCGCCGGCCGATCCCGCCCAGGCCGAGCGCCTGCGCCAGGCGGCGGAGGGCATGCCGGCGGCCACCTCCAGCACCGCGCCGGCGTCCCCGGCCGGCACCCTGCACCGGCTGCGCGAGGAGCTGGCGACCAAGGCACGCGCGCTGCGCGAGCAGCGGGCCGCCCAGCGCGACTTCTAGCGCGGCATCCTTCCCCACGCCCCGGGCGCGCCCGGCCTTCCGACGCCCCCCGGCGCCCGTTCGCCCGCCGGCCCCTGTCGCGCCGTCCGTCGCCGTGGCACTGTGCGGAGCGAAGGGGCGCCTGCCCCTGTGCCCCGGAGTCGCCATGCGCCTGATTTCCCTGCTCCTCACCCTGCTCGTCGTGGGCTGGCTCATCTACAGCCAGCTCGGCCATGGCGGTCCCGGCCAATCCGAGCAGGCGGCCTACCAGCAGGCGGAGGCCAAGGCCGCCGCCGTCCAGGTCCAGGTCGACGACCAGTTCGCCCGCCAGGCCGGCCAGCTGCAGCAGATGGAGGCAGGGGAGGCGCCGGTCCAGCCCTGAGGACGGCCGCGTTTCAACCCGGGCGGGCTTTCCTCTATAATCGCGCCCTTCCTTTTTCCAGCCCGCCCGGGTGCCCCCATGCTCGATATCGTCCAGGAAGCCCTCACCTTCGATGACGTCCTCCTGTTGCCGGCCTATTCCGAAGTCCTGCCCAAGGA
>DASUDN010000112.1:0-2627 GCA_036275595.1 Moraxellaceae bacterium
CCAGTCCACCCTGGCGAAGGCCGCCGACGTCTCCCTGGAGATCGGCAAGAGCCCCGAGGCCTGCTCCCTCGGCCTCGCCCCCACCTCCTCCACCACCGCCACCCTGGTGCTGGGCGACGCCCTCGCCGTGGCCCTGCTGGAGGCCCGCGGCTTCACCCCGGAAGACTTCGCCATGTCGCACCCGGGCGGCTCGCTGGGCCGCAAGCTGCTGCTGCGCGTGGAGGACGTCATGCACAAGGGCGGGGAGGTGCCGGTGGTGAAGGAAGGCACCCTGGTCATCGACGCCCTCATGGAGATCACCGCCAAGGGCCTCGGCATGACCGCCGTGGTGGATGCCGCCGGCACCCTCACCGGCCTCTACACCGACGGCGACCTGCGCCGCAGCCTGGACCACAAGGTGGACGTGCACAGCACCCCCATCGAGCAGGTGATGAGCACCGGCTGCACCACCGTCACCGCGCCGCTGCTCGCGGTCGAGGCGCTCGGCGTCATGCAGGACCGCAAGATCAACGGCGTCATCGTGGTCGACGCGCAGAACCGCCCGGTGGGCGCCCTCAACATGCACAACCTGCTGCGCGCGGGCGTGATGTGATGGGGGGCCTGCAGATGGACGACGTGATGAAGAAGGCGGCGCGGGTGCGCCTGCTCGCCGTGGACGTGGACGGCGTGCTCACCGACGGCCGCCTCTACTTCGCCGAGGACGGCCAGGAGTTCAAGACCTTCGACACCCAGGACGGCCACGGCCTGAAGATGCTGATGAACGCCGGCATTCCCTGCGCCATCATCACCGGCCGCACCACCCAGCTGGTGGCGCGGCGCGCGCGCAACCTCGGCATCGAGCACCTGATGCAGGGCCGCGAGGACAAGCTGGTCGCCCTGCGCGAGCTGTCCGCCCAGCTCGGCATCGCGCTGGAGCACATCGCCTACGTGGGCGACGACTGGCCCGACCTGCCCGCCCTGCGCGCCGCCGGCCTCGGCGTGGCGGTGGCCAACGCCCACGCCGAGCTGCGCGCGCACGCCGACCACGTCACCACGCTGGAAGGCGGCCGCGGCGCCGTGCGCGAGGTCTGCGACCTCATCCTCAAGGCGCAGGACCGCTACGACGCCGCCCTCGCCCCCTACCTGCAGCACGACTGAGGCCGCCATGGACGCGCGCAACCTCCTCAGCCTGTCCGGCGTGCTGCTGGTGATCGGCGCCGCCGGCTACTACTGGGGCATCGCGCAGCGCGCGCCCGGGGTGCTGGCGGAGCCGGAGGCGCGCCGCCCCGAGTACGTGGTGAACGGCATCCGCAGCATCGAGACCGATGCCGGCGGCCGCCTGCTGCGCCACGTCACGGCGCGGGAACTGCGCCATTACGACGCGCCGCGCGACGTGTCCGAGATCGAGGCCCCGGTGGCCACCTTCTACGACAATGGCCGCGAGGCCTGGCGCATCCGCGCCGAGCGCGGCACCGGCCTCGACCAGAATACCGAGGTGCGCCTGGAGGGCGGGGTGGTGGCCGAGCGCCGCGACGCCGCGCTGCCGGTGACCCTCGCCACCGCCAGCCTCACCGCCTGGCCGAAGCAGGAACGCCTGCTCACGCGCGAGCGCGTCACCGTGACCACGCCGCGCGGCCAGCTGCAGAGCCGGGGGCTGGAAGCCAGCCTCCGGCGCAGCGAACTGACACTGACCCAGGATGTATCCGCCACCTATGCGCCAGCTCCCCGCTAACGCCCTTTTCCTGCTGGCCCTGCTGGCCCCCGCCGCGCAGGCCCTGCCCAGCGACCGCGAGCAGCCCGTGCAGGTCGCCGCCAACAGCGCCCGCTTCAACGAGAAGACCGGCATCGCCGTCTACACCGGCGCCGTGGTCATCAGGCAGGGCAGCCTGGAAATCCGCGCCGACGAGATCACCATCACCACGGACGAGCGCGGCGCCGTGCTGACCACCGTGGCGCGCGGCAGCCCGGCCCGCTACCAGCAGCAGACCGACCCGGCCAAGGGCCCGGTGTCGGCCGAGGCCGCGCGCATCGACTTCGATGCCCGCAACGAGGTCATCACCCTGACCGGCAAGGCGCGCCTGCGCCAGGACGGCGCCTCCTTCCAGGGCAACACCATCACCTACAACGCGCAGCGCCAGCAGGTCGACGCCAGGGGCCAGGGCCAGGAGCGCGTGATGCTCGTGCTGCCGCCCACGCTGCGCGCGACCGACAGCAAGGACAAGAAGAAGTGAGCCAGCTCATCGTTCGCGGCCTCGCCAAGGCCTACAAGGGCCGCCAGGTCGTCAAGGACGTCTCGCTGGAGGTCTCCAGCGCGCAGATCGTGGGCCTGCTCGGCCCCAACGGCGCCGGCAAGACCACCAGCTTCTACATGATCGTGGGCCTGGTGCCGATGGACGCCGGCCGCATCCAGATCGACGCCGAGGACATCAGCCACCTGCCCATGCACGGCCGCGCCCGCCGCGGCATCGGCTACCTGCCGCAGGAAGCCTCGATCTTCCGCAAGCTCTCGGTGGAGCAGAACATCCTCGCCATCCTCGAAACCCGCAAGGACCTGGACCGCAAGGGCCGCGAGGCCAAGCTGCAGGAGCTGCTGGAGGAGTTCCACATCACCCACATCCGCAAGAGCCTGGGCATGAGCCTGTCCGGCG
>DASUDN010000113.1:0-4655 GCA_036275595.1 Moraxellaceae bacterium
GGTCATGGCCGTATTGAAGACGACCTCGCCGGCCGTGAGGCCGTCGGCACCGATGGAGATACCCCGGAAGACGCTGCCGTCTTGCAGGACCAGAATGGCGGGCTTGTTCAAACCTACCTCCGAGAAGGGTTGCGGGCGGGGTGTCCCCTGCCGGGACATGTCCGTCCGGCGCGAGCCGGGGGGCATGCCTGTCCGGGGACGCGGCCGTAAAAAAGCGAGAAAGAGGGACTCCTTCTCGCTTTTTTTATGATTTGGGGGTGGCCCGGAACACGCGGCGACCCGCGTCAGGCACAAGTGGGGCCGAATTCTACGGAAATCCCCCTTTTCTGTCCAACCGGACCCGGCCTGTGACGGCCCTCACACCGGGAACCGGAACGACCGCACAGTCGCGCCCTGCCACCGGTCGGCCGGCCCGTGCTTGCCCGCCCCCCTCCCGTATGCTGCCATGCTTCCGGCAAGGGAGACCTGCCGGTAAGGGCGACGGAATACGCCCGGCTAAGAAAAACAACAGGTTTGCCATGGAACAGACCGAACTAGATACCCTGCGCCAGCAGCTGAACAACCAGGGCTGGCGCCTGCACTTCCCCCCCGCCCTGGAGGAGGAGTTCCAGCGCGACTACGCCCAGCGCTACCGCACCCACATGCAGCTGGCCATGCTGCTGGGGGCCGTCGCCCTCCTCGCCTGCGGCGTGATCGACCCCTTCTGGATGCCCGCGGTGGCCGCCCAGCTCTGGACCGTGCGCCTGCTGGTGGTCATCCCCCTGCTCGGCCTGCTGCTGCTGTCCCGCGGCAGCGTCGGCGAGCGCCACATGCAGCCCCTGGCCGCGGTGGCCAGCTGCCTGGCGGTGGCCGGCCTGGTCGGCCTCTTCCTGACCGCCCTGGAACCCTTCAAGCACTACTACGCCGGCGCCATCACCCTGGTCATGCTGATCGTGTTCGTGCTGTCGCGCATGCAGTTCAGCTGGGGGGTGGGCTCCGCGGTGGTGATGCTGGGCCTGCTCAACATCGGCCTGTTCGGCTTCAGCAAGTCCGGCTTCCAGCTCATCACCATCATCAACTTCGTGTTCTTCTCCTCGGCGGTGTTCGCCCTGGTGGGCACCTTCCTGATCGAGCGCAGCCTGCGCCAGAACTACCTGCAGGCGCGCATGCTGGCCTTCCAGAACACCGACCTGGAGGAATCCAACCTGCGCCTGCAGTACCTCACGGCCATCGACGGCCTGACCCAGATCGCCAACCGCCGCTCCCTGGACGTGACGCTGGGCACGGAGTGGCAGCGCGCACTGCGCAAGCGCGAGCCGCTGGGGCTGGTCATGATCGACGTCGACCACTTCAAACTCTTCAACGACACCTATGGCCATGCCGCGGGCGACGAATGCCTGCGCGGAGTGGCCGGGGCGCTCAAGGATTTCGCCCGCCGTCCCGGCGACCTGGCCGCGCGCTACGGCGGCGAGGAGTTCGTACTGGTGCTGACCGGCGCCAACGCGGAGCAGGCCATGCTCGTGGCGGAGCGCGTGCGCGACAAGATCGTGGAGCTCGCCATTCCCCACCAGCGCTCCAGCCATGGCAGCGTCACCGCCAGCTTCGGCGTGGCCAGCGTGGTGCCGGGCGCGCAGCACTCGGGCCCCGAGGCGCTGCTGCTGGCCGCGGACAAGGCGCTGTACAAGGCGAAGGAAGGCGGCCGCAACCGCGTCATCCTGGGCGAGCCGGAGGCGGCGGCGGACGCGGTGGCCTGAGGCGGGCGCCCAGCGGGATGAGCAAAAAAAAGCCGGCGATTGCCGGCTTTTTTCATGGGCGCCTGCCGCGCCCGCGAGCGTCGCGCCGTGGCGGCGCCGTTTCAGCGCAGGTTGAGCACGTCGCGCATGTCGTAGAGGCCGGCGGGCTTGCCGGCCAGCCACAGCGCGGCGCGCACGGCACCGTTGGCGAAGTTCATGCGGCTGGTGGCCACGTGGCGGACCTCCACGCGCTCGCCCTCGCCGATGAACATCACGTTGTGGTCGCCGACGATGTCGCCGCCGCGGATGGTCTGGAAGCCGATGGTCTCGCGCGCGCGCGGACCGGTGTGGCCGTGGCGCTCGTACACCGCCACGTCCTTGAGGTCGCGGCCGAGGGCGCCGGCGACGGCCTCGCCCATCATGAGGGCGGTGCCGGACGGGGCGTCCACCTTGTGCCGGTGGTGGGCCTCGATGATCTCGATGTCGACGGTGTCGCCGAAGGTCTGCGCGGCGAGCTCGAGCAGGCGCAGGGTGACATTCACGCCAATCGAGTAATTGCCGGAATAGACCAGGCCGGTGCCGCCCGCGGCGAGACGCAGCGCCGCCTTCTGGGCGTCGTCGAGGCCGGTGGTGCCGATCACGATGCGGCGCCCGTGCTGCGCACAGAGCGCCACGTTGGCGGCGGTGGCGGCCGGCACGGTGAAGTCGATGAGCACGTCGAAGTCGTTGACGACCGCGGCGAGGTCACCGCTGACCTTGACGCCCAGCGCGCCCACGCCGGCCAGCTCGCCGGCATCGGCGCCGATGAGGGAGGAATCGGGACGCTCGAGGGCGGCGGCGAGGGTCGCGCCCTCGGCCGCGGCGACGGCCTGCACCAGGGCGCGGCCCATGCGGCCGCCGGCGCCGGCGATGGCAATACGGGTCATGTGGACTCCGGAAAGATGCGGAACGAGAGGAGGCATTGTAGGGAGGTGGCGGGCCGGGTGCCAGCGCGGCGCGGACCGGGCCGGGGCCCGGTCCGCGCGCTCATTCCTTGTCGCCGAACAGGTTCATCACCGACTCGAACCAGGAACTCTTGCGCGGCGAGTGCTTGCCGTCGGCGCCCTCGAGGTCCTGCTGGAATTCGCGCAGCAGCTCTTTCTGGCGCTTGCTCAGGTTGACCGGGGTCTCGATGACGATGCGGCACATGAGGTCGCCGGTGCCACCGCCGCGCACCGGGGCCACCCCCTTGCCGCGCAGGCGGAACACCTTGCCGGTCTGGGTGCCCTCGGGGATCTTGAGCTTGACGCGGCCATCCAGCGTGGGCACTTCCAGCTCGCCGCCGAGCGCGGCGTCGGCGAAGGACACGGGCACCTCGCAGTACAGGTCGGCGCCGTCGCGCTCGAAGATGGCGTGCGGGCGCACCGCGACCTGCACGTAGAGGTCGCCGGCGGGGCCGCCGTTCACGCCGGCCTCGCCCTCGCCGGAGAGGCGGATGCGGTCGCCCGAATCCACGCCGGCGGGAATCTTGACCTCCAGGGTCTTGGCCTTCTCGACGCGGCCCTGGCCGTGGCAGTTGTTGCAGGGATCCTTGATGGTCTTGCCGCGGCCGCGGCAGGTGGGACAGGTCTGCGCCACCGAGAAGAAGCCCTGCTGCATGCGCACCTGGCCGGCGCCGCCGCAGGTGCGGCAGGTCTCGGCGGAGGTGCCCTTCTTGGCGCCCGAGCCGTCGCAGACCTCGCAGGTGGAGAGCTTGGGCACGCGGATCTGCACCGTGGTGCCGCGCACGGCCTCTTCCAGGTCCAGCTCCAGGGTGTAGCGCAGGTCGGAGCCACGGTTGGAGCGCTGGCCGCCGCCGCGGGCGCCGGCCCCGAAGATGTCGCCGAACACGTCGCCGAAGATGTCGGAGAAGCTGGCGCCACCGGCGCCGCCGCCGAAACCGCCGGCGCCGAAGCCGCCCATGCTGGGATCGACGCCGGCATGGCCGTGGCGGTCGTAGGCCGCGCGCTTGTCCTCGTCCGAGAGCACCTCGTAGGCCTCGTTGGCCTCCTTGAACTTTTCCTCGGCCGACTTGTCATCCGGGTTGCGGTCCGGATGGTGCTTCATGGCGAGCTTGCGGTAGGCCTTCTTGATCTCGTCGGCAGACGCGGTCCGCGCCACGCCCAGCACTTCGTAATAGTCTCGCTTCGCCATTTACATCACTCAACGCGCAGGTGGCAGACGCGCCAACGCGGGGAAGGTCCCCGCGTTGGCAGTTTCATTGCGTTTCCCGTCCCCGTCGCGAGGCCGCGCCGCCGGCAGGAGGAGGCTGCGGCGGCGCGGCACCCCGCGGGTGCGGACGGACGACCTTACTTCTTGTCGTCCTTCACTTCCTCGAACTCGGCATCGACCACGCCTTCCTCGGCCTTGCCGCCCGAGGCCTGGGCGCCGGCTTCGGCGCCGCCCTGGGCCTGCGCCTGGTCGGCATAGGCCTTCTGCATCAGCGGCATGGAGGCCTGCGACAGGGCCTCGATCTTCTGGTCGATCACGCCCTTGTCGTTGCCCTTCAGCGCGTCCTCGAGCTCCTTGATGGCGGCTTCGATCGCGGTCTTTTCCTCCGCGGAGGCCTTGTCGCCGAGGTCGGACAGCGCCTTGCGGGTGGCGTGCACCAGCTGGTCGCCGCTGTTGCGGGCATTGACCAGCTCGGTGAACTTGCGGTCTTCCTCGGCGTTGGCCTCGGCGTCGCGCACCATCTTCTCGATCTCGTCATCGGACAGGCCGGAGTTGGCCTTGATCACGATGCTCTGCGCCTTGCCGGTGGCCTTGTCCTTGGCGGACACGTTGAGGATGCCGTTGGCGTCGATGTCGAAGGTCACCTCGATCTGCGGCATGCCGCGCGGGGCCGGCGGGATGTCGGAGAGGTCGAAGCGGCCCAGCGACTTGTTGCCGGAGGCCTGCTTGCGCTCGCCCTGCAGCACGTGCACG
>DASUDN010000114.1:0-5085 GCA_036275595.1 Moraxellaceae bacterium
CCCGCGGGCAATTCGATCTCGACCGCGACGGGGCGGTGATCCGACAGTACCACGTCCAGCACCTCGGCGCTGCGCACGCACAGGCCCTCGCTCACCAGGATGTGGTCGATCTGGCGCGCGGGCTTCCAGCTCGGATACGTATGACGGCCCTCGCCCAGCCACGACCACGCGCGCCGGCCCAGCGGCGAGCGCGCCCACTCCTCGGCCGTGCAGTTGAGGTCGCCCATCACCACCACGTAAGGCGCGTCGGCAACGAGCTCGGCCAGGAAACCGAACTGGTGCAGCCGCGCGCGCGCCGACAGCGCCATGTGCGCGTTCAGCACCAGCAGCGACTGCTCCCTGCTGCCATAGCGCGTGGCGATGACGCCGCGCCCGCGCAGGCCCGGCAACGCATGCGCCTCCACGGCCACCGGCGCGATGCGGCTCAGCATGCCGTTGCTGAACTGGCCGAAGTGGCCGAGGTCGCGGTTGAGCTGCTGGAACCACCAGCCGAAGCCGGCGAGTTCCGCCAGGTGCGCGAGCTGGTGCAGGTAGCCGCTGCGCAGGCTGCCGCCGTCGACCTCCTGCAGGCCCACCACGTCATGCGCGGCCAGCACGTCGCTGATGTGCTGCAGGTGCTCGTGGCGCTGGCCATGGGGCAGGAAGTGGCGATGGCCACGGGTGAAAAAGTGGTGCGGCGCCTTGATGGCCATGCCGGCCTGCATGTTGAAGCTGAGCAGGCGCAGGACGGGGCCGGGCCAGAGCGCGGGGCCCTCGGCCAGCGGCGGTCCGGACTTGAGGGGCCGGGCCGGCAGGAGACGGGTGAGGCGGGGAAGCATTAGAAACTCCGGGGCAGGCCGGAAGCCCTTTGTTATGCCTTGCCCCCGGGCCCGGGGCAAGCCTCGCCGGCACCGGCGGGCGCCCGGCGGCGCCCGCGGTGCGACGGGATTACTTCTTGCGGGCGGCGGCGCGCTCGCGGGCGATCAGCGCGTTGATGGTGGCGATCACTTCGGGGCCTTCGCCCTTCACCACGTACTTGCCGTTCACGACCACGGCGGGCACGCCGTCGAGGCCGTAGAACTGCGCCAGCGCGCGGCTCTGCGACACCTTGCCGTCCACGGCGAAGGAGTTGTAGGTGCTCTTGAAGGTGGACGGGTTCACGCCGAAGGCGGTGTAGAAGGCCGCCAGCGAATCCGGGTCATAGGGCCGCTTGCCGCCGCGGTGGATGGCATCGAAGAGGGCGCCGTGGGTCTTTTCCAGCATGCCCATCAGCTCGACCGTGTAGTAGCCGCGGGCGTTGACTTCCCACACCGGGTTCAGCGCGGCGGGCGTGCGCACGAAGTTCACGTCGGCCGGCTTGGTCTTGAGCCAGGCGGCCATGTGCGGCTCCAGCTTGTAGCAGTGCGGGCAGCCGTACCAGAAGAACTCGCGCACCTCGATCAGGCCGGGCTTGTCGACGCGGCCGGGGGTGGCGAGGGTGCGGTAGGCGGGCTCGGCGGCGAAGGCGGTGACCGCCGCCAGGCTGAGCAGGAAGGAGGCGAAGAGGCGCTTGAACATGGGAACTCCAGCTAGGGTCGCCCGGCCAGGGGGCGCGAGGCGTTGAGGATAGCCAAGGCAGGCACGGCCGCAAAGCGGCCGGCGCGCGGAAATCGCTGCCGGGAGGGGTAACGCGGCGGGAGGAGGGCGGTTGACATGAAAAAGGCGGCACCAGGCCGCCTTTTTCATGTCGCTCCGGCTCAGTGCAGGCCGGAGATGAAGCTCGACAGGGCCTCGATCTCCTCATCGGAGAGCTTGGCCGCGACCATCTGCATGGGACCGAGCTCGCCCTGCTTGGCGGCGTCGTTGGCGCGCTTCTGGGCGGGGTCGGCCACGGTGTCGTTGCGGCCGGCGGCACGGAAGGCCTGCAGCTGCGCCTTCACGTAGTCGGCGTGCTGGCCGCCCAGCAGGGGGAAGCCGGCCAGGGCGTTGCCCTTGCCCGCCGGGTTGTGACAGCCGGAGCAGGCAGCCAGGCCCTTGCTGCTGTTGCCGCCGCGGTACAGGCGCTCGCCCTTCTTGGCCAGGTCGGCCTTGGCCATGCCCACGCCCGGCTTCTGCCCGGCGTAGTAGGCGGCCAGGTCGGCCATGTCCTGGTCGGACAGCGGCATGGCCATGCCGATCATGGTCGGGTTCTGGCGACGGGTGGCCTTGAAGTCCTGGAGCTGCTTGTAGAGGTAACGGGCGCCCTGGCCCGCCAGGCGCGGGAAAGTGGGCGCCATGCTGTTGCCGTCAGCGCCGTGGCAGGCGCCGCAGGCGGCGGCCTTGGCCTGGCCGGCCGCGGCGTCACCCTTGGGCATGGTGGAGGCCTGAGCCAGGGAAACCAGGCCCAGGGAAAGCGCAGCGGCAACAAACAACTTCTTCATGGTGGATTCCGTCTCGGGTGTGGCGATGTCAGTTGGACCTGTACTTGATCAGGGCCTTGAAGTCGGCGTCCGTGCAGTCGTTGCACATGCCCTTGGCCGGCATGGCGCGGATACCGGTCTTGATGTGCTGGAGCAGCACGGCCTCGCCCTGCTTCAGGCGCGGGGCCCAGGCAGCCTTGTCGCCCTTCTTGGGAGCGCCGGCGGCACCGGTGCCATGGCAGACGCCGCAGGACTTGTTGTACTTGTCTGCGACCCCGGCCGCGTGAGACTGGCCAACCAGCAGCATCCCGGCGAACATGGCACCCATCAGAATCTTGTTCATTGCTGTCTCCAGACGCTTCTTGCATGAAAAGCGTGGTAATTCAGGGGAGTTGCACAATCTGCACAAACCGGACGCAGAAAGCCGCCGGATTATATACCAGTGTAAAACGTGGCAATACCCCTTAACATCGCCCGGTCTTTCGATGGCTGCCCGCCCATGTCCCAGACTCCCCCGCCGCATCCGGTCCTGGCCCTGACCGCCCGCGCCCGCTTCCAGATCAGCGCCCCGACCCTGGCCCTGTGTCCGCCGGACATCGGCCGGGAGGTTGCGTTCGCGGGCCGCTCCAATGCCGGAAAATCCAGCTGCATCAACGCCTTGGCACGCCAGAAGCAGCTCGCCCGCGCGTCCAAGACACCGGGGCGCACCCAGCTCATCAACTTCTTTGCCCTGACCGAGGACCGGCGCCTGGTGGACCTGCCGGGCTACGGCTACGCCAAGGTCTCGCACAGCATGAAGGACGAGTGGCAGCGCCACCTGGGCGAGTACCTGCAGGGGCGCCACAGCCTGCGCGGCCTGATCCTGCTCATGGACATCCGCCACCCGCTGACCGATTTCGACCGGAACATGCTGGCCTGGGCCGCCGAGCGCCAGTTGCCCGTGCACTGCGTGCTGACCAAGGCCGACAAGCTCAACCGCGGTCCCGCGCTCAACGCCCTGCAGGCGGTGCGCAAGGAGCTGCGCGTGCTCGGCTTCGACTGCAGCGCCCAGCTCTTCTCGGCGCTCAAGATGGACGGCCTGGAGTCCCTGGGCGACAAGCTGGGCGAGTGGCTGGACTATCCGCCCGACCCCGCCCTCACCGTGGAAGCGCACGCCCGCCTGGCCTGAGCGCCGGCGCCACGCGCTACGACCCGCAAGGACCCGCCATGACGCCCCGCCCCCTCCGCCTGCCCCTGCTGCTCGTCCCGCTCCTGCTCGGCACGGCCGCCCTCGCGCCGGCGGCGCCCGTCACGCCCGCGCAGCAGGCCTGCCTGCGCATGCTCACCGATGCCGGGCTCTCCGACCATTACAAGGCAGCGTGCAATGACGCGCTGGAGCACCCGGACGGTCCGGTGGAGCCCGAGACACTGGCGGCCCTGCGCTTCGTGCTCGAGGACCGCAAGGGCAAGCCGCCCACCGAGGCCCTGGAGCAACTGCAGCGCCTGGGGGCGGCGGACCTGGCGCGCAACACGGACAACGCCTTCTTTCTTTACTACACCGGCCGCGTGCTGCTGGCGCCCTCCCATGGCCGGGAAAAGGCACCCCAGGTGTCCGCCATGGCCGACGCCATTGCCGAGAGCGCGCTGAAACAGGAGTCCATGCGCGCCCCCGAGCAGCTCGGCATGCTGCAGGTTGCCCTCGCCACGGCGGCGCGCCTGCGCCTGCACAACCAGGACGAGCAGGGCGCCGCGGCCTGGCTGGCACGGCTCGAGGAAACCTGCAGCGACAAACAGAGCTGCTTCCTGGCCTACGGCGCCGCCGTCGCGCCCATCGACATGCGCCAGGGCGGCAATCCCCAGCGCCGCCTGGCCTCGCTGCTGGCGGACCGCTACGGCATCGGCGACTGGCGCACCGGTGCGGCCGCCATGGCGCTCGCGCAGTTGACGGGAATGACGCAGGTGGGAAGCGCCGGCAATGCCGAATCCATCTACCGGCCCTTCCTCGCGGAATGGAAGAAGGCGGACGTGCTGAAGCAGCAGCCCGCCGCCGCGGCCTGGTTCATCACCATCGGCAACAGCCGCTATGAGCGCGGCGACTATGCGGGGGCGGCCGAGATCGGCGACTACCTGTGGGCGCAGGCCCGGCACCTGCGCCTGGAGCCGATCGACTACCGGCGCGCGGCCGACCTGGCCATCAACAGCAAGATCGGCCTGCGCAAGTACGCCGAGGCGCGCGACCTGCAGGCCGCCTTCGTGAAGGACTGGAAGGCCCGCTACGAAATGAACGCCGGCGCGCGCTGAGCGCGCCCGCGCCTCAGTGCGCCTCGTCCCAGTTGGGACCGACGCCGACCTCGACCAGCAGCGGCACCAGCAGGCTCGCCGCCGCGCACATCTTCTCGCGCACCAGCGCCGTGATCTCGGCCACGGCGTCCTCGCGCACCTCCAGCACCAGTTCGTCGTGCACCTGCAGCACCAGGCGGGCGGAGTCCTCGCGGCCGGCCAGGGCGGCATCGACGCCGATCATGGCGCGCTTGATGATGTCCGCCGCGGTGCCCTGCATGGGCGCGTTGATGGCGGCGCGCTCGGCCGCGGCGCGCAGCGAGGGATTCTTGCTGTTGATGTCGCGCACCATGAGGCGGCGGCCGAACAGCGTTTCCACCCAGCCCTGCTTCGCCGCCTGCTCGCGCGTGGACTCCATGTAGCGCTTCACGCCGGGGTAGCGCGCGAAGTACTGCTCCACGTAGCCCGC
>DASUDN010000115.1:0-3726 GCA_036275595.1 Moraxellaceae bacterium
TGCCCTGCATCAGCTGGAACTCGCCGATCGGCTGGCCGAACTGCTTGCGGTCGTGCACGTACGGCAGCACGACGTCCATGCACGCGGCCATGATGCCGAGCGGTCCGCCGCAGAGCACCGCGCGCTCGTAGTCGAGGCCGCTCATCAGCACGCGCACGCCTTCGCCGACCTTGCCCAGCACGTTTTCTTCCGGTACCTCGCAGTCCTGGAACACCAGCTCGCAGGTGTTGGAGCCGCGCATGCCGAGCTTGTCCAGCTTCTGCGCCTGGCCGAAGCCCTTGAAGCCGCGCTCCACGATGAAGGCGGTGATGCCGCGCGGCCCGGCGTTGATGTCGGTCTTGGCGTAGATCACGTAGGTATTGGCGTCGGGACCGTTGGTGATCCACATCTTGTTGCCGTTCAGCACGTAGCGGTCGCCCTTCTTGTCGGCGCGCAGCTTCATGCTGACCACGTCGGAGCCGGCGTTGGGCTCGCTCATGGCCAGCGCGCCGATGTGCTCGCCACTGACCAGCTTGGGCAGGTACCTGGCGCGTTGCGCGTCGTTGCCGTTGCGGAAGATCTGGTTGACGCACAGGTTGGAATGGGCGCCGTAGGACAGGCCGACGGAGGCGGAGGCGCGGGAAATCTCCTCGAGGGCGACCACATGCGCCAGGTAGCCCATGTCGCTGCCGCCGTATTCTTCCGACACCGTCATGCCGAGCAGGCCGAGGTCGCCGAACTTGCGCCACAGGTCCATGGGGAACTCGTTGTCGCGGTCGATGGCGGCGGCGCGGGGGGCGATTTCCTTCCTGCTGAACTGCTCGACGGTGTCGCGCAGGGCATTGATGGTCTCGCCCAGGCCGAAATTCATGCCGGTGTAGCTCATGTCGTCTTTTCCTCGGGACGGGTCTTGGGGGAGGGCGCGCCCGTGAGGGCGTCGCGGATGCGTTTCTCGGCGACATCCAGCTCCTGCTGCATCTGGCGGATGTCCCTGAGCTGTTGCTCCAGGGCCTGCCGGCGCAGGGCCAGCTTGTCCAGCATCAGGTTGAGCTGGACCGTGTTGTCGCCGCTGGGGTCGTACAGGTCGAAGATTTCCTTGCACTCGGCAAGAGAGAAGCCGAGGCGCTTGCCGCGCAGGATCAGCATGAGCCGCACCCGGTCGCCGGCGGAGTAGATGCGGGCCTGGCCGCGGCGCTCGGGCGTCAGCAACCCCTCATCCTCGTAGAAGCGGATGGTGCGGGTGGTCAGGTCGAATTCCTTCGCGAGGTCGGAAATGGTGTAGGTGCGGCTCATGACGGGTCCGGCGGCCGGGGCGGAGCGGATTATGGCTTACCTTTACGTTAACGTAAAGGTAAGCATGAGAGCCGGGCGCGGGGAGAGCTGCGGGAGACGGGCCGGCGGGCTCCCGGCCTGCCCGGATTCCCTGCCGGGCAGGTGTCCCGGCAGGGCGGGACAGGCTGCCAAGGGGGCGCCGGACGTGCATAATCCGGCCTTCCACCCAGCCAGTAGCGGGAACCATGCCAGCCAAATCCGGAAAGACCGCCATCCTGATCGGGGCCACCGGCCTGGTCGGCGCCGCCTGCCTGGCCAGTCTCCTGGAGTCGCCCGCCTATCGCCGCGTGATCGCGGTCAGCCGCCGTCCCGTGCCCGTCAAGCACCGCAAGCTGGTGCGCGTGGAAACGGCCTTCGACCACCTCGGGTCCGCGCTGGAGGGGCAGGCGGCGGACGATGCCTTCTGCTGCCTCGGCACGACCATCCGCCAGGCCGGCACCAAGGCCGAGTTCCACAAGGTCGACTACGGCTATGCCCTGGCCTTCGCCGACGCGGCACGGCGGCAGGGCGCCAGCCATTTCCTGCTGGTCTCGGCCCTGGGCGCGAACGCGCATTCCCCCATCTTCTACAACCGCGTGAAGGGCCTGCTGGAGAAGGAGGTCGAGGCGCTGGCCTATCCCCGGCTCTCCATCTTCCGGCCCTCGCTCCTGCTCGGCAGCCGCCAGGATGCGCGGCCGGGCGAGGCGCTGGGCATCCGTTTCTCCGGCCTGGTGTCCCCCTTCCTGCGCGGCCCGCTGAGCCGCCTGCATCCGGTCGCCGGCGCCGACCTGGGCGCCGCCCTCGTCGCCTGTGCCGTGGCGCCCGGACCGGAAGGCCCGCATCGCTACTACTACGACGACATCCTGGGCTGGCTGGCCCGCTGACCGGCCGCCCCGTTTTCCCTGACTTCAAGGAGTTCCCGATGAGCTTTGTGACCTGCGACCTGTGCGACGACCACCCCGACCACGTGCGCGTGTGCGAGCCCATGTTCGCGAGCTTCGGCGGCCGCGAGGCCTTCGGCGGCGAGATCGTCACCGTGAAGTGCCACGAGGACAATTCCCGGGTGAAGGAGCTGCTGGCCACGCCGGGCAAGGGCAAGGTGCTGGTGGTCGATGGCGGCGGCTCGCTGCGCTGCGCGCTGATGGGCGACCTGATCGGCGACAGTGCCGTCCAGAACGGCTGGGAAGGCGTGGTCATCTACGGGTGCGTGCGTGATGTCGACGCGCTCGGCCAGCTCGACCTCGGTGTCCATGCCGTGGCGGCCATCCCCCTCAAGAGCGTGCGCAAGGGCGTGGGCGAGACCAATGTCCCGGTCACCTTCGGGGGCGTCACCTTCCGCTCGGGCGAGTTCGTCTATGCCGACAACAACGGCGTGATCGTCGCCGACCGCAACCTGCTGGCCTGAGGCCGGCGCAGAAAAAAGCCCGCGCAAGCGGGCTTTTTCATTTCCGGCCGGTGGCCCCGGCCTAGCGGGCGCCGTCCCCCGCTTTCACGAAGGTCAGGGTTTCCCCGCCCAGGGTCTTCAGCACCAGCAGGCCGTCCTGCCAGGCATAGCTGCCCACCTGCTCCAGCTTCTGCAGGTAGGCACCCTCGGCCTGCATCCGGTCGGCGGGGCCGGCCATGCGCGTGGTGGCCAGGGTGCCGATGACCAGCATGTTCTCGCCGGCGTTGAACACGGCGGTGCCCTTGTAATGGTTGACGCCGGCAAAACCGCTGACATCCAGCACGGTCTTGCCTTCGCGCGGGGGACTCTCGCGCAGCACCAGGCGGATGGCGCCGTCGCCGCCCGCGGCGGAGGACTGCAGGGTCCACTGGCCGGGCAGCGCGGGGGCGGTCGTGGCGGGGAGGGGAGTGGAGGTGGCGCAGGCGGCCACGCAGGTCGCCAGCAGCAGGGGCAGAGTCGTACGGAAGTTCATGGAGTCCTCGGCAACACAGGTCCTTGTGTCAGGAATCCGTATTGTCGCCATTTCATCCGTACCGGCCATGGCAGGCGGTCACAAACTACAAAACTGATACTCAAGCCGTCTTTCTGCCGGAGGGACGCGCAACAAAAAGCCCGCTCGGGGCGGGCTTCCTGTCACGGCGTCTGCGGGCTTACGGCAGCAGGTGCTTCACGCCGTCGCGCTCTTCGAGGAGCTCGTTCAGGGTGAAGTCCATGCGCTCGCGGGAGAAGGCGTCCACTTCCAGGCCTTCCACGCGCTTGTACTCGCCGCCTTCGCAGGTGACGGGCACGCCGTACATCACGCTTTCCGGGATGCCGTAGGAGCCGTCGGAGGGGATGCCCATGGTGACCCACTCGCCATTGGTGCCCAGGGCCCAGTCGCGCATGTGGTCGATGGCGGCGTTGGCGGCGGAGGCGGCGGAGGACAGGCCGCGGGCCTCGATGATGGCGGCGCCGCGCTTGCCGACGGTGGGCAGGAACACGGTCTTGTTCCA
>DASUDN010000116.1:0-3589 GCA_036275595.1 Moraxellaceae bacterium
CCACCTGCTGCGCAGCCGCTGCCCGGTCACGCACCAGCCGGATTGGGCCAGCGTCATGGTCCGCTACACCGGGCCGGCCCTGGACCGCGAGGGGCTGCTGGCCTACCTGGTGTCCTATCGCAACCAGTCCGACTTCCATGAGCAGTGCGTCGAACGCATCTACCTGGACCTGATGGCGCGCTGCCGCCCCACGGCCCTGGCCGTCTATGCCCGCTACACCCGGCGCGGCGGCCTGGACATCAACCCCTTCCGCAGCAGCGAGGCGGGGGCGCCGCCGGCGGCGCGGCAGGTCCGGCAGTAGCGCCATCCCCTCCCGCGGGAGGGGGGTGGCATCCGGACTCGGCCGTCCGGCGGATTGACCCGGCGGCATATTTCCAACGGGGCCACATTCCGGGGCGCTTTGTCCGATTTCCGCCTTGCCAAGGCAGGGGTCGCTACGCACAATCCGCACCGCCCGCCATTGACCGAAGGACTGTGCAATGCCCACCTATTTCGCCATCAAGCTCGCCGACCCCGTCCAGCAGCGCGTCGACGAACTGCTCCGCAACCTCGATGCCGGCGTCAGCGCCCCCCAGCATGACCTGCACACCCGGGTCAGCATCGAGTTGAGCGACGAGATCATGCGGGTCTGCGTCGAGGAGATGATCGCCCGCTTCCAGGCCGGCGGCGACGGCGAGGGCGCCGGCATCCTGCATACCCTGCTCGGCATCCTGAAGAGCACCTCGCACATGCTGATCCGCCAGCTGCTGGGCAAGACCGGCAACGACGAGGTCAACCGCATGGCGCAGTTCCTGCGCGACCGCCGTCATGTCCTGAACGGCCAGGTGCTGTGCGGCTTCGAGATGCCGGCCGACCTCGCTGCCCGGTTCGACCGCGCCTTCGCGGCCATCGCCGCCGGCGAGGGCGAGGCCCAGCGCGGCGACATCCAGCAGGCCATGCTGGCCTTCGCCGACCTGGCGCTGGCGCGCTACTACGATGACTTCGTCGCCTACATGAACCTGGGCTTCATCAAGCGCAAGGCCTCCGACCTCGGCCGCGCCACCATCAGCAAGGGCATGCACGTGGCCGTGAACAAGCTGTTCCCGACCCTGCGCCAGAAGGAGCTGCAGGTCTGGGCCGACTACTTTTCGACCCTGTTCGTGAAGGCCTGAGCCGCCGGCGTCTTCCCGAATTGACCGTCGTGGCCGCGCGGCCCGTCCCCGCGGCCGTTTACCGCGCGCCGCCCCTGCGGAATGATGGCGCGTCGCCACCAGGAGCCTGTCGTCCATGACCACCTATTTCGCCTTCCGTGCCTCCCAGGAGCTGAGCGAGTCCAGCCATGCCCTCATGGAGAACTTCGAGAAGGGCGTGCGCGAGCCGCAGAACGTCCTGTTCGTGAAGGTGGCGCAGCTCTTCGCCGACGAGATTGTCGACACCCTGCTGCTGAACCTGGTGCGCAACTCGTCCAACCAGGCGCATGCCAGCTCCCTGGAGAGCTTTGCCGGCATCATCAAGAGCACCGTCAACACGCTGATCAAGCAGGTGCTGGGCAAGATGAGCAACGAGGAGCTGCAGCCGCTGTCGGGCTATATCCGCAAGCGCCGGCTGGAGCTCACGCTGAACGGCGAGACGCACGACTACATCGTGTTCGAGACGCCGGCCGACTACCACGCGCGCTTCCGCGCGGTGCTGGAAAAGGGCCTGCAGGGCGAGCTCGACAAGGACGAGATGATGGCCTGCATGGACACCTTCCATAACCTGTCGCTGACCGCCTTCTATGACGAGTCGCTGGCGCAGATCAAGCTGGGCTTCATCGGCCGCAAGGTGGCGGAAATGGGTGGCTCGGCCATCCGCAAGGGCGCCCACTCCATGACCCATCGCACCATCCCCCACATGGCGGGCGACGACCTGAAGCACTTCTCGGGTTATTTCCTCGGCATGCTGGTCACGGTCTGAGGCGGGCAGGCCGCGCCGCGGGCGGCCACCGACAAAAAAGGCGGAGCCGGTGCTCCGCCTTTTTTTATGCCCTTTCCACGGGCGGCGACCTCGCGCCAGGCCTCAGGACGAGCAGCTGATCTCGAGGTGGCGCCCCCAGTCCGGCGGCAGCGCGGCATAGCGCTCGTGCTGCGGCTGCTCGTCGTAGGGCCGCATGAGCAGGCGCCGCAGGGTCTCGATCTCGCTGTAATCGCCGGCCTCCGCCTTGTCGATGGCGACCTGCGCCAGGTAGTTGCGCAGGATGTACTTGGGATTGACGGCATCCATGCGCCGGCGCCGACCGGCGTCGTCGCTGTCCTCGGCCAGCAGGCGCTGGCGGTAGCGCGCGTGCCAGGCATCGAAGGCCTCGCGGTCGACGAACTCGTCCCGCAGCGCGCTGCGCTCCTCGGCCAGGCGGACGCCGGACAGGGCGCGGAAGCTGCGCGTGTAGTCGGCGCCGTTGGCCGCCAGCAGTTCGAGGAAGTCCACCGCCAGCGCCTGGTCGCCCTCGCGCTCGCCGCGCAGGCCCAGCTTGTCGTGCAGGCCGCGGCTGTAGGTGGCCAGGAATTCGTGCTGGTAGCCCTGCAGCGCGTCCACCAGGGCATCGCGCTCCACCAGGCCGGACAGGGCATGCGCCAGGGCGTTGAGGTTCCACAGCCCCACCGAGGGCTGCTGGTTCCAGGCGTAGCGCCCGTGGTAGTCGCTGTGGTTGCAGATGAAGCCCGGTTCATAGGCGTCGAGGAAGCCGAAGGGGCCGTAGTCGAAGGTGGCGCCGGAGATCGAGAAGTTGTCGGTGTTCATGACGCCGTGGGCAAAGCCCGCGAGCTGCCACTGTGCCATCAGGCGCGCGGTGCGGCGCACCACCTCGCGGAAGAAGGTGGCATGGCGATCAGCGGCCCCGGCGCAGTCGGGATAGTGGTGAGCGATGATGAAGTCGACCAGGACCGCCAGCAGCGCGTGCTGGCCGCTGTGGTAGAGCCACTCCAGGTGGCCGAAGCGGATGTGGGTGTCGGCCACGCGCAGCAGCATGGCGCCGGCCTCGCGCTTCTCGCGCTGCACCGGTTCGTCGGAACCGATGATGCACAGGGCGCGGGTGCTGGGAATGCCGAGGTGGTGCATGGCCTCGGAGCCCAGGTATTCACGGATGCAGGAGCGCAGCACGGCGCGGCCGTCACCGAAGCGGGAGTAGGGGGTCTGGCCGGCCCCCTTGAGGTGCAGGTCCCAGGTCTCGCCGCGCTCGTTGACCACCTCGCCGAGCAGCAGTCCGCGGCCGTCGCCCAGGTCCGGGTTGTAGACGCCGAACTGGTGGCCCGTGTACTTCATGGCCAGGGGGTCGCTGCCGGGCAGGAGCTTGCGGCCACCGAAATACTGCGCCAGATCGGGGTGATGGCCGGCCTCGGGGTCGAGGCCGATCAGCGTGGCGACCTCCGGGTTGAAGGCCACGACGAAAGGGCGCTCGAAGCCGGTCGGGGTCACCCGCGAGAAGAGGCCGGCGGGAAGCCGGGCGAAGCGGTTGTCGAAGCGCAGGGAGTCGAGGCTGGCCATTAACGGTTCCGGAGCATGGCGCGGGGCAGGGAGGGGACAGCGTTACGCCGATGGCCGCGCCGGGCGACAGTATGGACCCGCGGGGCAAAAT
>DASUDN010000117.1:0-11940 GCA_036275595.1 Moraxellaceae bacterium
ACGGACGAGACCAAGACCTACCAGATCGTGGGTGACGACGAGGCCGACATCAAGAACAACAAGATCTCGGTCAACTCGCCCATCGCCAGCGGCCTCATCGGCAAGGAAGAGGGCGACGTGGTCGGCATCCAGACGCCGGCCGGCGTGGTCGAATACGAGATCGCCGAAGTCCGCTACGAGTAACACCGCAGAAGGGGGCCGCTGGCCCCCTTCTGCTATTGCCGGCACCGTGCCCGGCCTGTCCTGCCATCGCCGCCGAAGAACCGACATGCGCGTCCTTGCTGCCTCCCTGTTCACCCTGCTGCTCGCCGCCTGCTCCACCCCGCAGCCCGCCCCCGTCGAGCCGGTGCCCGCCACTCCGGTGGCGCCCCTGCCCGAGCCGCCCCGGCCGCGCGAGCCCGTGATCGCGGTCGCCCTCGGCGGCGGCGGCGCCAAGGGCTTTGCCCATATCGGCGTGCTCAAGGTGCTGGAGTCGCATGGCATCAAGCCGCGCATCGTGACCGGCACCAGCGCCGGCAGCTTCGTGGGCAGCATGTATGCCAGCGGCAAGAGCCCCTTCGACCTGCAGGACGTGGCGCTGTCCCTGCAGGAGTCGGACATCCGCGACCTCACGCTCTCCTCGCAGGGCTTCATCGAGGGGCGCCGCCTGCAGGACTACGTGAACCGCCAGGTGGGCAACCGCAACATCCAGCAGTTCCCCATCCGCTTCGCGGCGGTCGCCACCGACATGGACACGGGGCGCAAGGCCGCCTTCATCACCGGCAACGCCGGCCAGGCGGTGCGGGCCTCCTGCTCCATCCCCAACGTCTTCCTGCCGGCGGTGATTTCCGGCAAGCGTTATGTCGACGGCGGCCTGGTGAGCCCGGTGCCGGTGTCCACCGCGCGCGACCTGGGCGCGGACATCGTCATCGCCGTGGATATTTCCGCACGCCCCAAGTCCGGCGCCGCGCCCGGCATGCTCAGCATCCTTGACCAGACCATCAGCATCATGGCGCTGGGCGCGCTGGAAAAGGAGCTGGCCGCCGCCGACGTCGTGATCAGCCCCAGCGTGCTGGGCACCGGCATCGCCGAGCTGGAGGCGCGCCACAAGAGCATCCTCGAGGGCGAGCGCGCGGCCCAGGGCAAGCTGGCCGCCATCCAGCAGGCCATCGCCCGCTTCAAGGCCTCGCCCGCGGCGCTGCTGCCGCCGCCCCCGCCGCGCTTCTAGCGCCGCCTGCGCCCGCTCCGGGCCGCCTGCCGGCGGCCGCGGGCCACTCTTCTGTTCCCCCGCCTGTCCGCGCGGCCTTTCCCCGGGCGACGGATGGCCCCTCCCCGGGAGGGGGCTGTCAGTAATAGCGCGCGGCCTGCCCCTTTCCGTGATGTTCCGCCTGCGCCGAAGGCGGTAGAAATGGCGTCGCCGCGGCCAGGACGGCCGGACTGTCGGTGAAGACGGAAAAACAACAACCGGATGACAAGGAGTCGATCCATGCGCCTGCTCGCCGTGGCAGCCCTGCTGCCCGCCCTGGCCTTCGCCCAGTGCCCCGATTACTCGAGCCCCCTCAATCCCCCGGCCTTCACCGCCCCCGCGAAGAAGGCCTTCCGCAATTTCGGCAACCGGCTCCTGGCCGGCATCTACCAGCCCTGGCACATGGTGCACGACGAGATCGTCAAGGCCGGAACGGCGGCCACCATGGTCGGCAAGTTCGACTATGACGCCGTGCTGCACAAGGACCTGGAGGGCGAGTACGTCCATGTCTACATCGCCGGGACCGGCCTGGGTGGCTGGCAGTACGTGGGTCGCTACACCACGGACAGCGACGGCAAGATCCGCGCGAACCTGGGCGTGCGCCCGGTGGGCGAGTACCAGGTCCGCATGGTGGTGGAAGGCGACCTGTCCACGGTGAACGGCTACCTCAGCGTGGTCGAGCCCGGCCGCAAGGCGGTGCTCTTCGACATCGACGGCACCCTCACCATCAACGACTTCGAGGCGTATGCCGATTACGCGGGCGTGAAGACGGCGCAGGCCTACGGCTATGCCGCGCAGACCGTGAACGCCTACAAGGCCAAGGGCTACCAGGTCGTGTACCTGACGGCGCGCCCGTACTGGGTGGCGAAGGACGCGCGCGAGTGGTTCGCCCTGCAGGGCCTGCTGGGCTGGCACTACCGCAGCAATCCTTATGGCGACGGTCCCATCCCGCCGGACACCCAGGCGCACAAGACCAATTACGTGAAGTACCTGCGCGAAACCGTGGGCCTCGACATCATCCGTGCCTATGGCAACGCCACGACCGACATTGCGGCCTATGCCGACGGCGGCATTCCCAAGGCCGACACCTGGATCATCGGCGAGCACGCCGGCAAGGAAGGCACCCAGCCCCTCTACGGCGATTACACGTACCACTTCTCCACGGTCGTGGCGGCGACGCCGCAATCGCCCTCCTGCACCTGACGAACAAGAACCGGCGCCTCGCCTCCGGGGGAACCACCATGAAGAAGATCCTGCCCCTCCTGCTGTCGCTGCTGGCGCCCCTGGCGCAAGCCGACTCCGCCTGGCCGCTGACCCAGGCCCAGTCCCTGCAATACGACACGCCCCTGAACCGCCTGCAGGTCCTGGGGGCCCACAACGCCTGGAACGACTCCGACGCGACCTGGGCCAACCAGCGCTGGCCGCTGGACAAGCTGCTCGACAACGGCGTGCGCAACATCGACCTCGACGTGCATCTCGACAATGGTGTGGTCACCCTCTGCCACAGCGAGTGCAACACGATCTACAGCGCCGAGGACAGCTACGACGGCGAGCTGCGCAAGATCCGCGCCTGGCTCGACGCCCATCCCAGGGACATCGTCTTCATCGACCTCGAGGATCGCGTCGGCAACCAGGCCCTGGTGGAAGGTCCTCTCAAGGCCGTGTTCGGCGACCTGCTCTACCGTCCCGCCGACAAGCCGGCGGCACGCTGGGAGAGCCCGCGCGAGATGGTGGCCAAGGGTCGCCGCGTGCTGGTGAAGTCCGCCAACCACTGGTACGACGGCAGCCTGATCTGGGACGGCCGCCAGTTCGCCACCGGCGCCGCCGGCGGCTGGAACTCGCGCCCGGTGAAGTACTTCGACACCGCCAGCTGCCGCCTCGACGGCTATCCGCTGGTGCTGGGCAGCATCTACGCCATCTCCGACAGCAAGCTGGGCAAGGACCTGCTCCCTGACGGCTGGGTCGACGAGACCGGCACCATCGATGCCTCCAACATTCCGCGCCTGTTCGCCTGCGGCGTGAACAACGTCGATGCCGACCGCTGGGACGACGGCATGACGGCGGCGGCCGTGTGGCACTGGGCGCCGGGCGAGCCCAACAACGTGGGCATCGAGAACTGCGCCGAGCAGCGCAGCGACGGCCGCTGGAACGACGGCGCCTGCGGCAACGTGCGCCGCTTCGCCTGCCAGGCCATCGCCAATGCCGACGACTGGCGCGTGACCGCGGGCAGCGGCGCCTGGGAGCAGGGCCGCGCGCAGTGCGCCAGCGAGTATCCGGGCTACCGCTTCGCAGTGCCGGCCAACGCCTACCAGAACCAGCGCCTGCTCGCGGTCAACGGCGGCCAGTCGCTGTGGCTGAACTACTCCGACGCCGCCCGCGAGGGCAGCTGGGACGCCTATTACCCGGCCGTGACCTCATGGAGCTCGGGCGCCGGCTATGCGCCCAACCAGGTCGTGCAGCAGACGCTCTACATTCCCGGCGCCGCCGCAGTGCGCGTCACTGTGACGGGCGGGCTCGACGGCCTGGGCGACAGCGTCCAGGTCTTCAACGGCAGCCGCCAGCTGCAGCAGACCCTCACCGGCGGCAGCCTCAACGCCAGCTTCACCGTGAGCGACGGCAGCGTGATCGTGCGCTTCGTGTCGGATGGCGCCTACAGCGGCGCGGGCGTCACCGTCACCATCGAGAGCACGCCCCTGACCGAGGTGCCGGTGTGGCGCTCGCTGGTCAACGGCAAGGGCAAGTGCCTGGACCTGGAGAACCGCAGCACCGCCAACGGCGCCATCGTGCACCACTGGTCCTGCCATGGCGCCGACAGCCAGAAGTGGTGGCAGGACGCCCAGGGCCGCATCCACAGCAAGGCCAATCCCAATCGTTGCATCGACGTTTCCGGGGCCGGCACGGGCAACGGCACGAAGATCCATCTCTGGGACTGCCACGCGGGGGCCAACCAGGTCTGGCTGCGCGGGGCGGCCAACTCCCTGCGCCCGGCCCATGCGCCGGCCAGGGCCATGGACATCAAGGATGCCTGGTGGGGCGCCTTCGACGGCCAGGATGCCCACCTCTGGGACGGCCAGAGCAGCTGGGGCCAGAGCTGGACGTGGCGCTGAGGCCCGCCTGCCCGGCCTGCCGGGCGTGACACGCGGCTCAAACGAAAAAAGCCGGCGCAAGCCGGCTTTTTCATGGGCGCCTGTCCGGCGCGGGGAGGGGCTCAGCCCTGCAGGTGGCTGTAGCGCAGGAGGTTGGACAGCTTGGGATTGGGCTTCTTCGCCGGGCGGTAGAGCAGCACGATCTTGCCGATCACCTGCACCATCTCCGCCTTGCAATGGGCGGCGAGGGCGCGCATGGCCTCGGCGCGCTCCTCGCGGTCCTCGCCGTTGATGCGCACCTTGATCAGCTCGTGGTCTTCCAGGGCGCGCTCCACCTCGGCAGCCACCCCCTCGGTCAGGCCCTCGCCCCCGGTCATGACCACCGGCTTCAGTTCGTGGCCGATGCGACGGAAGCGTTTCTTCTCGGCAATGGAGAGGGGCATGGGCGGATTACCTGCTTTTGACGGGGGATTCTGGTAAAAAGGCCGCCATTCTAGCGGCAATCGGTCCCCGGCCCCAGCCCGGGCGTCTTTCCCATGGCAGAAAAATTCCAGAACACCGGTCTCAGCAAGTCCAGCAAGGCCTGGCTGCGCGAGCATTGGGACGACCACTGGGTAAAGCTGGCCCAGAAGGACGGCTTCCGCTCCCGCGCCGCCTACAAGCTCAAGGAAATCAACGAGAAGGACCGCCTGATCCGGCCCGGCATGACCGTGGTCGACCTCGGCGCCGCGCCTGGCAGCTGGTGCCAGCTGGTGGCGCAGCTGGTCGGCCCGAAGGGGCGGGTGGTCGCCTCCGACATCCTGGAGATGGACGGCCTGCCCGGGGTCACCTTCATCCAGGGCGACTTCCGCGAGCAGGAAGTCTTCGACCGCATCCTGGCGGCGCTCGGCGGCGACAGCGCCGACCTTGTAATCTCCGACATGGCCCCCAATATGTCCGGAACGGGTGCCGACCAGCCCCGCGCCATCTACCTGTGCGAGCTCGCCCTGGACATGGCGGTGCGGGTGCTGAAGCCTGGCGGCAGTTTTGTTGTAAAGGTGTTTCAGGGCGAAGGTTTTGATGCCTACCGCAAAGAGGTTCAGGCACACTTCAAGACCCTGAAGACCCGCAAGCCCCAGGCCTCTCGCCCCCGCTCTCCGGAAGTCTATCTGCTGGCCCAGGAGTTCCGGGGCTGATCCCGTCGGGCGGATCCGCCCCGTGCCTCCCGGACCCGTGTCCACCCCCTGCAGCCTTGCGACCTGCCGACGGGTTCTATAATTTCGCTACGTAATGCCTGAGCGCTGTTCCAGGCTCCACGGGGGTTTCCCTTGAACGACATGGTCAAAAATCTGATTCTGTGGCTGGTGATCGCCGGTGTGCTGGTGTTCGTGTTCAGCAACATCAACCAGCAGTCCGCCACCAAGACACTGAATTATTCCGAATTCGTGACCGCCGTGAACAACGGCGAGGTCAAGAAGGTCAAGATCGAGGGACTGAACATCTCCGGCGAGAAGCTGAACGGCGATGCCTTCAAGACCGTGCGCCCGCCGGTGCAGGACGACCGCCTGGTGCCCACGCTGCTCGACAAGAAGGTGGTGGTGGAAGGCGCCGCGCCCGAGCAGCAGAGCGTGTGGATGCAGCTGCTGGTCGCCAGCTTCCCCGTCCTGCTCATCGTCGTGCTGTTCATGTTCTTCATGCGCCAGATGCAGGGGGGTGCCGGCGGCGGCCGCGGCGGACCCATGACCTTCGGCAAGTCGCGCGCGCGCCTGCTCTCCGAGGACCAGATCAAGACCACCTTCGCCGATGTCGCCGGCTGCGACGAGGCCAAGGAGGACGTCAAGGAAATCGTCGAGTTCCTGCGCGACCCGGGCAAGTTCCAGAAGCTCGGCGGCAAGATTCCGCGCGGCATCCTCATGGTCGGCCCGCCCGGCACCGGCAAGACCCTGCTCGCCAAGTCCATCGCCGGCGAGGCCAAGGTGCCCTTCTTCTCCATCTCCGGCTCCGACTTCGTCGAGATGTTCGTGGGCGTCGGCGCCTCGCGCGTGCGCGACATGTTCGAGCAGGCCAAGAAGCAGGCGCCCTGCATCATCTTCATCGATGAAATCGACGCCGTCGGCCGCCATCGCGGCGCCGGCCTCGGCGGCGGCCATGACGAGCGCGAGCAGACCCTGAACCAGCTGCTCGTCGAGATGGACGGCTTCGAGACCAACGACGGCATCATCGTGATCGCCGCCACCAACCGCCCCGACGTGCTCGACAACGCGCTGCTGCGCCCGGGCCGCTTCGACCGCCAGGTGGTGGTGGGCCTGCCCGACATCCGTGGCCGCGAGCAGATCCTGAAGGTGCACATGCGCAAGGTGCCGCTGGGCGACGACGTCGATCCGGCCGTGATCGCGCGCGGCACCCCGGGCTTCTCCGGTGCCGACCTCGCCAACCTGGTCAACGAGGCCGCCCTCTTCGCCGCCCGCGGCAACAAGAAGGTGGTCAGCATGCACGAGTTCGAGCAGGCCAAGGACAAGATCACCATGGGCGCCGAGCGCAAGAGCATGGTGATGTCCGAGGCCGAGAAGGAGCTGACCGCCTGGCACGAGGCCGGCCATGCCGTCGTCGGCTGCGTGGTGCAGGGCTACGAGCCGGTGCACAAGGTCACCATCATTCCGCGTGGCTGGGCGCTGGGCGTCACCCACTTCCTGCCGGAGGCCGACCGCCTCTCGCGCTCGGTGCAGTGGTTCGAGAGCGCCATCGCCGTCGCCTACGGCGGCCGCATCGCCGAAGTGATGCTGCGCGGCCGCATCGGCGTCACCACCGGGGCCTCGCAGGACATCAGCCATGCCACCGGCCTGGCCCGCAACATGGTCACCAAGTGGGGCTTCTCCGAGAAGATGGGTCCCCTGCTGTACGAGGAAGAGGCGGGCGAGGTCTTCCTGGGCCGTTCCGTCACGCAGCAGAAGCACGTGTCCGAGAAGACCGCGCAGGACATCGACGCCGAGGTGCGCCGCATCATCGACGGCTGCTACGAGACGGCGCGCCGCATCCTCGAGGAGAACCGCGACAAGATGCAGCTCATGGTCGAGGCGCTCATGACCTACGAGACTATCGACCGCGAGCAGATCGACGCCATCATGGCCGGCCGCAAGCCCAATCCCCCCAAGGGCTGGGGCGACAAGCCCGGCAGCTCCTCCGCCGGCGTTACCGTGGCCCCGGGGCCGGGCCCGACCGAGAAGTCCGAGCCCGACCCCCTGCCGCCCCTGGGCGGCGCCGCCACCTCGCACTGAGGCGGCGGCCCCCGGGCCGGGGTAGAATGCCGTTGTTTCCGGGCCGCGCGAGCGGCCCGTTGTTTTTGGGGGAGCAATGAACGTCCTGCAGTGCGGTGCCCGCCGGCTCGGCCTGGACCGGCCCGTGGTCATGGGCATCCTCAACGTCACGCCCGATTCCTTTTCCGACGGCGGCCGCTACCAGGCGGTGGACGCCGCCCTGGCCCATGCCCGGCGCATGGTGGAGGAGGGCGCCGCCATCATCGACGTCGGCGCCGAGAGCACCCGGCCCGGCGCGGCCCCGGTCAGCCCGCAGGAAGAGCTGGACCGCCTGCTGCCGGTGGTGGAGCGCATCGCCGCCGAGCTGGACGTGGTCATTTCCGTGGATACCTCCACCCCCGAGGTCATGCGCGAGGCCGCCGGCCGTGGTGCCGGCCTCATCAATGACGTCCGCGCCCTGGGTCGCCCCGGGGCCCTCGCAGCGGCTGCCGCCACCGGCCTGCCCGTCTGCCTCATGCACATGCAGGGCGAGCCCGGCAGCATGCAGGCAGCCCCCCACTACGACGATGTCGGGGCCGAGGTCGAGGCCTTCCTGCTGGCGCGGGTGGCGGCCTGCCGCGCGGCGGGCATCGGCCCGGAGCGCCTCCTGCTCGACCCGGGCTTTGGCTTCGGCAAGACCCTGGCGCACAATCTCGACCTGATGCTGGCCCTGCCGCGCCTGGCGGCGCTCGGCCACCCGCTGCTGGTCGGGGTGTCGCGCAAGTCCATGCTCGGCGCCCTGCTGGGCGGCGCGCCGGTGGACCAACGCCTCTACGCCGGCGTGGCGGCGGCCGCCATCGCGGCGCTGAAGGGCGCCCGGATCATTCGCGTTCACGATGTGAAGGCGACCTGCGACGCCGTGGCGGTGGCGCAGGCGCTGCTGGAGAGAACATGACGAGAAAGTATTTCGGCACCGACGGGGTGCGCGGCAAGGTCGGCGAGCCCCCCATCACCCCCGAGTTCGCACTCAAGCTCGGCTGGGCCGCCGGCAAGGTGCTGGCCCGCGACGGCGCCGCCTCGGTGGTGGTGGGCAAGGACACCCGGCTCTCCGGCTACCTGCTGGAGTCGGCGCTGGAGTCCGGCCTGTCGGCCGCCGGCGTCAGCGTGCGCCTGCTGGGCCCCATGCCCACGCCGGCCATCGCCCATCTCACGCGCGCCTTCCACGCCAGCGCCGGCATCGTCATCTCCGCCTCGCACAATCCCTATTACGACAACGGCATCAAGTTCTTCGGCGCCAACGGCAAGAAACTGCCCGACGCCGTCGAGTCCGAGATCGAGGAGTGGCTCGGGAAGCCCCTCACCATCGACGCGCCCGACCTCCTCGGCAAGGCCCAGCGCCAGGAGGACGCGCGCGGCCGCTACATCGAGTTCTGCAAGTCCACCTTCCCCTTCGGCCTGTCGCTGAAGGGCCTGCGCATCGTGCTGGACTGCGCGCACGGCGCTGCCTACCAGGTCGGCCCCGCGGTGTTCACCGAGCTCGGCGCCAGCGTCATCCGCATGGCCTGCGAGCCGGACGGCCTCAACATCAACCGCGACTGCGGCTCCACCCATCCCGAGAAGCTGCAGCAGGCGGTGATCGACCACCGCGCCGACCTCGGCATCGCCTTCGACGGCGACGCCGACCGCGTGCTCATGGTGGATGCCCATGGCGAACTCGTCGATGGCGACGAGATCATCGTCATGATCGCGCGCGAGCGCCTCGCCCAGGGCCAGGCACTGGGCGGCGTGGTGGGCACGCTCATGAGCAACATGGGCATGGAGCTCGCGCTGCGCGACCTCGGCCTGGACTTCGTGCGCGCCAAGGTGGGCGACCGCTATGTCATGTCCGCGCTCGAGGAGCGGGGCTGGACGCTGGGGGGCGAATCCTCCGGGCATGTGGTCTGCCTGGACAAGACCACCACCGGCGACGCCATCGTGGCGGCGCTGCAGGTGCTGGCGGCGCTGGTGCGCACCGGCCAGCCGCTGCACGAGCTGCGCCGTGGCATGCGCAAGCTGCCGCAGCACATGATCAACGTGCGCGTGGCGCAGCGTTCCGATCCCATGGCGGTGCCCGCCATCATCCAGGCCGTGCAGGACATCGAGCGCCAGCTCGCCGGTCGCGGCCGCGTGCTGCTGCGCGCCTCCGGGACCGAGCCGGTCATCCGCGTCATGGCGGAGGGCGAGGATGCGGCCCAGGTGATGTCCCTGACGCAGGCCCTGGCGGACGTGGTGCGCGCGGCCCTGGTCTAGGCCCCGGCAAATTTGCCCCGGGCGGTTGTGTCGCCCGGGGCAGTCCGCTAAGATTGCGGCCCTCGCGCGGCAGGGGTCCCCCGGATCGCCTGCCCGCCGCCTTCCGTGTTGACGGTCTGACAGAAGGAGCGCCGATCCATGCGACGCAAACTGGTCGCCGGCAACTGGAAGATGAACGGCCGGCTGGCCGCCAACCAGGACCTGGTGCAGGCGGTGGGCGCGGGCGTGAAACCCCTCGACGGAGTGGATGTGTGGCTGGCGCCGCCGTCCGTGTATCTCCTCCAGGTGAAAGAATTGCTGGCGGGCAGCGCCCTCGGCCTCGTGGCCCAGAACGCTGCCAGCGAACAGGACGGTGCCTACACCGGCGAAGTCTCCGCGGACATGCTCGCGGATGCCGGCTGCCAGGCGGTCCTGGCGGGTCACTCCGAGCGGCGCAGCCTGTATGGCGAGACCGACGCCGTGGTGGCCGCGAAGTTCGGTCGGATCCAGGCCGCGGGCCTGGTTCCGGTGCTCTGCGTGGGGGAAACCCTGGCGGAGCGCGAGGCGGGGCAGACGGAAGCCGTCGTGCTGCGCCAGCTCGGCGCCGTGGTCGATGCCTGGGGCATTGCCGCCCTGGAGCGTGCGGTGGTCGCCTACGAGCCCGTCTGGGCCATCGGCACCGGCCGTACCGCGACGCCCGAGCAGGCCCAGCAGGTGCATGCCGTGCTGCGCGCCGAAGTGGCCCGCCAAAGCGGTCCGGTCGCCGCCGCCCTGCGCATCCTCTATGGAGGCAGCGTCAAGGCAGCGAATGCCGCGTCCCTGTTCGCCATGGCGGACATTGACGGCGCCCTGGTGGGCGGGGCCTCGCTGGTGGCAGACGAATTCATCGCCATTGCGCGTGCCGCTGCCGCGGCGCGCTGAAGGTAAGAGTAAATGGAAAGCGTGGTTCTGGTGGTGCATGTGCTGGTGGCGGTGGCCATGATTGGCCTCATCCTCCTGCAGCAGGGCAAGGGTGCCGAGATGGGCGCCTCCTTTGGTGCCGGCGCCTCGCAGACGGTATTCGGCGCCGCGGGCTCGGTCGGCTTCCTGACCAAGCTCACGGCGTTCCTGGCGGCCATCTTCTTCGCCACCAGCCTCGGCCTTGCGATCTATGCCCGCAAGGCCGTGCAGACCTCGCTGCCGGTCCTGCCGGCGGCGACCCAGCCGGCCGGGGAAGTGCCGGCGGCGCCCGCCCAGGCGCCGGCCCCTGCCAGCGGCGACGTGCCGCAGGTTCCGGCCGGGTAAGGGTATGCCCCGGGCCGGCCAGGCCCACAGTTTTGCGGAAGTGGTGAAATTGGTAGACACGCCATCTTGAGGGGGTGGTGCCTAACGGCGTGAGGGTTCAAGTCCCTCCTTCCGCACCAAAATCCTCCCCGTCCCGTACCGGATTGCCGGCCCGGGACAGGGCAGGTGGGAACCCGGAGCCAGTGCCGGTGTTTTCCTGCTGAATGCGACAAAAACCTTTTGACTTCACCAGTCTCGAGGCCTATAGTCGCCGTCCTCTGATGCGGGGTGGAGCAGCCTGGTAGCTCGTCGGGCTCATAACCCGAAGGTCGTTGGTTCAAATCCAGCCCCCGCTACCACTTTTGGACTTGGAAGCTTTCGACGAGAAGCTTCTTTTAAAAGCCCACCTTGTGTGGGCTTTTTTATAGGTTCCGCGCCGGCCCCCGGGCCGCTGGGTCCAAGCCCGCGCGGATGCGACTTTAGAAAAAAAAGTGGGCGTTTCGCCCATTTTTCGTTTCTGGGGTTCGGAGAATTTTCGCGATGGCAGTTTCCAAGAAGGTCGAGCAGTTGACCGAGATGCTGGCTCCGGCCGTCGAGGCCGTGGGCTTCGAGCTGTGGGGCCTGGACTTCTTCCAGCAGGGCCGTCACTCGGTGCTGCGACTTTATATCGATGGTCCCGAGGGCGTGGGCGTGGATGACTGTGCGGTGGTGAGCCACCAGGTCTCCGGCGTGCTCGACGTGGAAGACCCGATCACCGGCGAGTACACGCTGGAAGTGTCGTCCCCGGGCTGGGATCGTCCGCTGTTCACGCTGGCGCAGTTCGCGCGCTTCACCGGCAGCACCGCCTCGGTGCGCCTGGCGAGCCCGCTCAACGGCCGGCGCAAGT
>DASUDN010000118.1:0-18969 GCA_036275595.1 Moraxellaceae bacterium
GCCCTGGGCCTGGCAGATGCGCTGGAACTGCTGCCAGGCACGCCCGCTGGCCAGCGTCTCCGCCGCCTGCGCCGCGCCGTCGGGACGCCCCGCCATCTCCAGCACCTTGCCAGCCAGCAGCAGCGCGCGCTCGCGCAGGTCGGCGGGCGCGCCGGGCTGGTTCTGCAGCACCTGCACCACGTCGCGCGCCTCGAGCGCGGGGCCGATGCCGCGCCCCACCGGTTGCAGACCGTCGGTGATCAGCGTCTGCACCGCGATGCCGAGGCGGCGTCCCACCTCCTCCAGCCGCCCCGACACGCGCTTGGCCGCCTCGATGCCGCGGATCTTGGCGGTGGGCCCCACGGGCATGTCGATGAGCACACGGTTGGAGCCGGCCGCGATTTTCTTGGACAGGATGGACGCCACCAGCTGGCCGTCGCTGTCCAGGTCCAGCGGGCGCTCGACGCGGATGAGCACGTCGTCGGCCGGTGACAGCTGCATGGCGCCGCCCCAGACCAGGCAGCCGCCGGTCTCGTCGACCACGCGGCGCATGGCGGCCAGGTCCAGGTTCACCGGCGTCAGCACTTCCATGGTGTCGGCGGTGCCTGCGGGCGAGGTGATGGCGCGCGAGGAGGTCTTGGGCATGACCAGCCCGTTGGCGGTGGCGATGGCCACCACGATGGGCGTGGTGCGGTTGCCGGGCAGACCGCCCACGCAATGCTTGTCGACCACCACCTCGTGCGGCCAGGACAGGCGCTCGCCCGCCGCCACCATGGCCTCGGTGAGCGCGACGATCTCGTCCAGGTCCAGGTGCTCGCCGGCGCAGGCGGTGACGAAGGCGGACAGGTGCAGCTCGGACAGGCGCCCGGTCACGGTGTCGTCGATGATGGCCTGCATGGCGCCGCGGTCCAGGCGCTCGCCGTAGATCTTGGCGCGGATCAGGCTGGCCGAGCGCAGGTAGGGCACGTGCGTGACCGAGACGGGATCGCCCGCGCCCACGCCGAGGTAGGTCTGCGCGCCCATGCTGAGCGAGATCTCGCCGAGGTCGAGCAGGCCGTCGTTGATGATGTTGAGGGTGGCGATCAGGGACTTGTCGCCCGCCTGCACCACGACGCGGGTCTGGGCGAAGAAACCCTCGGCGCGGCAGACGTGGCAGCCGGCGTGCATGAAGACGATGTGCTCGTAGGCGGTGTCGATGCCCAGGGGCTTGAAGCGCAGGGTGGCCGGCGCGTTGCTCATGGAAGAATCCCGGTGGTGGGCCCGGCGGGGCCAGGTCAGGCGGTGCGGGACAGGCTAGCGGCAATGGCGCCCGCCCGGCCTGACCTGGGTCAAGCGCGGCCGGCACGGGCCGCGTTACAGACCGCCCGGTCGGGCAACACGGCACGCAGCCAATCCCCACGCAACTCAAACTGCCGACATCATAACGCTCCGCAATACTGGCCTGCAGCCCACGCACTCCCGGAGACTGCCATGCGCCTGCCCCGCTCGACCCTGCCCCTGCTGCTGTCCGTCCTCGCGGCCCCGGCACTGGCCACGGCTCCGGACACCGCTCCCCGCGCCGACACGCCGCCCCCCGCCCATGCCCCCTACGCGCTGCGCCTGGCAGAAGGCGCGGCCCCCGCCGGTCGCGGCGCCGGCGCGGCCATCGAGGACGACGCCATCATTGCCGAGATCAACAGCCGCATGGCTGGCGACCCCCGCCTGGACGGCACGTCGATCACCGTCACCGCCCACCAGGGCAGCGTGGTCCTGAGTGGCAAGGTGGACAAGGACGAGGCGCGCCAGGCGGCGGAGGAAATCGCCTTGCAGGTCGAAGGCGTGACCCAGGTGGACAACCGCATCGACTCGCCCAACGCACCCGACACCATGGGCGAGCGCGGGCGCGAGGTGCTGAAGGAATCCGGCCAGGCAGCCTCGGACACCTGGATCACCACCAAGATCCGCAGCTCCCTGATGTCGGACGCGCTCACGCGCAGCAGCAATATCGGGGTCAAGACCATCGGCGGCGTGGTCACCCTCACCGGTCGCGTCGCCACGCAGGAGGAATACGACCGCATCCTGCAAACGGTGCGCGGCATCAAGGGCGTGAAGAAAGTCATCACCACCGACCTCCAGGCCGGCGGTGACTGAGCCGCCTGGCCTCAGGCCTCGTCGGGCTGGAACCAGTTGAGCGTTTCGCGCAGTGCCACGACGCGCCCGACAATGGTCAATGTCGGCGCCTGGATGCCGCTGCCTGCCACCTTTCCGGCGATGTCGGTCAGGGTGCCCACCACCACCTTCTGCCGCGGCGTGGTGCCATGCGACACCAGCGCCACCGGCATGTCGGGGGCCATGCCGTGGGCCACGAGCTGTTCGCAGATATGCTCCAGCCCGGTCAGGCCCATGTAGAGCACCAGCGTCTGCTGCTCATGGATGAGCTCGCTCCAGGGAAGCTCGGGCGAGCCTTCCTTGAGATGGCCGGTAACAAAGCGCACCGATTGCGCATAGTCGCGGTGCGTAAGGGGGATGCCGGAATAGGCGGCGCAACCGCTGGCCGCGGTAATGCCGGGCACCACCTGGAAAGGCACGCTGGCCGCGGCCAGCTCGCCGATCTCCTCGCCCCCGCGCCCGAAGATGAACGGATCGCCGCCCTTGAGGCGGCACACCCGCTTGCCTTCCTGCGCCAGGCGCACCAGCAGCTGGTTGATGTCATCCTGCGGCACCGCGTGATCCGAACGCGCCTTGCCCACATAGATGAAGTGCGCGTCACGACGGCACAGGTCCAGGATGGGCTGCGACACCAGGCGGTCGTACACCACCACGTCCGCCTGCTGCATCAGGCGCAGCGCGCGAAAGGTCAGCAGGTCGGGATCGCCCGGGCCCGCGCCCACCAGGTAGACCTCGCCCACCGGCGACGGCTGCGCCTTCGCGAAGGCGGCACGCAGGTGCGCCCGCGCCTCGTCGTCACGGCCGGCGTAGACCAGCTCGGCGAAGCGCCCCTGCAACTCGTGCTCCCAGAAGGCGCGCCGCGCATTGGTGTCCGCGAAGGTCTGCTTGGCCAGCGTGCGGAATTCCCCGCAGATCTGCGACAGGCGACCATAGGCGGCCGGAATGGTGGTCTCCAGCCGGGCGCGCAGCAGGCGCGCGAGCACGGGCGACTGCCCGGCGCTGGACACGGCCACCATCAGCGGCGAACGGTCGACGATGGAGGGAAAGATGAAGGAGCACAGCGCCGGGTTGTCCACCACATTGACCGGCAGGCCGCGGGCGCGGCAGTCGTCGTGCACCTGCTGGTTCACGGCCTCGTCGTCCGTGGCCGCCACTGCCAGCACCACCCCGTCCAGGTCGGACGGCGCATAGCGGCCGAGGCGGAAGCCGCCCTGCCCCGCCGCCAGCTTCTCCTGCAGCGCCGGGTCGATGGCGGGCGCCACCACCTGCACCCGGGCGCCGGCGCGCAGCAACATGGACGCCTTGCGCAACGCGACGTCGCCTCCGCCCGCCACCAGGCAGCGCTGGTCGCGCAGGTTCAGGAAAATCGGCAAGTAGTCCATCGCACCCCACCCCGCCTCAGAGGCTGATCCTGTCGATCCCGCCCATGTAGCCGCGCAGCGCTTCCGGCACCGTCACGCTGCCGTCCTCGTTCTGGTAGTTCTCGAGGATGGCCACCAGAGTGCGGCCCACGGCCAGGCCGGAGCCGTTCAAGGTGTGCACCAGCTCCGGCTTGCCCGCTTCATTGCGGTAGCGCGCCTGCAGGCGGCGGGCCTGGAAAGCCTCGAAGTTGGAACAGGAGGAAATCTCGCGGTACTTGCCCTGGCCCGGCAGCCACACCTCGATGTCATAGGTCTTGGCCGCGGAAAAGCCCATGTCGCCGCCGCAGAGCACGATCACGCGATACGGCAGGCCCAGCGCCTGCAGGATGGCCTCGGCATGGCCGGTCAGCTCCTCCAGCACGCGGTAGGAGTCCTCCGGCTTCACGATTTGGACGAGCTCGACCTTCTCGAACTGGTGCTGGCGGATCAGGCCGCGGGTGTCCTTGCCGTAGGAGCCGGCCTCGGAGCGGAAGCACGGCGTGTGGCAGACGAACTTCAGCGGCAGCTGCGCCCCCTCGGTGATGATGTCCCGCACGATGTTGGTCACCGGCACTTCCGCCGTCGGAATCAGGTAATAGGGTTTCTCGCCGCCGGTCTTGAACAGGTCTTCCTCGAACTTGGGCAGCTGGCCGGTGCCGCGCAGGCTGTCGGCGTTGACCAGGTAGGGGGCGTACACCTCCTGGTAGCCATGCGCCGAGGTGTGCGTGTCCAGCATGAACTGGGTCAGCGCGCGCTGCAGGCGGGCCAGCGGCCCCTTCAGCAGCGAGAAGCGGCTGCCGGCGATCTTCACCGCGGTCTCGAAGTCCAGCAGGCCCAGCGCCTCGCCCAGGTCGGCGTGGTCCTTGGGCGCGAAGGCGAAGTCGCGCGGCGTGCCGACGCGGCGCAGCTCGACGTTGTCGTCCTCGCCCTTGCCCGCCGGCACCGACTCGTGCGGCAGGTTGGGCAGGGTCAGCTGCAGCGCCTCAAACTGCGCCTGCACGTCCTCCAGGGCGGCCTGGTTGGCCTTGAGGCGGTCGCCGATGGCGTTCATCTCGGCCATCACCGCGGCCACATCCTCGCCCTTCGCCTTGGCCTGGCCGATGCGCTTGGAGCCCGCGTTGCGTTCCGCCTGCAGCTTCTCGGTCTCGGTCTGCAGCGCCTTGCGCTGCTCTTCCAGCGCGGCGATGGCGGCGGTGTCCAGCGCCAAGTTGCGCACGGCCAGGCGGGCGGCGACGGTGTCCAGGTCGTTACGCAGCAGTTTGGGGTCCAGCATGATGGTTCCAGTTTCCTAAAGGCAAAGACGCGGTCGAATCAGAATTGCCGGGCCAGCAGGGCGCCGGCCATGGTGGCGAACAGGCAGAGGGCCACGCTGGCCAGGACGTTGGCGCCGGCCCAGGCCAGCCGCCCGTCCTCCACCAGCTTCCAGGTCTCCCAGCTGAAGCTGGAGAAGGTGGTGAAGCCGCCCATGATACCCGTGACCAGCAGCAGGCGCGCGCTTTCGCGCCACTCCCCGGCCTTCATCAGCAGCACCATCGCCACCCCGATCAGGAAGCTGCCGAGGATGTTGACGGCCAGCGTGCCCCAGGGAAAGGCGGACGGGGCCAGCCGGGCCACCGCCGCCGCCCCGGCATAGCGCGCCATGGAGCCCAGGGCGCCGCCCAGGGCGACGAGCAGGAGCGGATGCAGGGCGTTCATGCCTTCCCCTTGCGCCGCGGCAGGCGCTGCCAGTCACTGGCCGCGTCCTTTTCCGCCAGGTGGCGCAGCTTGTCCCCGATCCTGATTTCCAGCCCGCGCGGCACCGGCGTGTAGAAGCGCTCGCCGGCCAGGGCCTCCGGCAGGTAGCTCTCGCCGGGCACGTAGGCCTCGGGAAAATCATGGGCGTAATGGTACTCGGCGCCGTAGCCCTGCTCCTTCATGAGCTTGGTGGGCGCGTTGCGCAGGTGCAGCGGCACTTCCAGCGAGCCGGTCTCCTCGACCCGCCGCCGCGCCGCCTTCCAGGCCATGTACACGGCATTGCTCTTGGGCGCCGCCGCCAGGTAGGCCACGGCCTGGGCGATGGCCAGCTCGCCCTCGGGCGAGCCCAGGCGCTCCTGGGTGTCCCAGGCGTCCAGGCAGAGCGGCAGCGCGCGCGGATCGGCGTTGCCGATGTCCTCGCTGGCCATGCGCACCACGCGCCGGGCGATGTAGAGCGGGTCGCAGCCGCCGTCGATCATGCGCGCCAGCCAGTACAGCGCCCCGTCCACGCTGGAACCACGCACCGACTTGTGCAGCGCCGAGATCTGGTCGTAGAAGTACTCGCCCTGCTTGTCGAAGCGGCGGGCATTGCCGAGCAGGCTCTCCGACACCACCGCCTCGGAGATCTCCGCGCCCTCGGACAGGTCGGCGGCAATCTCCAGGATGTTGAGCGCGCGACGGGCATCGCCGTCGGCGGCGCGCGCGATCTGGCGCAGCGCCGTGTCCGACGCCGCCAGCTTCAGGCCGCCGAGGCCGCGCTTCTCGTCGCGCAGCGCCTGCTGCAGCAGGCCCAGCAGGTCGTCCTCCTCCAGGCTGCGCAGCACATAGACGCGGGCGCGCGAGAGCAAGGCGTTGTTGAGCTCGAAGGACGGGTTCTCGGTGGTGGCGCCGATGAAGATGAGGGTGCCGTCTTCCACGTAGGGCAGGAAGGCGTCCTGCTGCGACTTGTTGAACCGGTGCACCTCGTCCACGAAGAGCACGGTCTTCTCGCCCATCTGCTTGTGCAGCTGCGCCTCGTCGACGGCGGCGCGAATCTCCTTGACCCCCGAGAGCACGGCCGAGATGGCGATGAAGCGCGCGTCGGAGGCGCCCGCCATGAGCCGCGCCAGCGTGGTCTTGCCGACGCCGGGCGGGCCCCAGAGGATCATGGAGTGGATGTGCCCGGCCTCGATGGCCTCGCGCAGCGGCTTGCCGTGGGCCAGCACGTGGCGCTGGCCGACATAGTCCTCCAGCCGCTGCGGACGCATGCGCGCGGCGAGCGGCTGGTAGGGGGCGTCGGCCATGGCGGGCAACCCGTCAGATCTGGTCGATGATGTCCGTGCCCTTGGGCGGCACGAACTCGAAGTAACCCGCCGCGAAGGCCGGGTTCATGCGGATGTCCCCGAAGCGGATGCTGGTGCGCTGGCCCAGCGTGTCGGTGAGGTCCATGGCCACGAGCTGGCCACCGCGGAAGCTCACGTGCATGGACTCGAACAGGGCGTCCTTGCCACGCGGCTTGAGCACGAACACCTGCTCGCCGGCGGCGGCGCCCGGCAGCTCGCTGATCTCGAAGCTGGCGGCGAGCTGGCGCGGGTCGCCCGAGAGCAGCAGCGCCGGGGTGTTGCCCACCTGCGCATCCAGCCTCTGCTTGGTGGCCTGCATCAGCTCGGGATCGTAGATCCACAGCGTGCGTCCCGCCGTCAGCACCATCTGCGGCGCCGGCTTGACCACTTCCCAGCGGAACAGGCCCGGGCGCTTCACGCCCATGCGTCCGCTCTGCGCCGGCTGCGCGCGGCCCTTGCCGTCCACGGTCTGCTGGCTGAACGTGGCCTGCATGCCGCTGATGCCGTTCAGCACCTTGACCAGGCTGGCGGCGGCCTTCTCGTCCGCCTGCGCCAGCGCGGCAAGCGCCAGGCCCAGCACCGCCACCAGGGCGCGCGCGAGGCCCGCCAGTCCCTTTGTTGCTGCGAATCGAATCACGGCTTACTCCCGGCCCGGCACGATGACTTCGCGCTGGCCATTGCTCTGCATGGGGGTGACGACGCCGGCGATCTCCATGGCCTCGATCAGGCGCGCGGCGCGGTTGTAGCCGATCTTGAACTTGCGCTGCACGAAGCTGATGGAGGGCCGCCGGCTCTCCAGGACGAAGGCCACGGCCTCGTCGTACAGCGGGTCGGACTCGGGGTCGGAGCCCATCTCGTCGCCGCTGCCGGCGAAGCCCTTGCCGCCGTCAGTGACTTCTAACGTCCCTTCCAGGATTTCGTCGACATAGTCCGGCTCGCCGCGGGCGCGCCAGTCGGCGCAGACGCGGTGCACCTCCTCGTCCGACACGAAGGCGCCGTGCACGCGCTCCGGCAGGCTGGTGCCGGGCGCCAGGTAGAGCATGTCGCCATGGCCCAGCAGCTGCTCCGCACCGCCCTGGTCCAGGATGGTGCGGGAGTCGATCTTGGAGGAGACCTGGAAGGCGATGCGGGTCGGCACGTTGGCCTTGATCAGGCCGGTGATCACGTCCACCGAGGGGCGCTGCGTGGCCAGGATCAGGTGGATGCCGGCGGCGCGGGCCTTCTGCGCGATGCGCGCGATCAGCTCCTCCACCTTCTTGCCCACCACCATCATCATGTCGGCGAACTCGTCGACGATGACGACCACATAGGGCAGCTTCTTCAGCGCCGGCGCGGTTTCCTGCAGGGCCGAGTCCTCGCCCGGCTTCCACAGCGGATCGGGGATGGTCTCGCCGCGCTCCGCGGCTTCCTCGATCTTCTTGTTGTAGCCGGCCAGGTTGCGCACGCCCATGGCGGCCATCAGCTTGTAGCGGCGCTCCATCTCGCCCACCGACCAGCGCAGCGCGTTGGCGGCGTCCTTCATGTCGGTGACCACCGGAGTCAGCAGGTGCGGGATCTTGTCGTAGACGGACAGCTCCAGCATCTTGGGGTCGATCATGATCAGGCGCACGTCCTCGGGCGTGGCCTTGAACAGGATCGAGAGGATCATGGCGTTCACGCCCACCGACTTGCCCGAGCCGGTGGTGCCGGCCACCAGCAGGTGCGGCATGCGCGCGAGGTCCGCCACCACCGGCTTGCCGGCGATGTCCTTGCCCAGCGCCAGGGTCAGCTTCGATTCCTTGTGCTCGTAGACCTCGGAGGAGAGGATCTCGGAGAGGCGCACCATCTCGCGGTCCTCGTTCGGCACCTCGATGCCGACCACGGACTTGCCGGGGATGACCTCGACCACGCGCACCGACACCATGGCCAGCGAGCGCGCCAGGTCCTTGGCGATGTTGGTGATGCGCGCCACCTTCACGCCCGGCGCCGGCTGGATCTCGAAGCGGGTGATGACCGGGCCGGGCTGCACCGCCACCACGGTGGCGTCGACGTTGAACTCCTTGAGCTTGATCTCGAGCAGGCGCGACAGGCCTTCCAGCGCCTCGGCGCTGAAGCCCTTCTTCTTGCTGAAGTCGGGCTGGTCGAGCAGGGCCAGCGCCGGCAGCGTGCCGGTGGGGGCGACGGCGTCGGCCGGTTCGAACAGGCTGCGCTGCTTTTCCTTCTGCGCGCGCTCGGAGCGCTTGATGGGAGTCACCGCCAGCGGCGTGATGAGCGGCGCCGGGCGCTCGTCCTCTTCCGCCGCGGGACGCGCGCGCGGCTTGCGCACCGCAGCCGCCACCGGCGGCACCACCGGCTCCAGCGCGGACAATACCGGCTCGGCGCGGCCCTCGTCCTCGCGCGCGATCTGCGCCTTGACGCGGTTGTTGCTGACCGTGAGCTCGAAGGCCGGGGCGGCCTCCTCCAGCGCCTTCTTCATGGCGCGGCGCTCGCGCCAGCCCTGCAGGTACTCGCGCAGGCGACCGTGCACGATGGCGCCCGCCAGGGTGCCGGCGTCCCACAGGAAGTGCCCCACGCTGTCCATCAGCCAGAACCAGGACAGGCCGGTGGCCAGGGTGATGCCGATGAGCAGGACGGCCAGCAGGATCACGCTGCCGCCCGCCAGCCCGAAGGCCTGGTGCATGGCGCGGCCGATCTCCAGGCCCAGCATGCCGCCGGCGGCGTTGGAAATATCGGCCGATGGCTCGTGCATGTGCAGCGCGAGCAGCGCGCCGCCGGCCATCAGCGCCACGGCCAGGCTGAGCAGGCGCCAGCCCAGGTGCAGCAGCGGCGGCTCCTGCCGCCACAGCCAGTACACCTGCACGAAGACGAAGACGGGCACCAGCAGCGCCGCGTGGCCGAAGCCGGTATGGAACAGGTCGGCCAGGAGGGCGCCGACGCGGCCGCCGCTGTTGCCGACGGCGCCGCCGCCGACATGGCTCCAGGCCTGGTCGGCCGCCGAGTAGGTGGCGAAGACGATCAGCAGGTAGACGCCGAGCGTCAGCCAGAGGAGGGTTTTGATTTCGCGCAGGCCCTTGCGCGGGGTGGGCTCGCGGACGTCGGACGTGCTCACGTGGGGGGTCTCAGGAACAGCAAGGGGGCATTGTAATGGCTGGGCCGGATTATGCCACGCCGCCCCGCCCCTCCAAGGCGGGAAAACTCCTTTTGTGTCACGTAATTGTGCGGTTTCCCGCCCGCCCCGCGCCGGGTCGCCGTAATACGGTGGCACCCCGGCCCCGGGGAGGCGGGCGCCCCCCGTCCCCTCGCCGTGCCCGCGCCGGCGAACCCCGCCCGGCCCGCCCCTGGCGGCCCGGACCGGGCAGCAATCCCCTGCAAACTCTATAACCTTTCATTAAGGCTGATTCCGTATAATCGTCGCCACGCCCGGCGCGGTCCGACGCCCGCCCCGACCACATGCCCATCCATGCAAGGAGTTCCCATGTCCGTCCAGCACCATCGCCTGCTGATCCTCGGTTCCGGCCCGGCCGGCTACACGGCCGCCGTCTATGCCGCCCGCGCCAATCTCAAGCCGGTCGTGATCACGGGCATGCAGGCCGGCGGACAGCTCACCACCACCACCGAGGTGGACAACTGGCCGGGCGACGCCCACGGCCTCACCGGCCCTGCCCTCATGGAGCGCATGCAGGCCCACGCCGAGCGCTTCGGCACCCAGGTGATCTTCGACCACATCAACAAGGTCGACTTTTCCGTGCGCCCGCTGCGCCTCAGCGGCGACGCCGGCGAGTACACCTGCGACGCCCTCATCATCGCCACCGGCGCCTCCGCCCAGTACCTCGGCCTGCCCTCCGAGCAGGCCTTCATGGGCCGCGGCATCAGCGCCTGCGCGACCTGCGACGGCTTCTTCTACAAGGGCCAGCGCGTCATGGTCATCGGCGGCGGCAACACCGCGGTCGAGGAAGCCCTCTACCTGGCCAACATTGCCGAGCACGTCACCCTGGTGCACCGCCGCGACAAGCTGAAGTCCGAGAAGATCCTGCAGGACCACCTCTTCGAGAAGGAGAAGGAAGGCAAGATCTCCATCATCTGGAACCACTTCCTGGACGAGGTCCAGGGCGACGACGGCGGCGTCACCGGCGCGCGCCTGCGCAGCCGCCTGGACGACACCACCCGGGACGTGCCGGTCGCCGGCATCTTCATCGCCATCGGCCACAAGCCCAATACCGACATCTTCATGGACCAGCTCGACATGCATAACGGCTACATCAAGGTGAAGAGCGGCATCGAGGGCAACGCCACCGCCACCAGCGTGCCGGGCGTCTTCGCCGCCGGCGACTTGGCCGACCACATCTACCGCCAGGCCATCACCTCCGCCGGTTCCGGCTGCATGGCCGCGCTGGACGCGGAAAAGTACCTGGACAACCTCAAGTAAGGCGACCGGGTCGCCGCTGCCGGCCCCGCGCCGGCCGGCGGCCCTCCTCCATGCCCCTCTACCGCCTCGGCCCCGTCGAATACGGCTTTCCGCCGGCCACCGCCGCGCTGGACGAGCCCAACGGCCTGCTGGCCGTGGGCGGCGACCTCTCGCCGGAGCGCCTGCTCCTGGCTTACCGCCACGGCATCTTTCCCTGGTTCAATCCCGGCGACCCGGTGTGCTGGTGGTCTCCCGACCCGCGCTGCGTGTTCCGCACTGCCGACTGGCGCCCCTCGCGCAGCCTCTCGAAGCGCCTGCGCCAGGGCCATTTCACCCTGACGGTGGACCGCTGCTTCACCCGCGTCATGGAGGCCTGCGCCGCCCCCCGGGCCTACGCCGACGGCACCTGGATCCAGCCCGACTTCATCCGCAACTACGGGCGCCTGCACGAGGCCGGCCATGCCCATTCCATCGAGGCCTGGAACCCCGCCGGAGAGCTGGTCGGGGGGCTGTACGGCCTCAACCTGGGACGGCTGTTCTTCGGCGAGTCCATGTTCAGCCGGGAAACCGACGCCTCCAAGGCGGCCTTCGCCTACCTCATGCAGCTGTGCCGGCACTGGGACATCCCCCTGGTGGACGGCCAGGTGGAGAACGACCACCTGCTGCGCCTGGGCGCCGTGCTCATCCCGCGCGAGGACTTCCTGGATGCCCTGGAACGCCTGGCGGACCGGCCCGCGCCCGACTGGCGCCAGGCCCCGCCGTTCAGTCCCCCCTGAGCCTGCGCTAATCTTGTAAAACGTGACCCCCGCCCCCCCTGTGATATAAGAACAGGTAACTCCTGACGGAGAGGCGACATGACCGCCACCGGCGTGAAGTTCTTCAGTACCACCGCCCATCCCTGCAGCTACCTGGAGGGCGAGCAGGCCATCACCCTGTTCGCCGACCCCAAGAGCCGCATGGACGGGCGCCTGTACTCGGAACTTTCCGACCTCGGCTTCCGCCGCAGCGGCAACTACGTCTACCGGCCGCACTGCAACCACTGCAACGCCTGCGTGCCGGTACGCATCCCGGTGGAGCGCTTCGCGCCCAACCGCCAGCAACAGCGGGTCTGGAGGCGCAACGCCGACCTCACCGTGTGCGCCCTGGTACCCGCCTTCCGCGAGGACCACTACGCCCTCTACGAGCGCTACATCACCGAGCGCCACAGCGACGGCGACATGTACCCGCCGTCCGAGGAGCAGTTCAATTCCTTCCTGACCTCGGACTGGTCAGATACCCGCTTCTACGAATTCCGCGCCGGCGACAAGCTGGTGGCGGTGGCGGTCTGCGACGTGCTCGACGACGGCCTCTCCGCCGTCTACACCTTCTTCGATCCCGACGAGGCCCAGCGCAGCCTGGGCGCCTACGCCATCCTCTGGGAGATCGAGGAGACGCGCCGCCTGGGCCTCGCCAGCCTGTACCTGGGCTACTGGATCAAGCACTGCCAGAAGATGAGCTACAAGATCGCCTACCGGCCCATCGAGCTGCTCATCAACAATGAGTGGCTGACGGCGCGCTGAGCGCGCCGGCCTTCCCGCCCCGCCTTCCACCACCGCCTATTTTCGCGCCCGGGCGCCCGAGGAGATCTCGCGGATCTCGCACTCGACGTCTGGCGAGCCGGTATCGGTCTCGCCCGCCCGCCGCCGCGCCTCCCGCGCCAGCTGCGCGTAACGGTCCAGGATCAGCTTGAGATCCGCGTCGGTCATGCGCTCGAGATCGAGCAGGGTGTTGTGCGCGCCCTGCGTGGCCCGGATCAGCTCGTCCAGCTTGAGCTGCATGGCCTCGGTGTCGCGGTTCTGGGTGTTCTGGATGAGGAAGACCATCAGGAAGGTGATGATGGTCGTGGTCGTGTTGATGACGAGCTGCCAGGTGTCGCTATAGTTGAACAGCGGCCCCGTGACGGCCCATGCCAGCACTGCCGCCACCGCCAGGATGAAGGTGGAAGCCCTGCCCGACTGGTCGGCCAGCCAGCGTGAAAATGCGGAGAACCATGCACCCATGACCGCCTCCCGGCCGTGTGCAGGGCCCCGCCCGTGCTGCTACTTCACGCCGCCAATGCACACGTACTTGAGTTCGAGATATTCGTCTATGCCATAACGGGACCCCTCGCGGCCCAGTCCCGAGGCCTTCACGCCCCCGAAGGGCGCGAGCTCCGTGCTGATCAGGCCCTCGTTCACGCCCACCATGCCGTACTCCAGCGCCTCGGCGACGCGGAAGATGCGATTGACGTTCTGGCTATAGAAATATGAAGCCAGGCCGTATTCAGTGTCGTTGGCGATTTGTATGGCCTCGGCCTCATCCCTGAAACGGATGACGGTGGCGATCGGCGAGAACAGCTCGTTCTGCGCGATGGCGCTGGCGTTGGCCACGCCCGTCACCAGCGTGGGCTCGAAAAAGAGCCCGCCCAGGGCATGGCGACGTCCGCCGCAGGCCACCTCGGCCCCTTCCGCCACGGCAGCCGCCACCATGGCCTCGGCGTGCGCCACCGCCTTCTCGTTGATGAGCGGTCCCTGGTTGACGCCCTCTTCCCAGCCCGGCCCCACCTTGAGGTTGCGCATGGCGGCGGCGAGCTTTTCCACGAAGGCGTCGTGCACCGCGTCCTGCACCAGCAGGCGGTTGGTGCAGACGCAGGTCTGGCCCGAGTTGCGGAACTTGGAGGCGATGGCGCCCGCCACCGCGGCGTCCAGGTCGGCGTCGTCGAAGACGATGAAGGGCGCATTGCCGCCCAGCTCCAGCGAGAGCTTCTTGATCGTGCCGGCGCACTCCGCCATGAGGCGGCGCCCCACCTCCGTCGAGCCCGTGAACGAGAGCTTGCGCACCACCGGGCTGGCCGTCAGCACCGGGCCGATCTCGCCGGCGGGACCGGTCACCACGTTGAGCACGCCGGCGGGCACGCCCGCCTCTTCCGCCAGCACCGCCGCGGCCAGCGCCGACAGCGGCGTCTCCGAGGCGGGCTTCACCACCGCCGTGCAGCCGGCGGCGAGCGCCGGCCCCACCTTGCGCGTGATCATGGCGATGGGGAAGTTCCAGGGCGTGATGGCCGCCACCACGCCCACCGGCTGCTTCAGCACCAGCAGGCGACGGTCGGGCGTGAAGCCGGGAATGAGGTCGCCATAGACGCGCTTGCCCTCCTCGGCGAACCATTCGATGAAGGCGGCGCCGTAGGCGATCTCGCCGCGCGCCTCGGCCAGCGACTTGCCCTGCTCCCAGGTCAGGATGCGCGCCAGGTCCTCCTGGTGCTCCATCATGAGCTGGTACCAGCGCCGCAGCACCTGCGCGCGGTCCTTGGCCGTGCGCGCGCGCCAGGCCGGCAGCGCCTCTTCCGCGGCGCGGATGGCGCGTTCCGTTTCCGCGCGCCCGGCGCGCGGCACGTCGGCGATGCGCTCGCCGGTGGCGGGATTGGTGACGGGCAGGCGGCCTCCCGCGTCGGCGTCGACCCAGCGGCCGGCGATGGGCAGCTGCGTGCGCAGCAGGTCCGGACGTTTCAGCTCCAGCTTCACTTGCTCTCTCCCGTTTCCCTCAGCAGGGGTTGCAGCACGGCGCGCAGCGCATCGGGCACGCGCACGGGGGTGTTGGTCTTGCGGTCCACGTAGACATGGATGAAATGGCCCTCCGCCGCCGCCAGCGCCTCGCCGCGACGGAAGATGCCGATGCCGTAGCGCACGCTGGAGTTGCCCAGCTTCTCCACGCGCAGGCCGATGTCGAGCTCGTCAGGGAAGGCAATGGAGGCAGCGTAGGAGCAGCGTGTCTCCACCACCAGGCCGACCACCTCGCCGTGGTGGATGTCCAGCCAGCCGGAGGTGATCAGGTAATGGTTCACGGCAGTGTCGAAGTAACTGTAGTACTGCACGTTGTTGACGTGGCCATACACATCGTTGTCCATCCAGCGCGTGGCCAGCGGCATGAAGTGGGCAAAGGCCTCGCGGGGCGAGCGGGGAGCGGGCATGCAGGAATCCTTGTTGTCGGGGGCGCGGGCCGGCGCGGCACCCGCCTTTATCAGTCTGAACGGAGCAGGTCGCCTACAGCACGCTGGCGTAGATGTCGCGCGCGGCGGCGAAGGTCATCTCGCGCGGATTGTTCACCAGCAGGCGCTCCACCTTCATGGCGTCGGTGGCGAGCCGGTCCAGGTCGTGGGCAGCCACGCCGACCTCGGACAGGCGCTGCGCGAAGGGCATGGCCGCCACCAGGCGCGCCATATCGTCCACGAACCAGGCCGCCGCCGCGGCGGGCTCGGCAAAGCGCTGGCCCGGGCTCACCACCGCCGCCAGCTCGGCGTACAGCGGCTGCGCCGCCGGCAGGTTGTAGCCCAGCACCGGCGCCAGCACGAGCGCGTTGGAGAGTCCGTGCGGCACGTGGAAGTGCCCGCCCAGGGGATAGGCCAGCGCGTGCACGGCCGCCACCGGGGCGTTGGCAAAGGCCATGCCCGCCATCATCGAGCCGGCCAGCATGGCCGAGCGCGCCTCGCGGTCGCTCCCGTCGGCCAGCACCCGTGGCAGGTGCTCGTAAAGCAGGCGCAGGGCTTCACGCGCCAGGCTGTCGGCCAGGGGATTCTTCTTCAGCTTGCTGGTATACGCCTCGATGGCGTGGACCATGGCGTCGATACCGGTCATGGCCGTGACCGCGGGCGGCAGGCCCAGGGTCAGGTCGGCATCCAGCACGGCCACGTCCGGGTACAGCAGCGGCGACACCACGCCCTTCTTTTCCTGGGTCGGCGTGGTGACGATGGCGATGGGGGTGACTTCGGAACCGGTGCCGGCCGTGGTGGGAATTTGTACCAGGGGCAGGCGCGGACCGCGGGCGAGGCCTATACCGTAGATGACCGCCAGCGGCTGCTCCGTCGCGGCCAGCAGGGCCACGAGCTTGGCGGTATCCATTGAGCTGCCCCCGCCCAGGCCGACCACGATCTCGGCGCCGGCGGCGCGGGCGGCGGCCACGGTGGCCATGACGCGCGCCTCGGGCGGATCGGCCTCGACCTCGTCATAGACGGTCACGGCGCGGCCAGCCGCCTCCAGGGCGGCGACCACGGGGGCCACGACGCCGGCCCTGACCAGGCCGGGGTCCGTGATCACGAACAGGCGGTGGCCGGACAGGCCGGCCAGCCAGTCGGGGCTGCCGGTGGTGGCGCCGGGACGGACGATGACGCGGGGCGTGGTGGCGAATTCGAATTGCATGGGTGTCTCCTGCAAGGCCTGCCGGGAAACCGGATGACCGGCAAGCCTACCCCACTCCCCCGCCGAAATCAGGTGCCCGGGGGGCCATTCCGCAGCCCGTCGCGACCAGTCCGCCCGCCTTTGCCTGCCGGGGGGATTTCAGGCAGAATGCGCCGGTTTTCAAGCCAGCGCCCAACGAGGAGCCCCGCTGCATGTCGAAAGAAGATTCACTGGAAATGGATGGCGTCGTCATCGAGACGCTGCCCAACACCATGTTCCGCGTCCAGCTGGAGAACGGCCACATCGTGACCGCCCACATCTCCGGCAAGATGCGCAAGCACTACATCCGCATCCTGACCGGCGACGCCGTGAAGGTGGAAATGACGCCCTACGACCTGACCAAGGGCCGCATCACCTACCGCGTCCGCTAAGCCGGCAGCGGCACCAGAAAGCCACCCCCGCGGTGGCTTTTTTGTTTGCCCGCTTTGGTTGAGTTGTTGCCCCGTCACCGGACCTTGCGTGCGCCGTTTCATTGCCGTGACCACCGCCGGTGCTTTTCGGGCGCTGGGATGAGGGCGGCCCCGCCCTTCGGCAGGACCACCCTCACCCCATCACCCCCACACTTCCCGTTGTGCCCTCGGCAAGTGCCCGGGTCCGTGGCCGGCGGCGTCGGCTGCGCCTCGCCTCAAGACCGGCAATCCGAAAACACCCACAGGACGTGCCGCCTGCCCTGGCGACAAACCGGCAACGCGCAAGGGATGCGCCTACAGGTCACGCGCCTCCTGAGCCCGCCACCATCACGCAGAGGGCTTGCCCCTCATGATGCTGCCTCCCTCCTGCGCGTCCCTGTTCATCCCGCCAGGTTCTCTCGCTCTTTGCTCTTCTGCTCTTGCGCCCTTGAGGCGAGGCGAAGCCGACGCCGCCGGCCTCCGGCTCATGCTTCAGCCGGGGCCCCGGAAAGCGTTGGGTGATGGGGTGGGGGTGTCCCCGGCCGCAGGGCCGGGGCGCCCCCGCCCCAGCGCCCGAAGACTCTCGGAAGGTGGGGTGGGAGCTGAGCAGCCGATGCCGAAGGACTCGACTCCGGGGGAAGCCAGAAAAAGCAAAGGGCGGGAAAAACTCCCGCCCTTGCGTGGGGACATGACGCCGGAGAGCGATCAGGCCGGCTCGGCCTCCCGCTCCTCCACCTCCAGCGAGAGGTGGTCGTTCTCCACCGACACATGCACGTGGCCGCCATGATCGGCCAGCTCGCCGAAGAGGATCTTCTCGGCCAGCGGCTTCTTGAGCTCCTCCTGGATCAGGCGGGCCATGGGACGCGCGCCCATGAGCTTGTCGTAGCCGTGCTCGGCCAGCCAGGTGCGGGCCTCGTCGTCCACTTCCAGCACCACGTGCTTGTCGTCCAGCTGGGCCTGCAGCTCCACCAGGAACTTGTCCACCACGTTGGCGATCACCACCGTGTCCAGCGGCTTGAACTGGATGATGGCGTCCAGGCGGTTGCGGAACTCGGGGGTGAACATCTTCTTCATCACCTCCATGCCGTCCGTGCTGTGGTCCTGCTGGGTGAAGCCGATGCTGGAGCGCGAGGTCATCTCGGCGCCGGCATTGGTGGTCATCACCAGGATCACGTTGCGGAAGTCCGCCTTGCGGCCGTTGTTGTCGGTCAGGGTGCCGTGGTCCATGACCTGCAGCAGCAGGTTGAAGACCTCCGGGTGCGCCTTCTCGATCTCGTCCAGCAGCAGCACGCAGTGCGGATGCTTGGTGATCGCCTCGGTCAGCAGGCCGCCCTGGTCATATCCCACATAGCCCGGAGGGGCGCCGATCAGGCGCGACACCGTGTGCCGCTCCATGTACTCGGACATGTCGAAGCGGATCAGCTCGATGCCCAGCGTCTTGGCCAGCTGCTTGGTGACCTCGGTCTTGCCGACGCCGGTGGGGCCCGAGAACATGAAGCAGCCGATGGGCTTTTCCGGCGCCTTGAGGCCGGCGCGGGACAGCTTGATCGCGGCGGACAGCGCCGTGATCGCCTCGTCCTGGCCGAACACCGTCATGCGCAGGTCGCGCTCCAGGTTCTTGAGCGACTCCTTGTCATTGGCGGTGACCGACTTCGGCGGGATGCGCGCGATCTTGGCGACGATCTCCTCGATCTCGTTCACGCCGATGGTCTTCTTGCGCTTGGAGGGCACCTGCAGGCGCTGGTAGGCGCCGGCCTCGTCGATCACGTCGATGGCCTTGTCCGGCAGGAAGCGCTCGTTGATGTAGCGGTCGGCCAGCTCCGCGGCGGTCTGCAGCGCCTTGTCGGCGTACTTCACCCCGTGGTGCTCCTCGAAGCGCGACTTCAGGCCCTTGAGGATCTGGTAGGTCTCCTCCACCGTCGGTTCCTTGACGTCGATCTTCTGGAAGCGGCGCGACAGCGCGCGGTCCTTCTCGAAGATGCCGCGGTATTCCTGGTAGGTGGTGGAGCCCATGCACTTGAGCGAGCCGTTGGCCAGCACCGGCTTGATCAGGTTGGAGGCGTCCATGACGCCGCCGCTCGCCGCCCCCGCACCGATGATGGTGTGGATCTCGTCGATGAAGAGGATGGCACCCTCGTGCTTGTTGAGCTCGGTGAGCAGCGCCTTGAAGCGCTTCTCGAAGTCGCCGCGGTACTTGGTGCCGGCCAGCAGCGCGCCGAGGTCCAGCGAGTACACCACGCTGTTGGCGATGGCGTCCGGCACCTTGCCCTCGATGATCAGCCAGGCCAGGCCCTCGGCGATGGCGGTCTTGCCGACGCCGGGCTCGCCCACCAGCAGCGGGTTGTTCTTGCGGCGGCGGCAGAG
>DASUDN010000119.1:0-4560 GCA_036275595.1 Moraxellaceae bacterium
CGCGGCGCCTACCGCGCGCGCGCCACCGCCGAGCCGGGGCGTTTCCGGGTGATCGACGCCGCGCAGCCGCTGCCGGCGGTGCAGGCGTCCATCCGTGCCGCGCTGGATGCCTGGCTGGAGGAGGGGACATGAGCGACGACATCGCGCGCGCCCCCTGGCCCTGTTTTCCCTACGCCTGGCACCAGGGGCCCTGGCAGCGCCTGGTGGCGCTGGCGCAGGACGAGCGCCTGCCCCACGCCCTCCTGCTGGGCGGTCCTGCCGGCATCGGCAAGCAGCGCCTGGCGCGCGCCTTCGCCGCCTACCTGCTGTGTCAGGCGCCGACGGCCACCGGCGCCTGTGGCAAGTGCAAGAGCTGCTCCCTGCTGACGGCCGGCAGCCATCCCGACCTGCTCGAGCTGGTCCCGGAAACCGACGCCAAGACCGGCAAGGTTGCCCGTGTGATCAAGGTGGACCAGGTGCGCGAGGTGGTGGAGTTCGCCGCCAAGTCGGCCCAGCTCGGGGGCTACCGGGTAGTGACCGTGGAACCGGCGCACGTGATGAACGTGCAGGCGGCCAACGCCCTGCTCAAGACCCTCGAGGAGCCCGGGCAGCGGACCCTGTTGTTGCTGCTGAGCGCGCAGCCGCTGGGCCTGCCCGCCACCATCCGCAGCCGCTGCCAGCAGCTGCAGCTGGGCATGCCGGCCACGGCCGACGCCCTGGCGTGGCTGGAACCGCTGGTGGGGGACGCCGGCGAGGCCCGGCTGCTGCTGGAGCTCACCGACGGCGCGCCGCTTGCGGCCCTGGCCCTGCGCGACGCCGCCTGGTATCCGGAGCGCGAGCGACTGCTGCGCGACCTCGGCGGCCTGCGCGACGGCAAGGTGACGGCGCTCGCGGTGGCGCAGCGCTGGCAGGGCCTGGGCGCCGAGTCCGTGCTGCCTGCCCTCTCCAGCCTGTGCGAGGATATTGCACGGCAGGCGGCCGGTGCCCCCGTTGTCAAACACCGCGATCTGGCGCCTATAATCGCGGCAGTGGCCCGGCGCGTGACGCCCGCGGCCGTGCTGGCCTTCAGCCAGGGCCTGGCGGACAAGCAGCGCCTGCTGGCGGGCAACGTGGCGGGTGGCGTCCTGCTGGATGCGGCCTTCAGCGAATGGAAACGGCTGCCCCTGGCGGCCGCACAATAACAACGCGCCGATTCGAGAGGTTTCCCCCATGAACATGCCCCGCGCCGGCGGCATCATCAACCAGGCCATCAAGGACAAGGTGGCGCTGTACAATGCCTACATGCCCTTCGTGAAGGGGGGCGGCCTGTTCCTGCCCACCACCCGCCAGTGCAAGCTGGGCGAGGAAGTCTTCGTGCTGCTCACCCTGGTCGACGACCCCGAGCGCATCCCCCTCACCGGCAAGGTCATCTGGATCAATCCGCGCCAGCAGGGCGTGCGCGCCCAGGGCATCGGCATCCAGCTGACCGGCGAGGAGGGCGACAAGGCCCGCCGCAAGATCGAGACCATCCTCGCCGGCGCGCTCAAGGCGGACCGTCCCACGCATACCATGTAGGCGGCACCCCCTCCCCGAGGCCGGCCTGAATGCCGGCCTCTTGCTTTCAGGGCCCCGCGCGCCGTCCCCAGCCGGGCCCCTGGACTTTCCACCGACGCATCCTGCCCATGTACATCGACTCCCACTGCCACCTCGACCGCCTCGACCTCGACCGCCTCGGCACCACCCTGGAGGGCGCCCTCGACGCCGCCCGCGCGCGGGGGGTGGGCCATTTCCTCTGCATCGGTGTCGACCTGGAAAGCCTGCCTTCGGTCCTCGCCGTGGCCGAGGCGCATGCGGACGTGTCGGCATCGGTCGGCGTCCATCCCCTGCACCTCGATTCACTGGAGCCGGAGATCGAGCGCCTGGTCGAGCTCGCCGCGCACCCGCGCGTGGTGGCGATCGGCGAGACCGGTCTCGACTACCACTATGACCAGGAGCAGCCGGCCGACCAGCAGCGGCGCTTCCGCAAGCACATCGAGGCGGCGCGCCGCACCGGCAAGCCGCTGGTGGTCCACACCCGGGCGGCGCGTGCCGACACCATCGCCATCCTGCGCGAGGAAGGCGCGGGCGCCGGCGTGCTGCACTGCTTCACGGAGGACTGGGACACGGCGAAGGCTGCCCTGGACCTGGGCTTTTACATCTCCTTCTCGGGCATCGTGACCTTCGCCAATGCGGCCGACCTGCGCGAGGTGGCCCGCCGCGTACCGGCGGAGCGGCTGCTGATCGAGACCGACTCGCCCTGGCTGGCGCCGGTGCCGAACCGCGGCAAGAGCAACCAGCCCGCCTATGTGGTGGACGTGGCGCGGGCGGTGGCGGAGCTTCGCGGCCTGAGTCCCGAGGCGCTGGGCGAACTCACCTCGGCCAATTTCCGGCGGCTGTTCGGCGTGGGCTGAGGCGGGTGCCGGGGCGTTGCAGGGAGGGGGCGCGGGACCGGTCGGGGAGGGCCTGGGCAGGTGCAAAAAAGTACCCGGCGTCTGGGGGTGACGCCGGGTCAAGAAGGAGTACAACATGCCAGGCCCGCCGGCGGGGGTACGCGGGTGGCGGGCCTTCCCTGAGTAAAGCCCGGATCGGCCGGATTGCCAGTTTCGCGTGGCTTCTCCGGCGAACGGCCGGGTCACGGCCGCGGCCCGCCGGCCGGGATGACCGGCCCCGGGATGGCCGGTGGCCGGAGGGGAAGTGTTTGTTGCGGAAAAGCCCAATGACTTTCTGGTCATATCCGGGCTCGGCTGTTTATAATTTGCAGCCTGGTCGCGGCCCTCACCTGGTCGCGAGAATCCTTGCGCCGGGGCCGTGGCTGGCGGCCTGGTCTCCTGGGGGAAAAGATGAGTGATCTGGCGAAGGCTACGCAGAAAGCCCGCGAGTTCCGGCAGCGTGAGCAAGCCATCCTGGATTGCGCCCTTCAGCTCTTCATGGAGCAGGGCGAGGACCGCGTCACCGTCGAGATGATCGCGGACCGCGTCGGCATCGGCAAAGGCACCATCTACAAGCACTTCGAGACCAAGAACGAGATCTACCTGCTCCTGATGATCCGCTACGAGGAGGAGCTGGCCGACCTGTTCCGCCGCGTCGACATCACCAACGACAAGGAGGCCCTGATGCGGGAGTACTTCCGCTTCCGTGTCCAGGACCCGGACAAGTACCTCCTGTTCGACCGCCTCGAGTCCAAGCTCATGGCCGACAAGGCCGTGCCCCAGTTGCTGGACAAGCTGCACGCCATCCGCGCCTCCAACTTCGAGAAGCTGACCAGCATCATCAAGGCGCGCATCGAGGAGCAGAAGCTGGCCGACGTGCCGCCCGAGTTCCACATCTGTGCCGCCTGGGCCCTGGCCCACGGCGCGGCCGCCCTGTCCAAGTCGGCGTTCTACAAGAACGTCATCACCGACCAGGACGCTTTCTTCGACTTCCTGCTGAGCTCCGGCGTCCGCATGGGCAACCGGACGCTGCACGAGAAGGACGGCAAGTAAGACCGGCCGGTCGCGAAAAGGCCGCCTGCGGGCGGCCTTTTTATTGGCGCTTTTGCCAGTGTTTTTGAGGATTTGCGTCACTTGACCCGGCCCGGGGCAGCCTTCAAGATACGGCACCTTTTCGGCAGGGTCCCTTCCTGCCCGGGCGGTACCCCGGGGCTATCCTGATCCCGGATTGCCACTATCTCTAATCCGAACAACTCAGCCGAGGATTCCATGAAGGCTCTTGTTGCTGTCAAGCGCGTTGTTGACTACAACGTGAAGGTTCGCGTCAAGGCGGACAAGACGGGCGTTGAACTTGCCAACGTCAAGATGGCCCTGAACCCCTTTGACGAGATTGCCGTGGAAGAAGCGGTGCGTCTGAAGGAAAAGGGCATCGTCACCGAGATCGTCGTCGCCACCGTCGGCCCCGCCGTCGCCCAGGAACAGCTGCGCACCGCGCTGGCCCTCGGCGCCGACCGCGCCATCCTGGTCCAGACCGACGAAGACGCCCAGCCCCTGGCCATCGCCAAGATCCTCAAGGGCATCGTCGACGCCGAACAGCCCCAGCTCATCATCCTCGGCAAGCAGGCCATCGACGGCGACAACAACCAGACCGGCCAGATGCTGGCCGCGCTGGCCGGCCTTCCGCAGGGCACCTTCGCCTCCGTGGTGAAGGTCGAGGGCGGCAAGGCCCAGGTCACCCGCGAAATCGACGGCGGCCTGCAGACCGTGGAGCTCAACCTCCCGGCCGTGGTCACCACCGACCTGCGCCTGAACGAGCCGCGCTACGCCTCCCTGCCCAACATCATGAAGGCCAAGAAGAAGCCGCTGGACACCAAGTCCCCGGCCGACTACGGCGTGTCCGCCCTGGCCTCCGTCAAGACCCTGAAGGTCGAGCCGCCCGCCGAGCGCAAGGCCGGCATCAAGGTCAAGACCGTCGACGAACTCGTTGAAAAGCTGAAGAACGAAGCGAAGGTGATCTGAACATGAGCATTCTCGTCTACGCCGAACACGACAACGCCTCCCTCAAGGGCGCCACGCTCAACACGGTCACCGCCGCCAAGGCCATCGGTGGCGACATCCACGTGCTGGTCGCCGG
>DASUDN010000120.1:0-30076 GCA_036275595.1 Moraxellaceae bacterium
GCAGATGGTGGACCGCTTCCTGGACCTGCTGCGTCCCTGGAAGCTGTCGCCGGAAATGCTGACGTACATCATCCTGCTGGGCGCCGCCCTGCCCACCGCCTACACCGGCGCCTCGGGCATCTTCGTGATCGCGGCCGGCGCCCTGATCTACCACGAGGTGCGCCATGCCGGCGGGCGTCGCCAGTTCGCCCTGGCCGCCGCCGCCATGTCCGGCTCGCTGGGCGTGGTGCTGCGTCCCTGCCTGCTGATCGTGCTGATCGCGGCCCTGAACAAGCAGGTCACCACCCAGCAGCTGTACGGCTGGGGCGTGGCGGTGTTCTTCCTGACCTCCACGCTGTTCCTGGTGGCGGCGCAGATGTCGCGCACCACCCGCGTGAAGCTGGAGCATCCCAGCATCGCCATTCCCGCGACCCTGCGTGCCGTCGGCCCGGTGGTGCCCTATATCGTCGTGTTCGCGGTGGTGGTGCTGTTCTACAAGTTCGCCCTCAACACCAAGCTGGACGAGTTCACCGCCCCGGTGATCATGCCCATCATCATGCTCTTCCTGCTGATCTACGACCGCCTGCGCAAGGACCGCAAGCCGGATGAAAGCCCGGACGAAGTCGGTGCCGCCTCCGCGGCGGTGCCGGGCCGCGGCTTCAAGGCCATGGAGAACGCGATCCGCTTCGCGTCCACCGAGACCATCGGCCACATCGGCGCGCTGATCCTGCTGATGGCACTGTCGCTGTCCATGGGCGGCGTGGTGGAACGCTCGGGCGTGATGGAAGCCTTCCCGCACCAGTTCCCCAACGTCTGGGTGGCCATGGCGCTGTTCGTGGGCATGATGGTGTTCATCGGCATGGTCATGGACCCCTTCGGCGCCGTGATCCTGGTGTCCGCCACCATCGCCCCCATCGCCTACGCCAACAACATCGATCCGGTGCACTTCTGGATGATGGTGCTGGTGGCCTTCGAGCTCGGCTACCTGTCGCCGCCGGTGGCGCTGAACCAGCTGCTGCTGCGCCAGGTGGTGGGCGAGGAGGAAACCGAGAAGGCCGGCGAGGAAGTGAAGCACCTCGGCTTCTACCGCCGCTACGAGCGCTGGATCCTGCCCGTCGCGGTGATGGGCGCGGGCCTGCTGATCGTGGCCTTCGGTCCGCTGATCGCCAAGTTCTGGTCCTGATCGCCTCATGGCAACAAGAAAGCCGGCATCCGCCGGCTTTCTTGTTTTTTCCACCAAGGAGTCCTTCCCCATGTACATGCTGATGATCGCCGTGTTCGTGCTCGGCTATCTGATGATCGCCTTCGAGCACCCGCTCAACATCAACAAGGCGGCCTCCGCCCTGCTCACGGCCGTGGCCACCTGGACCCTGCTGGTGCTGGGCGCCGAGGCCATCCTGCCCGGCGGCAGCTCGCACACCGTGGTGCATGCCCTGCGCGAGCACCTGGGCGAGATCGCCGAGATCCTGTTCTTCCTGATGGGCGCCATGACCATCGTGGAACTGGTCGACGCCCACGACGGCTTCAAGGTCATCACCGACCGCATCACCACCACGCGCAAGGTCTCCCTGCTGTGGCTGATCGGCCTGATCACCTTTTTCCTTTCGGCCGCGCTGGACAACCTCACCACCACCATCGTGATGATCTCGCTGCTGCGGCGCCTGGTCGCGGAGCCGCGCGAGCGCTGGTTCTTCGCCGGCATCATCGTCATCGCCGCCAACGCCGGCGGCGCCTGGTCGCCCATCGGCGACGTCACCACCACCATGCTCTGGATCGGCAACCAGATTTCCGCCTCGGGCATCGTGAAGGCGCTGTTCATTCCCAGCCTGGTCTGCCTGCTGGTGCCGCTGCTGGTGCTGACCTTCGTGCTCAAGGGCGAGGCACAGCGCCCGCAGCGCGTCGAGGAGGACGACGCCAGCCGGCGCAATCCCACCACGCCCTTCGAGCGCAACCTGGTCTTCGCGCTGGGCATCGGCTCGCTGCTCTTCATCCCGGTGTTCAAGACGCTGACGCACCTGCCGCCCTACATGGGCGTGCTGCTGGGCCTGGCCGTGCTGTGGATCACCACGGAAATCATCCACCGCGGCAAGAACGAGGAGGACCGGCATCCGCTCTCGGTGGCCAGCGTGCTGCGCCGCATCGACACCACCAGCGTGCTTTTCTTCCTGGGCATCCTGCTGGCCGTGTCCAGCCTGGCCACGGCCGGCCATCTGACGCAGCTGGCGGGCGTGCTCAAGGACCACCTGGGCAACGTGTACGCGATCAATGTCGCCATCGGCCTGCTCTCCGCCGTGGTGGACAACGTGCCGCTGGTGGCGGGCGCCATGAAGATGTATCCGCTGCTGACGCCGGACGTGGTGGCGGCGGCGCCGGCGGACCAGGCGCAGTGGCTGGGGCGCTTCGTGGTGGACGGTGACTTCTGGGAACTGCTGGCCTTCTGCGCCGGCACCGGCGGCAGCTGCCTCATCATCGGCTCGGCCGCCGGCGTGGCCGCCATGGGCATGGAGCGCATCGACTTCTTCTGGTACCTGCGCAACATCAGCGCCCTGGCCCTGCTGGGCTTCCTGGGCGGCGTGGCCGCCTACGGAGTCCAGCACGCCATGTTCTAGGCCGCCCCGGGCGCTCTGGTCCAGAGCGCCCGCTTACACCGGGTTGTCGATGTCCACGAATTCCACGGGCACGCCGAGTCGGGCCTGCAGGAACTCGCCGAGGGCACGCGCGCCGTAGCGCTCGGTGGCGTGGTGGCCGCAGGCGAGGTAGGTGATGCCGGCCTCGCGCGCGGCGTGTACGGTGGGCTCGGAGATCTCGCCGGACAGGAAGGCGTCCAGGCCATGCGCAATGGCCTGCTCGATATAGCCCTGGGCGGCGCCGGTGCACCAGCCGACGCGGCGGATCTTTTCCGGGCCGCCGGGGATGACCTGGGGCGTGCGCCCCAGGATGCGCCCGACGTGGGTGGCGAAATCGGCTACGCTGACCGGAGTGGCCAGCGTGGCGGTGTTGCCGGGCACGCGCGGGTTGGCGGGGTCCAGCGGGCCGTCGATGACCAGGCCCAGCTCGCGCGCCAGCTGGGCGTTGTTGCCCAGCTCCGGGTGCGCGTCCAGCGGCAGGTGGTAGGCGATCAGGGAGATGTCGTGCGCCAGCAGCTTGTTGAGGCGGGCGCGCTTCATGCCGGTGATGCGCGGGTCCTCCCCCTTCCAGAAATAACCATGATGGACGAGCAGGGCGTCGGCGCCGCGGTCGATGGCGGCGTCGATGAGCGCCGCCGAGGCCGTCACCCCTGACACCACGCGCCGCACATGGCCGCGCCCTTCCACCTGCAGGCCGTTGGGGCAGTAGTCCTGGAAGCGCCAGGGCTCCAGGGTGGCGTCGAGCAGGGACAGGATCTCGCGCAGCGTAGTGGTCATTTACAGACGTCCAGTTGAAGACCTAAATACTCGTCACCATATTCGCCCGACCCGGATGTAGAGGAAACCCCCCCATGCGTCTCAGGATCGCCCTGCCCTGGATTCTCCTGGCCATCCTCCTTGGCTTTCTTCTCACCCGTCCCGGCCTGTGGCCCGGGCGGGACAACGCGCCGCCCACGCTGGCGGCGCCGCGTCCGCTGCCGCCGGCGGTGGCCGCCGGCAACGGGCCGGTGTCCTACGCCGCCGCGGTGAAGTCCGCCGCACCCGCCGTGGTCAATATCTTCACCACGCAGAAAGTGCGCATGAGCAATCCCTTCCTGGCGGACCCCTTCTTGCGCCGCTTCTTCGGCGAAGGGATGCCGGAGGACCGCATGGAGGCCAGCCTGGGCTCGGGCGTCATCGTCAGTCCCGAGGGTTACGTGCTCACCAACAACCACGTGGTGGCGCAGGCCGACGAGATCGTGGTGAAGCTGCAGGACGGACGCGAGACCAAGGCGCGCGTGATCGGCGCCGACCCCGGCACCGACCTCGCCCTGCTGCGCATCACCCTGGACCAGTTGCCGGTGCTGCCGCTGCGCGAGGGCCCCATGCAGGTGGGGGACGTGGTGCTCGCCATCGGCAATCCCTTCGGCGTCGGCCAGACGGTGACCCAGGGCATCATCTCCGCCACCGGGCGCCAGGGCCTCGGCATCAATACCTACGAAGACTTCATACAGACCGATGCCGCCATCAACCCCGGCAACTCGGGCGGCGCCCTCATCGACGTCTCCGGCAACCTGGTCGGCATCAACTCCGCCATCTACTCGCAGAGCGGCGGCAGCATGGGCATCGGCTTCGCCATCCCGGTGACGCTGGCGCGCACGGTGATGCAGTCGCTGATCTCGGAGGGCCGCGTGGTGCGCGGCTGGATGGGCATCGAGGTGCGCACCGTTGATCCGCAGCTGGCGGCGCACATCGCGACGCCGGCGCAGAAGGGCGTGGCCATCGCCGGCGTGATGCGCGGCGGCCCGGCCTGGAGCGGCGGCCTGGAGCCCGGCGACATCATGGTGCGCATCAACGGCAAGGGCGTGGACAACGCGGCCCAGGCCATCAACCTGATCGCCGGCCTCAAGCCCGGCGTCGAGGTGCCGGTGTCGGTGCTGCGCGGCAAGCGCGAGCTGGAGTTCAAGGTCAAGGTGGGCGAACGCCCGGCCGACGCCGCGGCGGAGGCCCCGGGCCGCTGATCCCCCGGCACCCGCCCGGGCGGGTGCCGGCTTCATTGCAACGCGGGCAGGCTTCTGTGCGGACGGGGCCTTCTGCATAATCGAAGGCCGTGTTCGCCACCGGCCATTGCCAGGGATGCCCGCATGCTCGGCCACCGCGGATCCGCCCCGACCGTGCGGATCCTGCCCTGATGCTCGACACCAGCCAGTCCGTCCCCACGCCCGAGGGCGTCGACCTCAGCCTCGTGCCCGCGGGGCCGGTGCCGCGCGCCACCGCCTTTGTCATCGACCTGCTGCTGCGCGGCGCGCTGCTCGTGCTGGCCCTGCTCCTGATCGGCTCCTTCGGCCACGTCGGCATCGGCCTGATGCTGCTCGCCTATTTCCTGGTGGAGTGGCTCTACCCGGTGGCCTTCGAGCTGCTCGCCCAGGGCGCGACGCCCGGCAAGCGCGTCGTCGGCCTGCGCGTGGTGGAGGCCGACGGCCGCCCCGTGGGCGTCGCCGCCTCGGTGATCCGCAACCTGCTGCGCGCCGCCGACTTCCTGCCCTTCCTGTTCGGCTTCGGCCTCGTCGCCATGCTGTTCCATCCGCGCTTCCAGCGCCTCGGCGACATGGCGGCCGGCACCCTGGTGGTGTGGGCGCCGGAACCGCCCCAGGCGCCGGTCCTGCCCCTGGCGCCGGCGATGGCGCCGGGCCTGAAGCTGCGCCTGGCCGAGCAGAAGGCCATCATCGCCTTCGCGGAACGCAGCGCCCGCCTTTCCCCTGCCCGACAGGAGGAGCTGGCCGACCTGCTGCAGCCCCTCACCCGCGCGCGGGGCCGGGCCGGCGTCGAAAAGCTGCGCGGTCTGGCCCGCTGGCTGGCGGGGGAACGATGAGCCCGCAGGAGTTCATGCGCCGCCACGAGGCGGACTGGCGGGCGCTGGAAACCGCACTGGCGGCCCGGGCGGGCACGGCGGACGCACAGGCCCTGCCCGAGCGCTACCGGCAGGCCTGCCAGCACCTCGCGCTCGCCCGCGGCCGCCACTACCCGCCGGCGCTGGTGGAGCGCCTCAACCAGCTGGTGGTGCGCGGGCACTACCGCCTCTACCGCTCGCGCCAGCCGCTGGGCGGCGTCGCGGCCAATTTCCTGCTGCGCGACTTTCCCGCGCTGGTGCGTGCCCACGCCGGGCTGTTCGCCCTGTCGGCGCTGGTGTTCTACGGCGCCTTCGTCGCCATCGCGCTGGCCATCTGGTGGCATCCCTCGCTGATCTACAGCGTGGTCGACGCCAGCCAGGTGCGCGAATTCGAGGAAATGTACGACCCGGCGCGGCGCACCATCGGCTACCGCCGCGACGACGCCAGCAACTTCCTCATGTTCGGCTACTACGTGCAGCACAACATCGGCATCGGGTTCCGCACCTTCGCCGGGGGCATGCTGGCGGGCGTCGGCAGCCTGGTGATCCTGCTGTTCAACGGCATCGGCATCGGCGCTGTGGCGGGCCACCTGACCCGCATCGGCTACACCGAGACCTTCTGGTCCTTCGTCTGCGGCCACGGCGCCTTCGAACTCACCGCCATCGTCCTCTGCGGCATGGCCGGCCTCATGCTCGGGCGGGCGCTGGTCGCGCCGGGCCGCCTGAGGCGCGGCGACGCCCTGCGCCTGCAGGCGCGGGAGGCGGTGAAGATCATCTATGGCGCCACGCTCTTCCTGGTGCTGGCGGCGCTGCTGGAGGCCTTCTGGTCGTCGAGCACGCAGATCCCGGCGGCGGTGAAGTACGGCGTCGCCGCCGTGTTGTGGAGCGCGGTGGCCCTGTACTTCCTGCTGGCCGGCCGCGGCGGGGAGGCCACGCATGCGCCTCGCTGACCTGCGCCTCGCGGTGCGTCCGCGCCGCCCCTACGAGGCCGCCGACCTCGGCCTGCGCCTGGTGCAGGCCGAGGCCGGCGCGGTGTGGCGCGCCTGGTTCGCGGTGACGCTGCCGGTGCTGGCGCTGGTGCTGGCCGCCTCGCTGTGGCTGCAGCTGTCGGCCGCGGCCTTCGTGCTGTGGTGGCTGAAGCCGCTGTACGACCATGCGCTGCTCATCGTGCTCAGCCGGCGCGTGTTCGGCGACACCCCCGGCACGCGCGACATGCTGCGCCTGCTCGCGGGCAGTGTCCGCCAGGGCCTCGGCAGCCACCTGCTGTGGCGCCGCATCAGCCTGAGCCGCGCCTACCAGCTTCCCGTCTGGCTGCTGGAGGACCTGCCCGCGCCCGAGCGCCAGGCCCGCCTTGCCCTGCTTGGCCACCAGTACACGGGGCGGGCGCAGTGGCTGCAGGTCGTGATGGCGCACTTCGAGTTCTTCCTGACGCTGGCGGTGCTCAGCCTGCTGTTCTGGTTCGCGCCCGAGGGCGTGGTGCCCGACCTGTGGACCCTGTTCAGCGGGCAGGCGCCGCACCCGGCGGCCGAGGCGGCCACCGTGCTCGCCTGGTACGCCGCCATGAGCGTGGTGGAGCCTTTCTATGTCGCGGCCGGCTTCTCGCTCTACCTGAATCGTCGCACCGAGCTCGAGGCCTGGGACCTGGAGCTGGCCTTCCGCCACCTGCGCGAGCGCCTCGCCGGCGCGGGGAAGGCGCCGTGAAGCGACTCCTGCTCCTGGCCTGCCTGGCCGCCGCCGCGCATGCCGCGCATGCCGCGCCGCCGCCTGCCACCGAGGCGGTGGTCGCGCCGGCGACGGAAGCGATGGCACCGGCGCCCGGCGCCGCCGACGCGTCGCCGGCGGACGCCGCGCGCCTGCGACAGGAGGCGCGCGCCATCCTGGACAGCCCGGAATTCCGGCGCAAGGAGACAGCCACCAGCCCCGTGATGCGGGACTGGCTGCGGCGCCTGCTGCGCGAGTGGTTCAAGAGCTCCCCCTCGCGCAGCCGCGCCAACCACGACCTGGACCTGACGGGTGCGGCGCGGGTGTTCAAGTACCTGGCCCTGGTGGTGCTGGCGCTCGCGGTGGGCTGGCTCCTGTGGCGAGGCTGGCAGTGGCTGGCGCCGCGCCTGGACGGCACCCGTCCGCCGCCCCGCGGCCGTGTGCTGGAAGCGCGCTCGCTGCTGCTGGCGGACACGCCGCTGCCGGCGGCGGTGGCGGAGGCGGCGCGCGCGGCCTGGGCCGTGGGCGATGCCTTGGGCGCGCTCAGCCTGCTCTACCGTGGCGCGCTGCGCGCCCTCGCCACGCAGCACCGCATCGCCCTGCCCGACAGCGCCACTGAGGAGGAATGCCTGCGCCTGGCGCGGCGGAGCGGCGCCCCGGTCGTGGCAGCCGCCTTCGCCCCCATCGTGCAGGCGTGGATGGCTCTCGCCTACGGGCGTCGCCTCCCGGCGGATCCGGAGCGCCTGCTGGCGCTCTATCGCGAGCACTTCGAGGCGACGCCGGAGGAACAGCCATGAGGGCACGCCTGTTCCCGCTGCTCCTGCTGCTGCTCGCCGCCCTCGTCGCCGCGGGTTTCCGTCTCGAGACCCACACCCGCTACAGCGGCGAGAGCCGGGAGGCGCGCCTCAATCCCTGGCTGGCGGCCGGCCGCGTGCTGGAGCGCGAGCGCCTGCAGGTGCGCTTCGCGCCCGAGTACGGGGGCCTGCCCGCGCATGCCGACGTGCTGGTGCTGGCCACGCCCCCCGCCTATCTGGACGAGGCCGAGCAGGCGCAGCTGATGGCCTGGGTGCAAGGCGGCGGCCATCTCGTCACCGAGCTGCAGGAGGCGACCCCGGGCAAGGAGCCGCCCGAGGAGGCGATCGCCCGCCAGCTCGACGTGCGCCTGCGCGAGCATGACTTCAACGAGCAGGAGCACACCGTCCTCCTGCAGAACGACGGGCCGCGCCCGACCCGGCTCGATCGCGAGGGCCGCATCCTGGCGCGCTTCCAGGCCGAGTACTTCCTGGAGCCCGGCGGCCGGACGCCACAATGGCAGGTGGCGGACCGCTACGGCGCGCATGCCCTGCGCTTCGCCGTCGGCCGCGGCCGCATCACCCTGGTCAGCGATCTCGCCTGGGTCAGCAACCGCCTCCTCGGCAAGGGCGACCACGCCCTGCTGCTGCTGCGCCTCGTGGACGCCGCGCCCGGTGCCCGCGTGTGGCTGGTGCACGGGATCGAGCGCCCGTCGCTGCTGGCGCTGGTGTGGGAAAAGGCGGCCGCGCTCCTGATTGCGCTCGCCGTCCTCCTCGCCGCCTGGCTGTGGGCGGTGAGCCGCCGCTTCGGCCCGCTGCTGGCCGCGCCCGCGCCCGCGCGCCGGCGCCTCGCCGAGCACCTGGAGGCCAGCGGTCGCTACCTGCTGCGTGCCGGCGGCCTGGACCGCCTGCATGACGCCAGCCGCCAGCGCCTGCTGGCCACCGTGCAACGCCGCCACCCGCAATGGCGCCACCTGGCGCCGGCCGCGCTGGCCGAGCAGATCGCGCGCCGCGCCGGGGTCGAGGCCGGCGCCGTGCAGCGCGTGCTGGCCGGCGACGTGCCCGACCATCTCCCGCAATTCGCGGCGGACATCCGCCTGCTCAACCGCTTGAGGAAAGCGCTATGAACGATACCCCGATTCCGCCGGACAGCCGGCCCGAGACGGCCGCGCCCAATGGCAACCTGGCCAAGGCCGCGCAGATCCTCGCGCGCATGCGCGGCGAGATCGCCCGCGCCGTGGTGGGCCAGCAGGAGGCCATCGAGCTGGCGCTGGTCGCGCTCGTGGCCGGCGGCCACGTGCTGGTCGAGGGCGTGCCGGGGCTGGGCAAGACCCTGCTGGTGCGCGCATTGGCGCGCACCTTCGGCGGCAGCTTCGCGCGCATCCAGTTCACGCCCGACCTCATGCCCTCCGACGTCACCGGCCATGCCCTCTACGAGCTCAAGAGCCAGGAGTTCAAGATCCGCAAGGGGCCGGTGTTCACGCACCTGCTGCTCGCCGACGAGATCAACCGCGCGCCGGCCAAGACCCAGGCCGCGCTGCTCGAGGTGATGCAGGAGAACCAGGTCACCATCGAGGGCCAGTCCTTCCCGCTGCCGCGGCCGTTCATGGTGCTGGCCACGCAGAATCCCATCGAGCAGGAAGGCACCTACCCGCTGCCGGAGGCCCAGCTCGACCGCTTCCTGCTCAAGATCCTCATCGACTACCCCGACGAGCGCGAGGAGCAGGCGCTGCTCACGCTGGTGACCCAGGGCCGCATCGGCGACGTGCTGGACGTGGACAGCCTGGCCACGCTGGTGTCGCCCGAGACCCTGCAGGGCGTGCAGCGTCTGGCCGCCACGGTGCGCATCGAGGACCGCGTGCGCGACTACGCGGTGGCGCTGGTGCGCGCCACCCGGCAATGGCCGGGCGTGGCCATCGGCGCCGGCCCGCGCGGCGGCATCGCCCTGCTGCGCGCGGCACGCGTGGCCGCGCTCATGGCGGAGCGCGACTTCGTGATTCCCGACGACATCAAGCGCCTGGCAGTACCGGCGCTGCGCCATCGCCTGGTGCTCTCGCCGGAACTCGAGATGGAAGGCCTGGACAGCGACGACGTGCTGCGCCAGATCCTGGATTCGGTACAGGCGCCCCGCCTCTGATGCGCCCCGCCCTACCCCGCCTGCTGCCCGGCCCGCGCCTGCTGCCCCTGCTGGCGCTCTGGGTCGTGCTCGCGCTCGCCGCCACGCTGTGGCCGGACGCCCTGCGCGCCTGGTGGGGCGCGGGCGCGCTGCTGGCCGCGGCGCTGCTGCTCGAGGCGGCGCTGCTGCTGCGCCAGCCGGTGCCGGCCTGCCGCCGCGAGATCGCGCCGGTCGTGCCGCTCGGCTGCTGGCGCGACGTCGTGCTGGAGTTCTCTCACGCGGGCCGGCGGGCGCTGCCGCTGTACATCCATGACCACCATCCCGACAGTGCCGAGACCGAAGGCCTGCCGCTCGCCTGCACCCTGCCGCCGCGGGCGCGCACCCGCCTCGCCTACCGCCTGCGCTGCAATCGCCGCGGCGTGCAGCGCTTCGCGGGCGTGGACCTGCGCCTGCCGGGCCGGCTGGGCCTGCTCGCGCGCCAGGTGTTCCTGCCGGAAACCACGACGCTGCGCGTCTATCCCAACTTCGCCGAGGTAGCCAGGTACGCCCTGCTGGCGCAGGACAACCGCCTGTCACAGCTCGGCATCCGCCTGCGGCGGCGCCGCGGCACCGGCCTGGAATTCCACCAGCTGCGCGAATACCGCGAAGGCGACGCGCTGCGCCAGATCGACTGGAAGGCGACCTCGCGCCTGCGCAAGCTCATCGCGCGCGAATACCAGGACGAGCGCGACCAGCAGGTGCTGCTGCTGCTCGACGCCGGCTTCCGCATGCGCTCGCAGGACGACCGGCTCTCGCATTTCGACGCGGCGCTGAACGCGCTGCTGTTGCTGACGCACGTGGTCATCCGCCAGGGCGACGCCGTGGGGCTCATGACCTTCGCCAACGAGGAGGAGCGCTTCCAGGCGCCGGCCAAGGGCCATGCCACGCTGGCGCGCATGATGAACGCGGTGTTCGACCTGGAGCCCGGCGCCGCGTCGCCGGACTTCGTGGGGGCCGCCACCGCGCTGGGACAGCACCTGCGCAAGCGCAGCCTGGTGGTCATCCTGACCAGCGTGCGCGACGAGGACGGCGACGACCTGCGCGAGGCCTGCGCCCTGCTCGCGCGCCAGCACGTGGTGCTGGTGGCCAACCTGCGCGAGGCGGTGCTGGACACGCTCGACGAGGCGCTGCCCGGCGACGTCGACGCAGCCCTCACCACGGCCGCGACCCATCTCTACCTGCAGGCCCGCGACCGCACCCTGCGCCACCTGCAGCACGCGGGCGTGGTGGTGCTGGATACGCGCCCCGACCGCCTCGCGGTCGGGCTCATCAACCGCTACCTCGAGATCAAGCGCAGCGGCCGCCTCTAGCCCCCCTGGCGGCGGGCCTAGGCCAGGATCTCCACCAGGGCGCGCACCAGCGCCGCGTTCTGCTCCGGCGTGCCGATGGTGATGCGCAGGAACTGCTCGATGCGCGGCGCGCGGAAGTGGCGCACGATGATGCCGCGCTCGCGCAACTGCGCGGACAGCCAGCCGGCGTCATGCCCCGGCAGCGTCGCGAACACGAAGTTGGCCGCCGACGGCAGCACCTCGAAGCCGAGCGCGTCCAGCCGGCCCGCAAGCGCATCGCGCTCGGCCATCACGGCGCGGCGCGTGGCCTCGAAGTGCTCGCGGTCGGCGAAGGCCGCCGCCGCGCCGGCGATGGCCATGCGCCCGAGCGGATAGGAGTTGAAGCTGTTCTTGATGCGCTCCAGCGCCTCGATGAGCGCGGGGTCGCCGACCGCGAGGCCGACGCGCAGGCCCGCCAGCGAGCGCGACTTGGACAGCGTCTGCGTCACCAGCAGGTTGGGGTACTTCTGCACCAGTCCGACGGCGGTCTCCGCGCCGAAGTCCACATAGGCCTCGTCCACCACCACCACCGACTCCGTGTTGCGCTGCAGCAGCCGCTCGATGGCCGCCAGCGGCACGGCCACGCCCGTGGGCGCGTTGGGATTGGGGAAGATGATGCCGCCGTTGTCGGCCGGATACGCGTCGAGGTCGATCTCGAAGGACTCGGTCAGCGGCACCACCGTGTGCGCCACGCCGTAGAGGCCGCAGTACACCGGGTAGAAGCTGTAGGTGATGTCCGGGAACAGGATGGGCTTGTCCTGACGCAGCAGGCCGTGGAAGACGTGCGCCAGCACCTCGTCGGAGCCGTTGCCCGCGAACACGCAGGCCTTGGGGATGCCGTAGTAGTCGGCGATGGCCTGCTTCAGCGCGTCGCTGTTGGGGTCCGGGTACAGGCGCAGGTTGTCGTTCAGCTCCGCCTGCATGGCGGCCAGCGCCCTGGGCGAGGGGCCGTAGGGGTTCTCGTTGGTGTTGAGCTTGACCAGGTTGGCGAGGCGCGGCTGCTCGCCCGGCACGTACGGCACCAGCCGGTGGACGAAGGAACTCCAGAACTTGCTCATGTCTGCCCCTGCAAGGTAGGTCGGGCACCGGCCCGACACGCGCGCCCCGCCGGCGTCGGGCAGCGGCCCCGCCCTGCCGGCTGGCGCGTCAGTCGATCACGTTATTTGAGGATGCGGTACTCGGCCGAGCGCGCGTGCGCCTCCAGCCCCTCGCCGCGCGCCAGCACCGAGGCCACCTGCGCCAGCGCCGAGGCGCCGCGGGCGGAGCAGGCGATAAGGCTGCTGCGCTTCTGGAAGTCGTACACGCCGAGCGGCGACGAGAAGCGCGCCGTGCCCGAGGTCGGCAGCACGTGGTTGGGACCGGCGCAGTAGTCGCCCAGCGCCTCCGGCGTGTAGCGCCCCATGAAGATGGCGCCGGCGTGGCGGATGTGCGGCAGCAGCGCCTCCGGTTCGGCCACCGACAGCTCCAGGTGCTCCGGCGCGATGAGGTTGATGATCTTCAGGGCTTCCTCGCGGTCGCGCACCTTGATGAGCGCGCCGCGCCCGGCCAGCGACTTCGCCGCGATGTCGCGGCGCGCGAGCGTGGGCAGCTGCTTCTCGATGCTGGCGTAGACGCGCTCCAGGAACTCCTCGCTCTCGGTGATGAGGATGGCCTGCGCGTCCTCGTCGTGCTCGGCCTGCGAGAACAGGTCCAGCGCGATCCAGTCCGGGTCAGTCTGGCCGTCGCAATAGACCAGGATCTCGGAGGGCCCGGCGATCATGTCGATGCCGACGGCGCCGAACACCATGCGCTTGGCGGTGGCCACGTAGATGTTGCCCGGGCCCACGATCTTGTCCACGCGCGGCACGGTGTGGGTGCCGTAGGCCAGCGCGGCCACGGCCTGGGCGCCGCCGACGGTGAAGACACGGTCCACGCCGGCCAGCTTCGCCGCCGCGAACACCAGCTCGTTGACCTCGCCGCGCGGCGTCGGCACCACCATGATGATCTCGCGCACGCCCGCCACCCTGGCCGGCAGCGCGTTCATCAGCACCGACGAGGGGTAGGAGGCCTTGCCGCCCGGCACGTAGATACCGACCCGGTCCAGCGCCGTGATCTGCTGGCCCAGCACCGTGCCGTCGGCCTCGGTGTACTGCCAGGACTCCTGGCGCTGGCGCTCGTGGTAGGCGCGCACGCGCTCGCAGGCGGTGGCAAGCGCCTCGCGCTCGGCCGGCGTGATGCGGCGCAGGGCCTCGTCCAGGCGCGCCTGCGACACCTCGAGCGCGGCCATCTCGGTCACGTCCAGGCCGTCGAAGCGGTTGGTGAATTCGATGAGGGCGGTGTCGCCCTCGCGGCGCACGCGCGTGACAATGTCGGTCACCGCCTGCTGCACGCCGGCGTCGCTCACGCTCTCCCAGGCCAGCAGCTGCTCCAGGCGCTTGTCGAAGCCGGCGGCGCTGGTGTCCAGGCGGGGAATGATCTCGGTCATGGCAACCTCGGGGCCGGCGCGGCCGGCTCACGGCATATCGGTGGCGCCGCCTCAGGCGGCGGACTGCGCACGCGTGGCCACCGCCGCCTCGAGCCGGGCGATGATGGGCTGGATCAGCGCGTGCTTCATCTTCATGGACGCCTTGTTCACGATCAGGCGCGAGGTCACGTGCGCGATCAGCTCGGTGGGCTCCAGGCCGTTTTCCTTCAGGGTCTTGCCGGTGTCGACCACGTCGACGATGCGGTCGGCCAGGCCCATCAGGGGCGCCAGCTCCATGGAACCGTAGAGCTTGATCAGCTCCACCTGCTCCCCCTTTTCAGCGTAGTAGCGGCGGGTGACATTGACGAACTTGGTGGCGACGCGCAGGCGGCCCTTCACGGCCGGCGCGTCCACCGGGCCCGCCACCATGAGGCGGCAACGCGCGATCTGCAGGTCCAGCGGTTCGTACACGCCGCTGGCGCCATGCTCCATGAGCACGTCCTTGCCGGCCACGCCGATGTCAGCGGCGCCGTTCTCGACATAGGTCGGCACGTCGGTGGCGCGCACGATGACGATGCGCACCGCCGGGTTGGTGGTCGGGAAGATCAGCTTGCGCGACTTCTCGGGGTCGTCGAGCAGGTCGATGCCGGCCTCGCGCAGCAGCGGCAGGGTGTCGTTCAGGATGCGGCCCTTGGACAGGGCGATGATGATCTGGCTCATGCGGATTCTTTCCCGGTGACGCGGCGGATGGTGGCGCCCAGGCCCTGCAGTTTTTCTTCGACGCGCTCGTAGCCGCGGTCGATGTGGTAGATGCGGTCCACCAGGGTGTCGCCCTGCGCGGCCAGCGCCGCGATCACCAGCGACATGGAGGCGCGCAGGTCGGTGGCCATGACCGGCGCCGCCTGCAGGGTCTCCACGCCGGTGACGATGGCCGTGTGGCCGTCCACCGCGATCTTCGCGCCCAGGCGGTTGAGCTCGGGCACGTGCATGTAGCGGTTCTCGAAGATGGTCTCGATGATGGAGCCGGTGCCCTCGGCCAGCACGTTCACGGTCATGAACTGCGCCTGCATGTCGGTGGGGAAGGCCGGGTGCGGCGCGGTGCGGAAGTTCACGGCCCTGGGGCGCCGGCCCTTCATGTCGAGCTCGATCCAGTCCTCGCCGGTGCTGATCTCGGCGCCGGCCTCGCGGAACTTCTGCAGCACGGCGTCGAGCAGCTGGGGATCGGTGTTCACCGCCCTGACGCGGCCGCGGGTGACGGCGGCCGCGGCCAGGTAGGAGCCGGTCTCGATGCGGTCGGAGATGACGCGGAAGGTGCCGCCGTGCAGCGACTCCACGCCGTGCACGGTGATGGTGTCGGTACCGGCGCCCTCGATCTTCGCGCCCATGCCGGTGAGCATCTCCGCCAGGTTCACGATCTCGGGCTCGCGCGCGGCATTCTCGATGATGGTGGTGCCCTCGGCCAGGGTGGCGGCCATGAGCAGGTTCTCGGTGCCGCCCACCGTCACCATGTCGAAGACGAAACGCGCGCCCTTGAGGCGGCCGTGGCGCTTGGCGTGGACGTAGCCGTTCTCGACCTGGATCTCGGCGCCCAGCGCCGCCAGCGCCTTCAGGTGCTGGTCGACCGGACGCGAGCCGATGGCGCAGCCGCCCGGCAGCGACACCGAGGCCTCGCCGAAGCGGGCCAGCAGCGGCCCCAGCACGAAGATGGAGGCGCGCATGGTCTTCACCAGCTCGTAGGGTGCGACCGCGCTCTTCAGGGTGTTGGCGTTGACCAGCACCTGGCACTGGTCGCCGATCTCCACCGTGACGCCCATGTTGCCCAGGATCTGCAGCATGGTGGTGATGTCGCGCAGCTGCGGGACATTGGTCAGGGTCACCGGAGTCTCGCCCAGGAGCGCGCCGGCCAGCAGCGGCAGGGCCGCGTTCTTGGCGCCGGAAATGCGCACCTCGCCGTCGAGTCGCGCACCGCCCGTGATCAGAAGCTTGTCCATAGTCCCACTCAAGAAAACATCGGTTCAGAAACGAAACATCCGGCGGGGACGCCGGATGCCAGCCTGCCGGCCCGGGGGGCCGGCGGCGCAATGAAACAGGAGGCCGTATTGTAGGTCGGGCGGGAGCCCGGCGGCGAGGGTTGCTGTCGGACCCGGCATGGCCGGGTGGCGGCACCGGACCGGCCGCGGGGCGCCGGACCCGGGCGTCAACCGAACAGCCGGGCCTTGCGCCACTCCTCGGGGGTGAACAGGCGCATGGTCACGGCATGGATGGCGCCGGTGGCGATATGCGGGTTCAGCGGGGCGTACACGGCCTGCTGCTTGGCCACGGGGCGCATGCCCTCGAAGCGGGGCGACACCACGGTCACCGTGAACTTGGCGCCTTCGCCCTGCACCTCGACTTCCTGGGCCTCCGGAAAGGCGGCCACCAGCAGGGTGCGGATCTCGTCGGTCGTCATCGCGGCGTCACTCGGGGCTGACTTCGGGAAGGGCCGCGGCCAGGCCGCTGACCCGGAGGATGGCCCGGCACTTCCCGGGCACATGGGCCAGTTGCAGGCGGCCGCCGCGGGCCGCCAGGGCACGCGCCCAGCGCAGCAGCACCGCCACCGTCACCGTGCTGGCCGACTCCAGGCCGGCCAGGTCCAGGGTCACGGTCGCCGGCATGGCGGCCAGCGCCGCCAGGCCCTCGGCGCAGGCGGCGTCGGCATTGTCGTAGCCGACCACGCCCTCCACGCGGAGGACGGCGCCGGCGGGGGCCAGGCGCAGGCTCACTGCGCGGCCGCCTTGCCCTGGGACGGGCCCTTGGTGGCGTCGATGGCCTTGGTGTCGGGCGTCCAGCCGGCGATGGCCTTGTCGATGCTGCCGCGGTTGGACTCGACGGCGGAGCCGAACTGGTTACGGAAGGTCAGGCCCAGGTTGATGCCGTTCAGGATCAGGTTCTGCACCTTCCAGGCGCCGGCCTTGTCCTGCTGCATCTGGAAGGTCACCGGGTAGACCTGGCCGGTGCTGCCGTAGACGTCCACGTCCACCTGCGCCTTGCGGGGGTCGTCGCCCGGCCGGTAGGGCTTGAACACGATCTTCTGGCCTTCGTAGTTCGTCAGGCCCTTGGCGTAGGTGCGGATCAGGCTCTGCTTGAAGACGCGGGCGAACTCCTGCTGCTGCGCCGGGGTGGCCTGGCGGTAGTACTGGCCCATGACGCGGCGGGCGATGCCCTCCACGTCCATGAACGGGGTGATGTTCTGCTCCACCAGGTTGTACAGGGCCTGCGGGTCCTTCTTGAGGGTGTCCTTGTCCTTGGTGATGCGCGCCAGCAGGGTGTCCGTGGCCGACTGCAGCACCTGCTGCGGGTTGGACTCGGCGGCGGTGGCGGCCAGGGGCAGGACCAGCAGCAGGGCGGCGGTCAGGCGTTGCCAGAACTTCATGGGTGTCTCCTCTGTCCGCGGCGCTTACGGGGCGGGCGCGGCCGGTTCATTGACCTTGCTGGACAGGAACTTGCCAATCAGCTCCTCCAGCACCAGCGACGACTGGGTATCGGTGATCTCGCCCCCGTCCTTGAGGAAGGTGTCGTCGGCACCGGGCACGATGCCGATGTACTTCTCGCCGAGAAGGCCCGCCGTCAGGATAGAAGCAACGCTGTCGGTGCTGATCTCGTTGACATCCTTGTAGATGGACAGGGTGACCTTGGCCTTCAGGGTCCTGGGGTCCAGGTGGATGTCGGTGACGCGGCCGATGACCACGCCCGCCATGGTGACCTTGGCGCGCAGGGTCAGGCCCCCGGCGTTCTGGAAGCTGGCGGTGACCTTGTAGCTGGGCTTGTCGGTCTCGGTGGAGAGGCCGCTGACCTTGATGGCCAGGAAGAACAGGGCGGCGATGCTGGCCACCATGAACAGGCCGACGGCCATTTCGATAAAGCGCGTGCGCATGCTTCAGAAGCCTCCAAACATGACGGCGGTCAGGATGAAATCCAGGCCCAGGACCGCCAGCGATCCATAAACCACGGTACGGGTAGTCGAGCGCGAGATGCCTTCGCTGGTGGGCTCGCAGTCCCAGCCCTGGAACACGGCGATCCAGGTCACGGCCATGCCGAACACCACGCTCTTGATGATGCCGTTGACGACATCCTCCTGGAATTCCAGGGAATTCTGCATGTTGGACCAGAACGAGCCCTCGTCCACGCCGAGCCAGTCCACGCCCACCAGGCGGCCGCCGAGCACGCCCACCGCGGAGAAGATGAGGGCCAGCAGGGGCATGGAGATGAAGCCGGCCCAGAAGCGCGGCGCGATGATGCGGCGCAGCGGGTCGACGCCGATCATCTCCATGCTGGAGAGCTGCTCGGTGGCCTTCATGAGGCCGATCTCGGCGGTCAGCGCCGAGCCGGCGCGGCCGGCGAACAGCAGCGCCGTGACCACGGGACCGAGCTCGCGCAGCAGGCTCTTGCCGACCAGGGTGCCGAGCGCCTGCTCGGAGCCGAAGTCGACCAGGGTGTTGTAGCCCTGCAGGCCCAGCACCATGCCGATGAAGAGGCCGGACACCACGATGATGGGCAGGGACAGCACGCCCACCGCGAACAGCTGCTGGATGAGCAGGGGGAAGCCGGTGCGCGGGCGCGGCCACTGCAGCAGCGACTGCGCCAGGAAGACCCCGCCGGCACCGATGGTGCGCAGGATCTCGAGGGTGTTCTCGCCCAGGCGGCGGATGGCTTCCATCAGGCGTTACCTCCCAGGCCCAGCTCCTCGGCGAAGGGCGTCGCCGGGTAGCGGAAGCGCACGGGGCCGTCCGGGCGGCCGTGCAGGAACTGCTGGATGAAGGGCGACTCCGAGGCCTCGAGCTCGGCCGGCGTACCCTCGCCGATGACCTTGCCGCCGGCCAGCACGTAGATGTAGTCGGCGATGGACAGGGTCTCGTGGATGTCGTGCGAGACGATGATGGTGGTGAGGCCGAGCGCCTCGCGCAGGGTGCGGATCAGGGTGACCAGCACGCCCATGACGATGGGGTCCTGCCCGGCGAAGGGCTCGTCGTACATGATCAGCGCCGGGTCCAGGGCGATGGCGCGGGCCAGGGCGGCGCGGCGGTTCATGCCGCCCGAGAGCTCGGAGGGCATGAGGTGCTCGGCGCCGCGCAGGCCGACCGCCTCGAGCTTGAGCAGCACGAGCTCGCGGATCAGGTCCTCGGACAGGCGGGTATGGGCGCGCAGCGGGAAGGCCACGTTCTCGTACACCGACAGATCGGTGAACAGGGCCCCGGACTGGAACAGCATGCCCATCGTGCGCCGGGTGGCGAAGAGCTCGGCGCGGTTGAGGTCGGGCACGTTGCGGCCGTCGACCAGCACCCGGCCGCTGTCGGGGCGGAGCTGGCCGCCGATGAAGCGCAGCAGGGTGGTCTTGCCGCAGCCGGAGGGGCCCATGATGGCCGTGACCTTGCCGCGGGCGATGTTCACGTTCACGCCGTCGAAAATGGCGCGCTTGCCGCGGTGGAAGACGAGGTCCTGGATCTCGACCAGGTTGTCGGAGGGCGGGAGGGAGCTGTCCTGGATGGGCATTCGGGCGTCAATCCGGCGGGGCCGGGGTCGCTGGGAAGCGCGCACTATACCATCCTTGCCGGCCGGGCTCGACCGTACCGAAGCGGCGGCGGGCCGGGGTATCTGTACGGGTTCTGTAATGACTGGTCACGCTCTGGCAGTAGGTTTTTGCCATCCCGCTGGTGGATAATGCGCGGTTTACGGGGCCCCGGGGTAGCGGGGCCCGCCGCAGACCGGGACCCCTACATGGCCGAATTCGACTTCATCCGCGCCGGCCAGCGCGTGATCCAGATCGAGCAGGACGCGCTCGAGAACCTGAAACCCCACATCAACGGCAGCTTCCAGCGCGCCTGCCAGGCCATGCTGGCCTGCACCGGCCGCGTGGTCGTGACCGGCATGGGCAAGTCCGGCCACATCGGCAACAAGATCGCCGCCACCCTGGCGTCCACCGGCACCCCGGCCTTCTTCGTCCACCCCGGCGAGGCCAGCCACGGCGACCTGGGCATGATCACCCCCCAGGACGTGGTCATCGCCATCTCCAACTCCGGCGAGACCGCCGAGGTGCTGACCATCGTGCCGCTGATCAAGCGCATGCACGCCACCCTGGTCTCCATCACCAACAACGGCCAGTCCACCCTGGCCCGCGCCGCCGACGTCTCCCTGGAGATCGGCAAGTCCCCCGAGGCCTGCTCCCTGGGCCTCGCCCCCACCTCCTCCACCACCGCCACCCTGGTGCTGGGCGACGCCCTCGCCGTGGCCCTGCTGGAGGCGCGCGGCTTCACCCCCGAGGACTTCGCCATGTCGCACCCGGGCGGCTCGCTGGGCCGCAAGCTGCTGCTGCGCGTGGAGGACGTGATGAACAAGGGCGAGCAGGTGCCGGTGGTGCGCACCGGCACCCTGGTCGTCGACGCCCTCATGGAAATCACCGCCAAGGGCCTGGGCATGACCACGGTGGTGGATGCCGCCGGCACCCTGGCCGGCCTCTACACCGACGGCGACCTGCGCCGCAGCCTGGACCACAAGGTGGACGTGCACAGCACCCCCATCGACACCGTCATGAACCGGCACTGCACCACGGTCACGCCGCAGCTGCTGGCCGCCGAGGCGCTGGCCGTGATGCAGGAGCGCAAGATCAACGGCGTGGTCGTGGTGGACGCGCAGAACCGCCCCGTGGGCGCCCTCAACATGCACAACCTGCTGCGCGCGGGCGTGATGTGATGAAGGGGGCCCAGATGGACGACGTGATGCAGATGGCGGCGAAGATCCGCCTGCTCGCCGTGGACGTGGACGGGGTGCTGACCGACGGCCGCCTCTACTTCGCCGAGGACGGCCAGGAGTTCAAGACCTTCGACACGCAGGACGGCCACGGCATGAAGATGCTCATGCAGGCGGGCGTGCCCTGCGCCATCATCACCGGGCGCAACACCCAGCTGGTGGCGCGCCGCGCGCGCAACCTGGGCGTGGCGCACCTGATGCAGGGCCGCGAGGACAAGCTGGTGGCGCTGCGCGAGCTCGCCGCGCAGCTCGAGATGCCGCTGGAGCACATCGCCTACGTGGGCGACGACTGGCCCGACCTGCCCGCCATCCGCGCCGCCGGCCTGGGCGTGGCAGTGGCCAACGCCCACGCGGAGCTGCGCCTGCACGCCGACTACGTGACCCGCCTCGAGGGTGGCCGTGGCGCCGTGCGCGAGGTCTGCGACCTCATCCTCAAGGCGCAGGACCGCTACGACGCGGCGCTCGCGCCCTACCTGCACCACGACTGAGGGCCGCCATGGACGCGCGCAACCTGCTCAGCCTTTCCGGCGTCCTGCTGGTGCTGGGCGCGGCCGGCTACTACTGGGGCATCGCGCAGCGCACGCCCGCGGTGCTGGCGCCGGCCGAGGAGCGCCGTCCCGACTACGTGGTGCAGGACATCGGCACGGTGGAAACCGACGCCGACGGCCGCCTGCTGCGCCGCCTCACCGCCGCCGAGCTGCGCCACTACGAGGGCAGCGACGACCGCGCCGAGATCGATGCCCCGGTGATGACCTTCTACGACAAGGGCCGCGAGGCGTGGCACGTGGAGGCCCGGCGCGGCATCAGCCTGAACCAGAACACCGAGGTCCGCCTGGAGGGTGGCGTCACCGCGCAGCGCCGCGACGACGCCCTGCCCGTCACCGTGCAGACCGACTCCCTGACCGTCTTCCCGCGCGAGGAGCGCCTGCTCACGGCCGACACCGTGACCATCGCCACCCCGCGCGGCCGCCTTGCCAGCCGCGGCCTCGAGGCCAGCATGCCGCGCGGCGAGCTGAAACTGAACGAGAACGTGACCGGATCCTATGCGCCCGCTCCCCGCTAACCTGCTGTTCCTGACGGGCCTCGTCCTGCTGGCACCGGCGGCCTCCGCCCTGCCCACGGACCGCGACCAGCCCGTGCAGATCTCCGCCAACAGTGCCCGCTTCAACGAGAAGACCGGCATCGCCACCTATACCGGCGCCGTGGTCATCCGCCAGGGCAGCATGGAGATGACCGCCGACGAGATCACCATCACCACCGACGCCAAGGGCGCGGTGCTGACCACGGTGGCGCGCGGCAGCCCCGCGCGCTACCAGCAGCAAACCGACCCGAAGAAGGCGCCGGTCTCGGCCGAGGCGGCGCGCATCGACTACGACGCGCGCAACGAGGTCATCACCCTCACGGGCAAGGCCCGCCTGCGCCAGGAAGGCTCCAGCTTCCAGGGCAGCACCATCACCTACAACAGCCAGCGCCAGCAGGTGGACGCCAAGGGCGAGGGCGCCGAGCGCGTGATGCTCGTGCTGCCGCCCCAGCTGCGCGAGCAGGGCAAGGACAAGAAGAAGTGAGCCAGCTGATCGTCAGGGGCCTGGCCAAGAGCTACAAGGGCCGCCAGGTCGTCAAGGATGTCTCGCTCGAGGTCGCGAGCGCGCAGATCGTGGGCCTGCTCGGCCCCAACGGCGCCGGCAAGACCACGAGCTTCTACATGATCGTGGGCCTGGTCCCCATGGATGCCGGCCGCATCCAGATCGATGCCGAGGACATCAGCAACCTGCCCATGCACGGCCGCGCGCGCCGCGGCATCGGCTACCTGCCCCAGGAGGCGTCCATCTTCCGCAAGCTGACGGTGGAGCAGAACATCCTGGCCATCCTCGAGACGCGCAAGGACCTGGACCGCAAGGGCCGCGACGCCAAGCTGCAGGAGCTGCTGGAAGAGTTCCACATCACCCACATCCGCAAGAACCTGGGCATGAGCCTGTCCGGCGGCGAGCGCCGCCGCGTCGAGATCGCGCGCGCGCTGGCGGCCGAGCCGCAGTTCGTGCTGCTGGACGAGCCCTTCGCCGGCGTCGACCCCATCTCGGTGGCCGACATCAAGGGCATCATCACCCACCTCAAGAACCGCGGCATCGGCGTGCTCATCACCGACCACAACGTACGCGAGACGCTGGACATCTGCGAGAAGGCCTACATCGTGAGCTCGGGCTCGGTGATCGCGGAAGGCGCGCCCGACGACATCCTGGGCAACGAGACGGTGCGCAAGGTCTACCTGGGCGACCAGTTCAGCCTCTAGCCCCGGCTACAGCGGCGTCACACTCCTTACAAATCCCCCGGCAAAATCCCCCGGTTTTCCGGGGCCTAGGCCACTAGCCTGAATCCAGTGGCGACAGGTGTCGTGACCGCCGGCAGCCGGGCAGCAACAGCGCCCTGCCACCGCTGCGCGCACCCGCCGTCCTCCCCTCCCGCGTCCGCGAGGCGAGGCGTGCTCCCGCGAGCGGGGGCCACCTCCCCGGCCGCGGCCAGCGAAGTTTCCTTTACCCGCAGAGGAGTAGGCGCATGGATTGGCTAGCTGTCATCATCGTCGGCGGCATCATCGGCTGGCTGGCGAGTCTCATGATGAAGACCGATGCCCAGCAGGGCATCCTGCTCAACGTCGTCATCGGTATCGTGGGGTCGCTGCTCGGGCGGTGGCTGTTCTCGGACGTGCTCGGCATCGGCGCGGCCAGTGCCTCCGGCGGCTTCAGCCTGTCGGGCTTGCTGTTCGGCATCCTGGGCGCGGTGATCCTGATCGCCATCCTGAGGGCCTTGCGCATCTTTGCCTGAGCGGCCGGCACTGGCCGGCCCTCCCCGCACGCCAAAGCCTGCCTCGCGCAGGCTTTTTTATGCCCGCCGCCCCCTTGCCCTCCGCCGGGCGACATACCCACATTATCTAAGTGTAATTTCCTACAGTGGCTGGCCCGGTTCTTGCTGATACGGGGTATACTCGACCCGTACCCGGCACTCCTGTCCGGGTGCGGAGTCCCCTCGCCCATGAAGCCCACCCTCCAGCTCCAGATCGGCCAGCAGCTGACCATGACGCCGCAGCTGCAGCAGGCCATCCGCCTGCTCCAGCTCTCGACGCTGGAGCTGCAGGCCGAGATCCAGGAGGCGCTGGACTCCAACCCCATGCTGGAGATGGCGGACAGCGACGGCGAACCCGCCGAGAAGGTGGACGACACCCCCATCGACTACGCCGCCGCCGAGGAGGCCCTGGCCGCCTCGGGCGCCGAGGTGCCGGAGGAGGCGCCGCTGGACATCAATGCCAGCGAGGCCATGCCGGACGACCTCCCGGTGGATTCGGTGTGGGAGGACGTGTTCAGCTCGGGCGGCAGCGGCAGCGCCGGGGGCAGCGGCGAGGACGACGACAACCCGCTGGAGGCGCGCAGCGCCGCGCCCGAGACCCTGGCCCAGCACCTGGCCTGGCAGCTCAACCTGACGCCCTTCACGGACCTCGACCGCGCCATCGGCATGGCCCTCCTGGATGCCATCGACGAGCGCGGCTACCTCACGGCGGACCTCACGGAAATCCTGGAGGCCGTGGCCGACCCGGACGATCCCTATGCCGTCGAGCTGGACGAGGTCGAGGCCGTGCTGCACCGCATCCAGCAGTTCGACCCGCCCGGCGTGGCCGCGCGCGACCTGCGCGAGTGCCTGCTGATCCAGCTGCGCCAGCTCCCCGAGGACACCCCCTCCCGCGGCGAGGCCATCGCCGCCGTGCGCGACCACCTGGAGCTGCTCGGCAGCCGCGACTTCGCCGGCCTCATGCGCAAGCTCAAGATCAGCGAGACGGGCCTCAAGGCCACCCTGGGCCTGATCCAGAGCCTGAACCCCACCCCCGGCGGCCGCATCGGCGGGGGCGGCGATACCGAATACATCGTGCCCGACGTGATCGTGCGCCGCCTGCGCGACCGCTGGAGCGTGGAGCTGAACCCGGAGACGGCGCCGCGCCTGCGCGTGAACGCCGGCTACGCCGCCCTGGTGCGCCGCGCCGACAGCAGCGCCGACAACACCTACCTGCGCAACCACCTGCAGGAGGCGCGCTGGTTCATCAAGAGCCTGCAGAGCCGCAACGACACCCTGCTCAAGGTCGCCACCTGCATCGTCGAGCACCAGCGCGCCTTCCTCGAGCAGGGCCCCGAGGCCATGAAGCCCATGGTGCTGCGCGACATCGCCGAGGAAGTGGGCATGCACGAGTCCACCATCTCGCGCGTGACCACGCAGAAGTACATGCACACGCCGCGCGGCATCTTCGAGCTCAAGTATTTTTTCTCCAGCCACGTCAGCACCACCGGCGGCGGCGAGGCCTCCAGCACGGCCATCCGCGCCATGATCAAGAAGCTGGTGGGCCAGGAAGACCCGCGCAAGCCGCTCTCGGACAACAAGATCGCCGACCTGCTGCTGGAACAGGGCATCGAGGTGGCGCGCCGCACCATCGCCAAGTACCGGGAATCGCTCAACATCCCGCCCTCGAACGAGCGCAAGCGCCTGGTCTAGCCCGCGCCCGTTTGCCCCAGGTCAAGTCGGCCCGCCCGAGCCTCCCCCGAACCGGGGACGGCGCCGCGCCACCGCCTCCACGCCCTGTAAACTTTTGTCACGCAGGCACCACTCGCCCCCGGATAAACGGGGCTTGCCCGGCCGGCCGCGGGTCGTGATAGAGTCGAACCAAGGTTTGACGCAAGGACAAACGAGCAGGTCCCAGCGCCCCGCGCTGGCTCCACCGGAGATTCGTCGCCCCCGGGCGGCAGGCGCCGTCGGCTGATCCACCGCCGGACGCCATGAAGGGACCTCTGCTCAAACTCGCAAGCCGTCCGGACACTCCGGGACGTCCCGCCGCTGCCCGCCCGACCCGCAGTTTGATGCAAGGCCCCACAGGTGGTCATCTACAAGAGAGGAAAGGCCTATGCAAATGCAAATCAGCGGTCATCATGTCGAAATCACCCAGGCCCTCAAGGATTATGTGAGCTCCAAGCTCGAAAAGATCGAGCGACACTTCGACCACATCACCAGCATGCAAGTCATCCTCAGCATCGACAAGCTGGTCCAGAAGGCCGAAGCGACCATCCGCATTGCCGGCGCCGAGCTCTTCGCCAATGCCGAATCCCCCGACATGTACGCGGCCATCGACCTGCTGAGCGACAAGCTCGATCGCCAGATCGTCAAGCACAAGGAAAAGCTGCAAGCCCGCCACTGACCGCGGCGCTGCAGGAAAAGACCCGGCCCGGCGCCGGGTCTTTTTTTTGGGGGCCGTGCGCATTTGCCGGTACGGACGGTTGCAAGTTCCGCCCCCTGCCCCGACCATTGGGAGAACCCCCGGCAGGTCCCCTGCCCTCGAACCCCCGGGATCCCTCATGCAGATCGTCATCGTCAGCGGCCGCTCCGGCTCCGGCAAGACCACCGCGCTCCACCTGCTGGAGGACATGGGCTACTACTGCGTCGACAACCTGCCGCTGGCACTGCTGCCGCAGATGGCCGACACCCTGCAGGAGCGGCCCGATGTCTCCCACCTGGCGGTGGGCGTGGACGCCCGCAACGCTCCCGACGACCTGGCGCAGTTCGACAGCGTGGTGCACAGCGTCGAGGCCCGCGCCATCGCGGTGACCACCCTCTACCTGGACGCCCGCGACGACGTGCTGCTGGCGCGCTACAGCGCCACCCGCCGCCGCCATCCCCTGTCCAGCCGCAGCCGCTCCCTCAAGGAAGCCATCGAGACCGAGCGCGCCCTGCTGGAGCCGGTGGCGCGCCGCGCCCTGCTGCACATCGACACCAGCGCCCTCAACGTGCACGAGCTGCGCGAGCAGCTGCGCGAGCGCCTGGAAGGCCGCGCCGAGCACGGCTTCACGGTCATGTTCCAGTCCTTCGCCTACAAGCACGGCATTCCCCTGGACGCCGACCTGGTGTTCGACGTGCGCTGCCTGGCCAATCCGCACTGGCAGCCCGACCTGCGCCACCAGACCGGCCTGGACGCGGGGGTGCGCGCCTTCCTGGACAATGACGCGCGGGTCGAGGAACTGTTTTCGGACCTGCACGGCTTCCTGCTAAAGTGGCTGCCCCGGTACCGCCAGAGCGACCGCAGCTACCTCACGGTGGCCATCGGCTGCACGGGAGGCCAGCACCGCTCGGTCTACATGGTCGAGCGCATCGCCGCCGCCTTCCGCGGCGAGCTGAGCCATGTGCAGGTGCGCCACCGCGACATCGATCGCCGCGACCGGACCTGATCTCTGGTACTTTTGACTGATGTGACTGACGACTGGAAACGCTGACCGGCCATGACGGGAACCCCCGACGCGATCGAGACGGAGATCGAAATCATCAACAAGCTGGGCCTGCACGCGCGTGCGGCCGCCCGCCTGGTCAGCCTTACGGCGCAGTACTCGTCCCGCATCCAGCTGGGCCGCGGCGATCGCCTGATCGACGCCAAGAGCATCATGGCCCTGCTCATGCTGGGCGCCGGCAAGGGCAGCGTGCTGCGCCTGCGCTGCGAGGGCAAGGACGCGGAAGCGGCCCATGCCGCGGTCACCGCCCTCATCAACAACCGCTTCGACGAGGCCGAGTAGGCCTGCGTCACGCCGGCGGACGCGGCCCGGCCGCGCCGCGCCCCGGGGACCGGCCCCGCCCCACCGCCACGTTTGAACAGGTTTTTGCCATGCCCCGCCACTCCGTCCACGACGACCTCGACGACGACGACCTCTACCACAGCAAGACCGAGCAGAAGAAAGCCATGGAGCGCCTGCAGGCGCTGGGCGAACGGCTCGGCACCCTGCCGGCGGAGCAGCTGCGCAAGATGCCCATCTCCGAGACGCTGCATGCCGCCCTGGTCGAGCTCAAGCGCCTCAAGGCGCACGAAGCCGTCCGCCGCCACAAGCAGTACATCGGCAAGCTCATGCGCGACGAGGACGAGGAAGCCATCCTCAACGTGCTGAACCCCCTCACCAGCCCCACCCTCAACAAGCAGCTCGAGCTGCTCATCGACCGCCTGCTCAACCAGGGCGATCCCGCCATCAACGACACCGTGCGCCGCTATCCCGCGGCCGAGCGCCACACCCTGCGCCAGCACGTGCGCGCGACACTGAAGGAACTGAACGAGATCGCGGAGTTGCCGGAAGAGAAGCAGGGCGAGGCCGAGCGGCCGGCACGCAAGAAGCTGCTCATGTACCTGCGCGAGATCGCGGCGCTGGCCGACTGAGCGCAGCGCCGGACAGGGCCCCTCCCTCAGGGGCGGTTGCGCCCCAGGCGGTCGTGGCTGCTCACCCACTGGTCCGAGACGATCGCCGACGCCAGCGACAGCTCGCCGCAGAGCACCGTCGCCGCCACGATCTCGGCGAACTTGTAGACCTTGCCCTGGCCATAGCAGCCCAGTACCTCCAGGCACTCGCGCTGCGTGGGCAGGCCGGTGCCGCCGCCATAGGTGGCGACCACCAGCGCCGGGATGGTGGCCGAGAAATAGTAGTCACCGTTGGGCCGCAGCTCGCCGTGCACATAGCCCGCCGAGGACTCGGCGATATTCGCGACGTCCTGGCCGCAGGCGATGAACATGGCGGTGATGCCGTTGGCGAAGTGCGCGCCGTTGTTCACCGAGCCCGCCATCAGCGCGCCCATGTTGGAGTACTGGCGCTGCTTGAACAGCGCCTCGGCGGTGGTGTGCATCACCGCCTCGATCAGCGCCGCCGGCAGCGTGACCTCGGCCACCACGCGCTTGCCGCGGGTGTGCAGGGCGTTGACCTGGGAATGCTTCTTGTCGGTGTCGAAGTTGGCGGCCAGCGAGAAATGCTCGAGGCCGGCGGGGCGCTGCGCGAGGATCCACATGCAGGCCTCGCGCGTGGCCTTGGACACCATGTTCTGGCCGGCGGCGTCGCCCGTGGTGTAGCAGAAGCGCAGCCAGCGCATCTTGCCCATGGCGTACTGCTCGATATGGGTCAGGCGGCCGGCGCGGGTGGTGCTTTCCGCCGCGGCGCGGATCTCCGCCATATGCCCCTCCACCCATTCCCCGAAGGCGCGCGCCTCGCGCGCGTTGCCGAACACGAAGATGGGGGCGCGCTGCATGCTGTCGTCGATGACGGTGGTGGTGACGCCGCCCGCCTCGCGCGTCAGGCGCATGCCGCGGTTGTAGCTCGCCACCAGGGTGCCTTCGCTGGTGGCCATGGGCACGTAGAAGTCGCCCTGGGCATGCTCGCCGTTGACGCGCAACGGCCCGGCGATGCCCAGCGGGACCTGCGCCACCCCGGCGAACGCCTCGATATTGCCCGGCAGCACGGCCGGGTCGAAGGAAAAGCTGCCGGTATGGGTGAGTGCGGCGCCGGTGGCCTCGGTGACGGCCTGGCGGCGCGCCGCCGCCATCTCGGGGGTGTAGTCGTTGCGGGGATCGCGGGGCAGTTTCTTCATGGGGGAGCCTCCTGTGCCGGCCCCCTTTGTGCCCCAGCGCGCGCCACCTTGCATTGGCGCAAATGACGGACGGTTCCCGCGCCGCGACCGCCAACACGGCCGCCAGCGCGGGCGCGGCCGGCCGGCCCTGTGGCGGCGCCGGCTCAGGCCAGCGGCGGCATGAACTCGGCGAGCTTGTCGGAGGTCTTGCGCAGGTTCGTGGACAGCAGCAGCGCAATGCCCTTGAGGATCTTGATGCCGATCTCCGGATGCAACTTGAGGATGAGATCGAAGCCCTTGCGGGTGAGCACGATGAGGCTGCTGGCGGCGCGGGCGCGCACGCTGGCGGAACGGGTGAGCTTGTCGATCAGCGCCATCTCGCCGATGGAGCCGCCCTTGCTGAGCGAGGCGATGACCACGGGCTGGGCGTTGTTGTTGAACTTGATGACATCCAGCGTGCCGGTGGCCACGAAGCACACATAGTCGCCTTTCTCGCCCTCGCGGAACACGAATTCGCCGGGCTCCACCTTGCTGAAGAACATGTACTTCTCGATGGCCTGCATCTCCTCGGGAGCAAGGCCCGAGAAAATGGAAACCTGGGTCAGGTGGTCGGCCAGACGTTCGCTCATGGAGTCCCCCGGGAATACAAGCGGCACCTGCTACTTGTATCGCAAGCGGGGCCGGCTGTCAGGACCGTCCACCCGCCCGGGGACGAATATTGCGGGCAGGGCCACAGCTTTTAACCCCTCGCGGGGGTGGCCTACAGGCGGCGGTGACGGGCGACTGGCATGCGCCGGCGCAGGCGCTCCTGCTCGGCGATGTCGCGGCAGGCGGTGACCAGGCGGGGGCCGTCGGCCTCCGCCCGCGCCAGCACGCGGCCCCAGGGGTCGACCAGCTGGCTGTGGCCCCAGGTGGTGCGGGAGGGGGAGTGGCGGCCGCCCTGGGCGCTGCCCACCACATAGCACTGGTTCTCGATGGCGCGGGCGCGCAGCAGCACCTCCCAGTGTGC
>DASUDN010000121.1:0-3834 GCA_036275595.1 Moraxellaceae bacterium
CACCGGTGCCGGTGTTACCGCCCGTGCCGGTATTGCCACCGGTGCCGGTGTTGCCACCCGTTCCCGTGGCGTTGGCGTTCGGGAAGGAGATCGCCCAGAGGCCCGGGATGGTCAGGGCCTCGCCCTCGTTGTTCTCGAGCTGGCCCACGAAGTCGCCGTTGGTGATGTTGTAGGCGTTGATGCGGCCGTCGCCGAAGTTGGCCACCAGCAAGCGCCCACCGAAGCGGCCGAAGCTGGACGGCGCGATCGCCACGCCCCAGGGTGCGTTCAGTTCGCCACCCGAGGCGATGCGGCGGACCAGGCGGCCGCTGCCGTCGAACTCGTTGACGTAACCCTGTCCGGCGCCCGGCTCTTCCTCGCCGGCGCTGCTGGAGGACTGCTTGGCGTAGGTGACGACAAGGTGGTTGCCCACCGCGTGGATGCCGAACGGGGCATAACCGGCCGGCAGGCTGGTGTCGATGAAGCCGCCGATGGTGGTCACGCGGTTGAAGCTGGCGTCCCAGGTGTCGATCTTGCCGTTGCGGAAGTCCGCGGCATACAGGAAGCGGCTGCCGCTCACGTCGAGCAGGGCCAGGCCGGTATAGGAGGCGCGGCCGGTGCTGTCGTCATATACGGTGTAGGCGGAATCGCCGAGCAGGGTGCTGTTGGGCGACCACACCGCGATGGTGCCGGCCGAGGTGGCGAAGATCACCTGCGCGCTGCCGGTGGCGCCCGGCGTATTCACGCGGAAGTCGCTGGCGTTGGGGTTGTACACGATGCCCGTGGGGCCGGCCTCGCCGTTGGCCCCCTCCGGAATGCGCACCACGGTGTTCTGGGGAATGCCGCCGGCGTCATAGACGGTCACGGTCTGGCTGCCCTCGTTGGCGATCCACGCCTGGCCGTTGGCGAAGACCATGCCCCAGGGATTCACGAGGTTGGCGTCGTGCCGCGGGGCGCTCAGCGAAGTGTCCTTGCTGACCAGGGGAATGGTGGTGTAACTGGTGGGCTGGTTCTGCACGCCAGCCGGGCCGCCCGAGCCCGAGCTGCCGCCATTGCAGGCGGTAAGGGTGGTCAGGGTCAGGGCCAGTGCCGCAACCCCCGCGCTCCATTGCTTGCTCATCGCGAATCTCCTTTTCGATGGGTGCCCTCGCGACGACCGTGCCGGCCCGTGAGGACAGCGCCCAACATTGCGCGGAACCTCAGCGGAATTCAGGAAGCACTACGCTCATTTTTGTAAGAAATGCGGCGGTTACGCAGGAAATCCGTATGAGTGAGCCCGTCCTTGTAACGCGTTCAACGCATTTGCCTCAGTGCTTTGTTTGGCACGCGCGCGATTTGCTGTGCGTTCGTAGACGCCCGTTCTCGCTGGCTAAACTTTCGTATGAGGGCATTTGCCGCCATGCGGACAGGTGCCTGTATGAGTGACTTTTGAGCGAGGTGAGCGTGATGAAGGCATGGAAGGGACTCCTGCTGGTCCTGGCGGCGCTGTCGCTGGGGGCCTGCATGGAACGGCAGCACAAGCCGGAGACGTACGGAGAGGCGATGCAGCAGCGCGGCGAGGTCAACAAGGCCGTGGGCGACAAGTGGCAGCGCGGCAACGCCAAGGTCGAGCGCGGCACCCGCATGATGGCGGACGCGCAAAAGGACCAGGAGGAGGGCCAGCGCCTGATCCGAGAGGGGCGCGAGGAAATGCGCGCGGCGGAGGAAGAGGGACGCATGTTGCGCGGCCAGCCGCTGTCGACGGAGCCGACGGCGCCCACCAGTCCGGCGCCTGCACCGGCACCGGCCCAGTACTGAGGGCGCGCGGACCCGGCGGAGGCGACGCGGGCGCGGCCTCCGCCGGGCCGCCTTACCAGTGGCCCTTGAACACGCTGGCGAAGACCACGCCTTCCATCGACGGCTTCTGCTCCTCTGCCTTGACGCCCTTGGCGGCGGCGCTGGAGGGGAAGAGCTGGTAACCCTTGGACAACACCCAGTCGTTCACGCGCGGCCACAGCGCGTAGCTGATGGACATGCCCTTGCCGAAGGGCGTGGCGATGCTCTTGGGATGCTCGACCATGGCGCGCACCACCGTGGCGGCGGCGCGGTCGGGGCTCCACGTCGGCACGTAGTTGTACAGCTTGGTGGGCGCGATCATGGGCGTGCGCACCAGCGGCATGTAGATCGCGGTGATCTCGATGTTGCTGGCCTTGACCTCGGCCGCCAGGCAGCGGCTGAAGGCGTCCAGCGCCGCCTTGCTGGCCACGTAGGCCGAGAAGCGCGGCATGTTGGTGAGCACGCCGATGGAGCTGATGTTGATGATCTGTCCGCCCTTGCGCGCCACCATGGCCGGCAGCAGCTTGTTGATCAGGCGAACGCAGCCGAAGTAGTTGAGGCGCATGGTGCGCTCGAAGTCATGGAAGCGGTCCAGCGACTCCATCACGGCGCGGCGGATGGAGCGGCCGGCGTTGTTGACCAGGATGTCGACGTGGCCGAAGTCGCGCAGGACCGCGTCGGCCATGGCGTCGATGGCCTCCAGGTCGTTCAGGTCGCAGGGATAGACGAAGGCCTCGCCGCCGGCGCGGGCAATGATGTTGCGGGTTTCCTCCAGCTTCTCGCGGGTGCGCGACACCAGGATGACGCGGGCGCCGGCGGCCGCCGCCTTGCGTGCGGTCAGGTAGCCGATGCCCGAGGTGGCGCCCGTGACCATCACGATCTTGCCGGTCAGCGCCTGCTGCCACTCCAGCGGCACCTCGGGCTCCGGGTCCATGTAGTTTTCCCAGTAGTGCCACAGATTTTCAGCGTAGTTGCGGAAGTCCGGGCAGTGGATGCCGCTGCCGAACAGGGCGGTGCGCGCCTGGCGGTCGTCGTAGAGCGCCATGCTCCAGGCCTGGCCGATGGCGGACACCGGCACGCCGATGGCGTTGCTGATGCGGCGCTGCACGTCCTGCGGCACCAGCTTGCCCAGGGTCTGGCGCGCCGAGCGCAGCAGGCCGCGGGTCACCGGCAGCTCGATCTGGCGCGACACCTCGGGACCGTGCGCGGCGTGCATCAGCGCCTGCATGACCTCGCCCAGCGTGGGGGCGTTGGTGGGCACCAGGAAGAAGGCCTTGCCGTCCTGGCCCTCCTTGTGCGCAATGAAGTCCATGGCCGCGGCCACGTAGTCCACCGGCACCACCGGCACGCGGCCGCCGGCCAGGCCCACCAGCGGCAGCCACTTGGGCATGGCGCCGGCGATCTTCTGGATGGCCTTGAAGAAGTAGTAGGGGCCGTCGATCTTGTCCATCTCGCCGGTTTCGGAGTGGCCGACCACGATGCCCGGGCGGTAGATGCGGAAGGGCACGCGCGATTCCTCGCGCACGATCTTTTCCGACTGGAACTTGCTGCGGTAGTAGGGGTGCGAGAGGTCCTGTCCCTCGTCGAACATGTCCTCGCGGAAGGTGCCGACGTAGTCGGCGCCGGCGATGGCGATGCTGGAGACGTGGTGCAGGCGCACGTCGCCGCCCAGCTCGTTGACGAAGCGCACCACGTTGCGGGTGCCGTCGTTGTTGATGCGGTCGGCGGCCGCGTCGTCCATGTTCATGTCGTAGACGGCGGCCAGGTGGAAGACGTGGTCGACCTTGCCGGCGATGCGGGCGCGGTCCTCCGGGGCCATGAGGCCGGACGCGGTGATGTCGCCGGGGATCACGTGCAGGCGCGCCGCGGCGTCGCCGTAGCGGACGGCCATCTCGGCGAACTTCTCGCGCGATCCTTCGCGCACCAGGACATGGACCTCGGCGTCGGGGCGGGCCAGCAGGCGTTCGAGCAGGAACTTGCCGATGAAGCCGGTGGCGCCGGTGACGAGGTAGTTCATGGTTCCCTCCAATGGGCTGGGTT
>DASUDN010000122.1:0-7596 GCA_036275595.1 Moraxellaceae bacterium
GCCGTTGAACTCGTTGTTCTCGGTGAGCAGCACCGAGCAGGAGAGCGCGCGCATGGCGGGCATGCCGTCCTCCACGTGCCAGGTCTCGAAGTCGGAGTGCCACCAGAACTCCTTGCCCGCCAGGCCGGGCTTGTAGTTGAGGCGGCTCTGGTGCAGGTAGACCGCCGAGCCCAGCACGTGCTCGGCCACGTCGAGGAGCCTGGGGTGGCGCGCCAGGCGCGCGAACACCGGGCTCACGCGCGGCAGCGCGAACAGGGAGCGCACCGCGTCGCTGCCGGGCTCGCGGATCACGGTGGCGGCGTCGCTGCCGGCAAAGCGCTCCAGCAGCGCGCTCATCTCGCGCTGCAGCTCGGCCACCTCGGTCGGGGTGAGCAGCTCCGGCAGCACCAGGAAGCCGTCGGCGGCGTAGCGTTCCAGCGCATCCGGCGGCAGCCAGGCGGGGCCGGGGCCCTCGCTCCACACCACCGGCTCCTGGCGGCGCAGCAGCACGGGCTCGTCGAGCCGGCGCGAGGGATAGGGCTCGCGCGTCAGGGACAGCATCATCGCGTTTCCTCCTCGTCTTCGTCGTCATCGTCCTCGTCATCCGCCGGCGTGTCGCCGTGGCCGTTCACGCGCGGCGGCACCGGATGTCCGGCCACCGTGGCGATCTCGGGCAGGGCGGCACCGGCGGGCGTGGCGCGCGCCGCCTCGGGAATCGCCACTGTCGTGGCGCTCGCCGGCGTGGCCGGGCTGGTCGCGGGCGTGGCCGCGGCCGGCGTCTGCGTGGTGAGGACGCCCGGCCACACGCCGCTGCCCTCGCTGGACTCGGGCGCGGCGTAGGCGCCGTCGGGGCCGTGCTTCTCGTCGCCGCGCAGCGGCGGGTTGAACACGCAGATCAGGCGCAGCCGCGTGCGCGCGCGCAGGAAGTGGCGGTCGTGCGCGTCCAGCGCGTACATCACGCCGGGCTTGATGGGGATGGGATGGCCGTTGCCGCGGCCCTCGGCGTTCACCGGCTCGATCTCGCCCTCGCCTTCCAGGCAGTACACCGCCTCCAGGTGGTGCTTGTACCAGATGTGCGTCTGCGTGCCGGGGTGGATCCAGGTCTCGTGCAGGGAAAAGCCCATGCCGTCGTCGCGCGTGAGCAGGCGGAAGCTGCTCCAGGTGTCGGCGTGCACCGCGCGCGCGGAGGGCAGGATGTCCTCGAAGCGGCGGACGATCATGCGGCGGCCCCCCGGCGCGCGCGCTGCGCGTCCTCCTCGGCCACGGTGGCGAGCGCGCCCTCGAGGATGGCCAGGCCCTGCTCGAGCTCGGCCAGGGTGGCGGTGAGCGGCGGCAGCAGTTTCACCACCTCGCCGCGCGGCCCGCAGGTCTCGATCACCAGGCCCTGGCGGAAGCAGGCGGCGCTCACCGCGTCGGCCTGCGCGCCACTGGCCAGCACCAGGCCTGCCACCAGGCCGCGGCCGCGCACGGCGCGCACCTGCGGCTGCTTCAGCTTGATCCGCTCCAGCCGTGCCTGCACGTGGCGGCCCTTGTCGCGCACCTGGGCAGCAAAGGCGTCGTCACTCCAGAACTCGCGCAGCGCCGCGGTGGCGGTGACGAAGGCGGCGTTGTTGCCGCGGAAGGTGCCGTTGTGCGCGGCTGGCTTCCACACGTCCAGGTGCGGGCGCATCAGCACCAGCGACATGGGCAGGCCGTAGCCCGACAGCGACTTGGAGAGGGTGATGATGTCGGGCGTGATGCCCGCCTCCTCGAAGCTGAAGAATCGGCCGGTGCGGCCGCAGCCCATCTGGATGTCGTCGACGATGAGGAGCATGTCGTGGCGCGCGCAGAGGCCGGCGAGGCCGCGCAGCCAGGCCACGCTCGCGGTGTTGATGCCGCCCTCGCCCTGGATGGTCTCGACCAGCACCGCGGCCGGCCGGTCCAGGCCCGAGCCCGGATCGCTGAGCTGGCGCTCCATCATGGCCAGGGTGTCGGCCTCGCGCCCGTAGTAGTTGGCGAAGGGCATGAAGCGCGTGTGCGACAGCGGGGTGCCCACGGCGTCGCGGAACTTGCGCGCGCCGGTGGCGGCCACGGAGCCGCCGGAGACGCCGTGGAAGCCGTTGGTGAAGCAGAGCACGGTGGGGCGCTCCTTGAACTGTCGCGCCAGCTTGAGCGCGGCCTCCACCGCGTTGGTGCCGGTGGGGCCGGGGAACTGCAGCTTGTAGTCCAGGCCGCGCGGCTTCAGCACCAGGCGCTCGAAGGTTTCCATGAATTCGCGCTTGGCGCCGGTGGCCATGTCCAGGCCGTGCACGATGCCGTCGTGCGCCAGGTAGGTGAGCAGGCGATCCTTGAGCGCGGGGTGGTTGTGGCCGTAGTTGAGCGTGCCGGCACCGCTGAAGAAGTCCAGGTAGCGACGGCCGTCCTCCGCCACCAGCCAGCTGCCGGTGGCCTGGCAGAACACGGCGGGGAAGCTGCGGATATAGGACCGCACCTCGGACTCAAGGCGCTCGAAGATGGACGTGTCCATGGGGGTGTTCCTCCTTGTGGGATGAAGCAGGGGGCAGTGCGAAGGGGCCGAGCCGGAAGAGCTGCTCGGCCTCGTGGCCGCTGGCGCCGAAGTCGCCGGGCGAGAACAGGTCGCTGACCGTGCAGGGGCAGCGCAGGTCGCGCGCCAGGCCCTGGAAGAGGCGGGTGGAGGCCAGGTTGGCGGGGCTGACGGTGGTGTCCAGCCAGCTCACGCCCCGGCAGGCGGGGCGCGCCAGCAGGTGCTCCAGCATGGCGCGCCCGAGGCCCTGGCCGCGGTGGCTGGCCGCCACCGCCACCTGCCACACGAACAGGGTGTCGGGACGGCCGGGGGGGAGATAGGCGCTGACATAGCCGCAGGGTTGGCCGTGCTGTTCGGCGAGCACGCAGGTACCGGCGAAGTGCAGGCCCTGCAGCAGGTAGGCGTAGAGCGAGTTGAGGTCTAGGGGCGGGCTGCGGCGGACCAGGGCGTGGATGGCGGCGCCATCGCCGGGGTCGGGCGGGCGCAGTTGCCAGGGCATGCCCGGGCCGGCGGCGGCGCGGCCGTGCGCGGACAGGCTCATGGCGCCGTGCTCCGCAGTCCCGCTCCGGCGGGGTCGGCAACGGAGGACGCTGCAGCGGGCGCTTCCGGAAGGGGGGCGAGGTCGAGGATGGCCGAGGCGTCGATGGCGCCCGCGCCCATCAGGTCGACCAGGCGCTCCAGGGCACGGGCCAGGTCGCGCTGCTCGGCGGCGGGCAGGGTGGCGAGCCGGCTCACCAGGCGGTCCTGCAGGGGGGAGGGCGACTGCGCCGCCAGGGCCTCCCCGGCGGGGGTGGCCGAGACCAGCACCTGGCGGCGGTCGGGGGCGTTGCGGCTGCGCTGCGCCAGGCCCTTGGCCGCCAGCCGGTCCACCACGCCCACGGTGGTGCTGGCGCTGAGGTCGATGGCCTGGCTCAGGGCCTTCAAGGTAAGTGGGCCCTGACGTACCAGGGTCAGCAGGCACACCAGCTGGGGCGCGGTGATGTCCTGCGCCTGCTGCAGCATCTTGGAGTGCAGGTCCACGGCCCGGATGATGCGGCGGATGGCGCGCAGCACGCGGACGTCGGTGGGCAGGGCGGTCGGGTCCTGGGCCGGCACGGGCGAATTTCCCTTTCAGCAAGAATGATTTGAAGTGTTATGGCTGGGGCGCCGGGGATTCAACGCGACCTCTGTCGGGCCTTCAGGGCGCCCTTGTGGGAGTTTCGAAAACCGGGCGGATGCCCTATTGCAGAGGTTTCAACGCTCCCCCCTTTCGGGGACAATACGCGCTCTTTTTTCGGGGCCCCCGCCGGGCCCCGCCGCAGCCAGTACGGAGATCCCCATGCCCGCCGCTCCCCTGACCGAACGCCGCCTTGCCAACGCCATCCGCGTGCTGGCCATGGATGCCGTGCAGAAGGCCAACTCCGGCCACCCCGGCGCGCCCATGGGCATGGCGGACATCGCCGAGGTGCTGTGGCGCGGCCCCTTCCGCCACAACCCGGCCAATCCGCACTGGGCCAACCGCGACCGCTTCGTGCTCTCCAACGGCCACGGTTCCATGCTGCAGTACGCGCTGCTGCACCTGACCGGCTACGACGTCTCCGTCGATGACCTCAAGAATTTCCGCCAGCTGCACAGCAAGACCCCGGGCCACCCCGAATACGGCTACACCCCGGGCGTGGAAACCACCACCGGCCCGCTGGGCCAGGGCATCGCCAACGCCGTCGGCATGGCCATCGCCGAGAAGACCCTGGCGGCCCAGTTCAACCGCGACGGCTTCCCGGTGGTGGACCACTACACCTACTGCTTCCTGGGTGACGGCTGCCTCATGGAAGGCATCTCGCACGAGGTGAGCTCGCTGGCCGGCACGCTCCAGCTCGGCAAGCTCGTCGCCTTCTATGACGACAACGGCATCTCCATCGACGGCGAGGTGGAAGGCTGGTTCACCGACGACACCCGCAAGCGCTTCGAGGCCTACGGCTGGCAGGTGATCGGCCGCATCGACGGCCACGACAGCGAGGCCATCCGCGACGCCATCAAGGCCGCGCACGCCGAGGCCGGCAAGCCCACCCTCATCATCTGCCGCACCGTGATCGGCGCCGGCAGCCCCAACAAGCAGGGCAAGGAGGAGTGCCACGGCGCTCCCCTCGGCGATGCCGAGATCGCGCTGACCCGCCAGGCGCTCGGCTGGAGCGGCGAGCCCTTCGTGATCCCGCAGGACATCTACGAGGCCTGGGACTGCCGCGCCAAGGGCGACGCCCTCGAGCGGCAGTGGAACTCGCTGTTCACCGCCTACCGCAGGGAGCACCCCGCGCTCGCCGCCGAGCTCGAGCGCCGCCTGGCCGGCCAGCTGCCCGCCGATTTCGCGCAGAAGGCCGGCGAGTACATCCGCGCCTGCGCCGAGAAGGGCGAGACCATCGCCAGCCGCAAGGCCTCGCAGAACGCCCTCAACGCCTTCGGTCCGCTGCTGCCCGAGCTGCTCGGCGGCTCCGCCGACCTGGCCGGCTCCAACCTCACCCTGTGGAAGGGCTGCCACGGCATCCAGGAAGACGCCGCCGGCAACTACATCTTCTACGGCGTGCGCGAATTCGGCATGAGCGCCATCATGAACGGCATCGCCCTGCATGGCGGCTTCATCCCCTACGGCGCCACCTTCCTGATCTTCATGGAGTACGCGCGCAACGCCGTGCGCATGGCCGCGCTCATGAAGCAGCGCGCCATCCACGTCTACACCCACGATTCCATCGGCCTCGGCGAGGACGGCCCCACCCACCAGCCCATCGAGCAGATGGCCTCCCTGCGCGGCACGCCCAACATGAGCCTGTGGCGTCCCTGCGACACGGTCGAGACCGCGGTGGCGTGGAAGGCCGCGCTGGAGCGCCACGACGGCCCCACCGCGCTGGTGTTCTCGCGCCAGAACCTGCCGCACCAGGCGCGCGACGCGCAGCAGGTGGCGGACATCGCCCGCGGCGGCTACGTGCTGGTGAAGGAAAGCGGCACCGCGCCCGACGCCATCATCATTGCCACCGGCTCCGAGGTCGCGCTGGCGGTCGAGGCGCAGAAGCAGCTCGCCGCCGCCGGCAAGTCGGTGCGCGTGGTGTCCATGCCGTCCACCGACGCCTTCCTGGCGCAGGATCCGGCGTACCGCGAGGCCGTGCTGCCCGCCGCCGTGCGCGCCCGCGTCGCGGTCGAGGCCGCGCACGTGGATTACTGGTGGAAGTTCGTCGGCCTGGACGGCCGCGTCATCGGCATGACCACCTTCGGCGAGTCGGCGCCGGCCGGCAAGCTCTTCGCCGCCTTCGGCATCACCACCGACGCCGTCGTGGCCGCGGTCAACGAGCTGCTGTAAGGGCCCGGCGACCGCCAGGGGACAGGGACATGGCAATACGCGTCGCCATCAACGGATACGGCCGCATCGGCCGCAATGTCCTGCGCGCGTATTTCGAGAACGGCGCCGACCCGGCGTTGGAGTTCGTCGCCATCAACGACCTGGGCAAGCCCGAGGCGCTGGCGCACCTGACCCGCTACGACAGCACGCACGGCCGCTTCGCCGGCCAGGTCGCGCTCGCGGGCAGCGAGCTCACCATCAGCGCCGGCAACGCCACCCGCGCCATCCGCCTGCTCTCCGAGCCCGCGCCCGAGAAGCTGCCCTGGGAGGCGCTCGGCGTGGACGTGGTGCTGGAATGCACCGGCCAGTTCCGCGCGCGCCGCGACGCCGGGCGCCACCTGCAGGCGGGCGCCCGCAAGGTCATCATCGGCGCCGCGCCCTTCGACGAGGTCGACGCCATGCTGGTCTATGGCGTCAACCACGAGTCGCTGCGCGATTCCGACCGCATCCTCTCCAGCGTGTCCTGCACCACCAACGCGCTGGTGCCGCTGGTGAAGATCCTGGACGAGGCCTTCGGCGTGGAGTCGGGGCTGATGACCGAGATCCACGCGGTCACCTCCGACCAGGTGCCGCTGGACCATACCCATCGCGACGTGCGCCGCGGCCGCGCCGCCGGCAGCAACATCATCCCCACCACCTCGAGCAGCATCGGCGCCCTGCGCCACGTGCTGCCGGCGGCGGGGGCCAACATCGACGGCTATTCGCTGCGCGTGCCCACGCAGAACGTCGCCGCCATCGACTTCAGCTTCGTGGCGCGCCGGCCGGTCAGCGTCGCGGCGATCAATGCGGAATTCGCCCGAGAGGCGGCCGGGGCCTATGCCCATATCCTCTCCTATTGCGACGAGATGCTGGTCTCCAGTGATTTCAACCATTCGCCGTGGTCGCTGGTGTTCGACGCCACCGAGACGCGCGTGGTGGGGCGCCAGGCCAAGGTGCTGGCGTGGTACGACAACGAGTGGGGCTATGCCAACCGCCTGCTCGACCTCTGCCACTACCTGGCCTCGCGCGGCAGCGCGGGTACGTAGGCGCGCGGGACGAATTTCGCCGCCGGCCCACAAGGCGGGCGGTTTCCGGAAATGCCGCGCAAGCGGAAGAACATTGAACAAGAGGTGACTTGCATGTCCGTAATCAAGATGGCCGACCTGGACCTGAAGGGAAAGCGGGTCCTGATCCGCGAAGACCTGAACGTGCCCGTGAAGAACGGCAAGGTGGCGAGCGACGCCCGCATCGTGGCCTCGCTGCCCACCATCAAGCTGGCGCTGGAGAAGGGCGCCGCCGTCATGGTGTGCTCGCACCTCGGCCGTCCCACCGAAGGCGAGTTCTCCGAGGAGAACTCCATGAAGCCGGTGGCGGACTACCTGAGCCAGGCGCTCGGCCGTGACGTGCCCCTGGTCAGCGATTACCTGAACGGCGTCGACGTCGCCCCGGGCCAGGTCGTGCTGTTCGAGAACGTGCGCTTCAACAAGGGCGAGAAGAAGAACGCCGACGCGCTGGCGCAGCAGTACGCCGCGCTCTGCGACGTGTTCGTGATGGACGCCTTCGGCACCGCCCACCGCGCGGAAGGCTCCACCCATGGCGTCGCCAAGTTCGCCAAGGTGGCCTGCGCCGGCCCGCTGCTGGCCGCCGAGCTCGACGCGCTGGAGAAGGCCCTGGCCAAGCCCGTGCGTCCCATGGTCGCCATCGTCGCCGGCTCCAAGGTGTCCACCAAGCTGGACGTGCTGACCTCGCT
>DASUDN010000123.1:0-12765 GCA_036275595.1 Moraxellaceae bacterium
AGGCCGGAGATGAGCACGCGGTCGATCCAGCCCTTCAGCATGGCCGGCACGCTGAACCAGTACACCGGGAAGTTCAGGATGAGGAGGTCCGCGCGCTTGAGCTTTTCCAGCTCCGCGGCGATGTCGGGGGCGATGGTGCCGGCCTCGTAGGCATGGCGCTGCTCCAGCGCGTACACGAGGTAGTCGGGATTCTTGCGGCTGCCGAAGTCGTCGGCCGAGGCCACCGGATTCCAGTCCATGGCGTAGAGGTCGGACACCTCCACCTGGTGGCCGGCGGCGGTGAGGTCGGCGACGGCGGTGTGCAGCATGGAGGCGGTGAAGGACCGGGGCTCGGGGTGGGCGTGGACGATCAGGACGTTCATGGGCTTCTCGGGTCGGGGCCGGACCGGCCGGCGGGACAGGGCCCGGACTCTAGCAAAGGCGGCGGCCCCTGGCACGGCCCGCCCGGGCCGGCCCCTGGCCCGCGCGGCCGGTCCCGCGGCCCTTGCGCGCATGGGCGCGCCGCGGATTCGGTGATACAAAGACGCTCCGGCCGCGCCCCGCGCACGCCCCACCGGCCCCGGCCCGCCCACGGAGACCCCATGACCTACGCCACCCTGGACTACACCGTCGCCGACGGCATCCTCACCCTCACCCTGAACCGGCCCGAGCAGCTCAACGCCTTCACCGTGGAGATGGCCAACGAGCTGGTGCACGCCTTCCACCGCGCCAGCGAGGACGACGCCGTGCGCGCCATCGTGGTCACCGGCGCCGGCCGCGCCTTTTGCGCCGGCATGGACCTGTCGGTGCCGGGCAACGTGTTCGGCCTGGACGAGAGCCAGCGACCCACCCTCGCCGACATGCGCGAGCGCCTGGACGATCCCGCCATCCACGACGGCGTGCGCGACACCGGCGGCCGCGTCACCCTCGCCATCTACGACTGCAAGAAGCCGGTGATCGCCGCCATCAACGGCGCCGCGGTGGGCATCGGCGCCACCATGACCCTCGCCATGGACATCCGCCTCGCCTCCGAGAAGGCGCGCATCGGCTTCGTGTTCGGCAAGATCGGCGTCACCGCCGAGGCCTGCTCCACCTGGTTCCTGCCGCGCATCGTCGGCATGAGCCAGGCGCTGGAGTGGTGCTACAGCGGCGACATCCTGGACCCGCAGGAGGCCCTGCGCGGCGGCCTGGTGAAGGCGGTGGTGCCGCCCGAGCAGCTGCTGGACGAGGCCTACAAGCTCGCGCACAAGTTCGTGGACAACCGCTCGCCGGTGTCGGTGGCGCTCATGCGCCAGATGCTCTACCGCAACAGCGCGCAGCCGCACCCGATCGAGGCGCACCGCGTCGATTCGCTGGCCATGTTCTACACCAGCATCGGCGACGGCAAGGAAGGCGTGAAGTCCTTCCTGGAAAAGCGCGCGCCGCAGTACCAGGGCAAGGCCAGCGCCATGCCGCCGTTCTATCCCTGGTGGGGCGAAGGCGGGGCTTAACGACGCCCAGCGTCGTTCCGCCGGAGCGCCCTCCGCCTGCAGGCGGAGGGCCGGGGGAATCCACCTCCGGCCCGCCATGAAAAAAGCCCGCATCACGCGGGCTTTTTTCGTCAGCACGGAGCGAGCCCGGCCTACAGGCTCATCTTCTCGCTGAACAGGCCCTTCTCGCCGCCCTTGCCCAGCCAGTCGCCGATGTCGACCAGGTAGCCGCGCTTCTTCAGCGCGTTGCCGAGCGCGAACAGGTAGGCGGTATCCGGCATGCCGGAGGCGAACAGCACGCTGATCTCGCGCCCGAGCGCGGTGAAGGGGCGCGCCAGCAGCTGCAGTTCGCTGCCCTCGTCGGGCCCCTCGATGTACAGCGCCTTGTTCTGGCAGCGCAGCACGGCGCGGAAGTTCTTCTCCTCCACGCTCTTGATGCGCACCTTGCCCGGGTCCGGCTGCAGCAGGCCCATGGCCTCCATCTGAGTGAACATGGGGCCGTGGATGTCCTTGTTGAAGTAGCCCGCCGCCTCCAGCGAGATGAAGCCGCCGAGGTCCAGGCGCATCATGAAGCGCAGGGTCGTCATGTCGGCCTTGGACACGGTGTTGAGCCAGGCCAGGGTGCGCAGGTTGTGCGAGCCGGGCTGGCGCACCTCGTCCACCAGCACGCGCGCCCACATGTCCTGGAAGTCGGTGGCCACGGCGCGCGCCGCGGATTCCTTCCAGCGCAGCAGCCAGTCCGCGTCCACGGCGCGGTCGGACAGGCCGTCCAGTTCCACGGATTCCACCAGCTGGTCGGCCTTGAGGCCGATGCGGCGCACGTTGAGGGAGTGGCGCAGGGCCTGGATCTCGGCCTCCAGGCGCACCTTCTGCAGGGCCTCCTGCACCGTCGGCACCTTGAGGTCGGCCAGCGGATCCTCCTCCGCCTGCTCCAGGAAGGAGCTGTACTTGACGGAGGAGATGAACTCGTCCTGGGGGGCGTCGACCAGCTCGCCCTTGGAATTGAAGGTCTTGCGCCCGGTATGCAGCCCGTCCAGGTCGGCCAGCATGCCCTCGATGGCGGCCAGCTCCGCGCGCCGCACCTCGGCTGTACTACGCTTGTCGTTACGCTGGCGCCAGGGCGGCAGGAGGGCGGAGTCCCCGCCTCCGAAGAGGGTCTGCCAGAGCTTGTCGGCGAGCTTCTGGCGCAGGGCGGAAGAATCGGTGGTCATGGCGGCATCCGGTCGGGCGCCGGCGAACGGCGGCCGGCAGCGGCTATTGATGCACGTCAACACGGATTTTTGGAGTGCCGGCACCCTTTTCCCTGACCACACCCCACTAGCGGCAGACGGAACACCACCATGACCCAGCGCCCCTCCCCCGCCCCCCTGCTCCTCGCCCTGGCCCTGGCCGGCTGCGGCAGCGGCAACGCAGTCGTCGGCCCGACTCCGCCTGCCACCAACGAGGGATTGTGGGACGGCGCCTTCAGCATCAGCAGCGACGCCACCGCCGACACCCGCACCTTCAATGCCCTGGTCACGCCGGATGGCACCCTCTGGATGACCTACTCGCGCGTGTCCGACCCCACCCTCGCCGGCGTCATCCAGGGCGCGGGCACGGCCGACACCACCGCCGGCACCTACTCCGCCGCCAGCGTCACCGAGCGCAACGCCACTTCCGCCCTGACCGGGGCCCTGTCGGGGCTCTACGTGGCGCAAAGCAAGTTCAGCGGCAACCTGACCACCAGCTCGGGCGGCCTGCGCACGCTGACCTTCAACCCGGCCTACGCCGTCAACTACGACCTGACCTATGCCCAGGCGCCCGGCCTGCCGGCCACCGCCACCAATGTCGACGGCACCGGCATCGTGCCCGGCGGCGAGGTCGCCGTGGCCCTGGTGCTGGACATCCAGGCCGCCAACCCGGACCAGGTGCTGGTCGGCCAGTCCGGCCCCGCCGGCAACGCCTGCTACTTCACCAGCCCGGTCAGCGGCGCCAGCGCCGGCAACTACTTCACCGTCACCCTGTCCTTCATCGCCAGCGCCGGCTGCACCGCCCAGGGCCTCGCCGGCCCGCTGCCGGGGGTGCTGTTCCGGACCCCGGCCGGCAAGTTCGTGCTGGTCACCGAGGACGCCACCCTCGGCTTCCTGGAAACGTGATCCCCGCCCCGCTTCCCTTATTAACTTTTGCTTAGGGAGACCGGCTGCGCATTCCGGCGCGGCCCGTCCCTGCTAGAATCTCGCGCCTCCGAGGGTCCGCGACCGCGACGCCCTCCCCGGGACAGCGCCCGGGGAACGCGGCCTCCCGCCCCTCCCGTCCGACCGACCCGCTACCATGACGATGCGCCGCATAGCCCTCCTGTGGGCCCTGCTGTTCCTGCCGGCCGGCCCGCTGTTCGCGGCTGTGGCGCCGGCCACGGCCCCGGACGGCCTGACCGTGCTCAGCTACCACGAGGTGACCGCCGCGGCGGACGCGCTCGTGCCCGCCTATGCCGTGACGCCCACCAACTTCGTGCGCCAGATGGACTGGCTGCGCAACCACGGCTACCGCTTCGTCAGCCTCGCCCAGGTCATCGCCGCCACCGAGGGCCGCCGCCCCCTGCCCGACAAGGCCGTGCTCATCACCTTCGACGACGGCTACCAGTCGGTCTACGACAACGCCTGGCCCATCCTGCGCATGATGAAGATCCCCGCCGTCATCACCGTGGTCGGCAGCTGGCTGGAGGAGAGGGACCGCGTCAACTTCGACGGCAGGTCCGTCCCGCGCGACAGGCTGCTGTCCTGGGACGCGCTGCGCGAGATGCACGAGAGCGGCCTGGTCGAGATCGGCAGCCACAGCTTCGACCTGCACCACGGCGTGCAGGCCAACCCGCAGGGCAACATGGAGCCGGCCACCACCGCGCGCCGCTACCTGCCGGAGGCCGGTCGCTACGAGGACGAGTCCGCCTACCGCGAGCGCCTCCTTGCCGACCTCAAGCGCAACAACGACCTCATCCGCAGCTACACCGGCGCCACCCCGCGCGTGATCGCCTGGCCCTATGGCCGCTACAACACGCCGGCGCGCGAGATCGCCAGCCGCCTCGGCCTGCGCGTCGGCCTCACCCTGGACGACGGCGCCAACCGCTCCGACACGCCGCTGTGGGGCCTGCGCCGCATCCTGGTCGAGGGCCGCATGGCGCTGTGGGACCTGGAGCGCGAGATCAACCTGCGCAACCGCGACGTGCCCGCCAACAGCTGGCCGCGCAAGATCCTGCACGTGGACCTGGACTACATCTATGATCCCGATCCCGCGCAGCAGGAGCGCAACCTCGGCCACCTGCTCGACCGCATCGCCGGCATGGGCGTCAACACGGTCTACCTGCAGGCCTTCGCCGACCCCGACGGCAACGGCGCCGCCGACGCGGTGTACTTTCCCAGCCGCCGCCTGCCCATGCGCGCCGACCTCTTCAACCGCGTCGCCTGGCAGATCCGCACGCGCACCCCGGTGCGCCGCCTCTACGCCTGGATGCCCATGCTGGCCTTCCAGCTGCCCGCCGCCGACCCCGCCGCCAACGACAAGGTGGTGACGCTGCCGAGCGGGACCTCCGACCACGTCAACATGGGCTACCCGCGCCTGTCGCCGTTCTCGCCGCGCGCCCGCGCCGCCATCCGCGACATCTACGAGGACCTGGCCCGCGCCGCGCCCTTCGAGGGCCTGCTCTTCCACGACGACGTCACCCTCTCCGACTACGAGGACGCCAGCACCTTCGCGCAGGAGGCCTACCGGTCCTGGGGCCTGCCGGGGTCGGTGGAGACGCTGCGCCAGAGCGACGACCTGCTCGGGCGCTGGACCATCCTCAAGATCAACCACCTCGACGACATGGCGCTGGAACTCGCCGCCATCGTGCGCCAGCAGCAGCCCGCGCTGCGCGTCGCGCGCAACCTCTATGCGCGCGTGGCCCTGAACCCGCGCGCCGAGGTGTGGTACTCGCAAGCGCTGGACAACTCGCTGGCGCACTACGACTTCACCGCCATCATGGCCATGCCCTACATGGAGAATGCGCCCGACCCCGCCGCCTTCTACCAGGCCCTGGTGGACGCGGTGAAGGAGCGCGACGCCCTGGACAAGGTGGTGTTCGAGCTGCAGACGGTGGACTGGCGCCACGGCAACCGCCCCGTCCCGAGCGCGGAGCTGGCCGACACCATCCGCCGCCTGTACGCCCTGGGCGTGCAGCACGTGGCGCTGTATCCGGAAATGCTGTTCGACGACCATCCCGCCCCCGCCTTGCTGAAGCCGGTACTGGACAGCAAGCCCAACGTGCCCGACGTGCGCTGAGGTGGCCATCGTGATCGAGCGAGCGCACTCGATATGGCAGGGCCTGCTGGCGTTCGTGTACTACTACCCGCTGTTCATGTCCTATCTGTGGATGATCGGCGCCTTCCTGTTCTACTGGCGCTGGGAACGGCGCGACCCGCCCTACCGCGAGCCGGTGCCGCTGCCGGACACGCCCCCGGTGTCCATCCTCATCCCCTGCTACAACGAGGGCGACAACGCCGAGGAAACCCTGCGCCACGCGCTGGCGCTGGACTACCCGGAGTTCGAGGTCATCGCCATCAACGACGGCAGCCGCGACAACACGGGCGCGGTGCTGGACCGCATGGCCGCGCAGCACCCGCGCCTGCGCGTGGTGCACCTGGCGCAGAACCAGGGCAAGGCCATGGGCCTGCAGGCCGGCAGCCTGCTCGCCCGGCATGAAATCCTGATCTGCATCGACGGCGACGCCCTGCTCGAAAAGCACGCCGCGCACTGGATGGTGCGCCACTTCGTGGCCGACCCGCGCGTCGCCGCCGTCACCGGCAATCCGCGCATCCGCAACCGCTCCACCCTGCTCGGGCGCGTGCAGGTGGGCGAGTTCAGTTCCATCGTCGGCATGATCAAGCGCGCGCAGCGCAGCTTCGGGCGCATCTTCACGGTGTCGGGGGTGATCAGCGCCTTCCGCAAGTCGGCCGTGCACGCCGTGGGCTACTGGAGCCCGGACATGCTGACCGAGGACATCGACATCACCTGGAAGCTGCAGCGCGCCGGCTGGGACGTGCGCTTCGAGCCCAACGCCCTCACCTGGATCCTGATGCCGGAAACCCTGCGGGGCCTGTGGAAGCAGCGCCTGCGCTGGGCCATGGGCGGCGCCCAGGTGCTCATGAAGAACATCGACGTGTTCGTGAAGCCCGCCCAGAACCACCTGTGGCCGCTGCTGCTCGAGATGTGCGTGAGCGTGGCCTGGTCGTACCTGATGCTGGCGCTGACCGTGCTGTGGCTGGCGGAGCAGGTGCTGCCCGCGGGCCTGCTGCCGGAGATCGGCTCGCCGCTGATCCCGCAGGGCAGCGGCATCATCCTGGCCACCACCTGCCTGCTGCAGTTCGCCTTCAGCAAGTGGCTGGACAGCCGCTACGACAGGGGCCTCGGCCGCAACTACTACTGGATGATCTGGTATCCCGTGGTGTTCTGGGTCATCAACATCGCCACCACGGTCGCCGCCTATCCCAAGGTGCTGCGGCTGCGGCGCGGCCAGCGCGCGCGCTGGGTGAGCCCGGACCGGGGCGTGCGCCCCTAGCGGGTGGCGCCCGGCCGCCGGTGCCCCGCGCCCGGCGGCCGCTATTGACTTCCGCGGCGCCGGCCCCCATACCGGTTCCGCACGCAACGGCGCCCCGCGCCGGCCCTGAACGAGAGGTGGCAGCCATGCCCGACTCCCTGATCATCGATGCGCGTCACCGCCTGCGCTGGCAGCAGCGCCTGTTCTCCGACGCCTCCACCGCCATGCTATGGGGCGCCTGGCTGTGGCTGTGGCGACCGGTGCTGCACGTGTTCGCGTGGGTGGGCGGGCTCGGCGTGAGCGCGGCGCCGGCGCTGTCCAAGTTCCTCGCCAGCCAGCCCATGCCCGACCTGCAGAGCTCGGTGGCGGCGCTGGCCGGCACCTCCGGCACGCTGCTGCTGTGGAACCTGCTGCCGGCGCGGCGCGCCGCCTCGCCCGAGGCCTGCACCGTGCATGACTACGCGCGCCACTTCGACCTGCCCGCCGAGCTGATCGCGGACCGGCGCGACAGCAAGGTCTGCGTCGTGCACCACGACGAGCACGGCCGCATCGTGCGCATCGAGGCGCGCGACTGACAGCGCCGCGCGCGCACGGCGTGCGCCGGCGCGTAGTGAACAGCGCGTTGCAACCAAGGTCTGAAAGGGCTGCGTTGGAGTTTATTTACGGATTCCCCTGTACACTGGAGCTTGTGCTCCAGCCATCTATGCTCCCGCTACGCCTCATGGAGAGGCGATAGGAGAAGATGGAAATGACAAGGAACGTCCTCACCATCGGCGGCTTCGCCGCCGTCCTGCTGTTGTCCGGTTGTGGCAGCGATTCCACATCCTCCACCGCCCCCGGTCCCGGCTCCACCACGCCCCCGCCCACCACGACGCCCGCCGAGGGCGTGCAGGGCACCTGGCGCGGCAACATCAACACGCCGACGCCGAGCTCCCGCCTGCTCGAGACCATCGTGCTCGACGACGGCACGCTGTGGATGGCCTACTCCACCGCCAACGACCCGACGCAGACCGACGCGCTGCTCAACGCCGCCGGCCTCATCAAGGGCACGGGCACGCCCGACCTCGCCACCAACACCTTCAACATCACCACCGCGAAGCAACTCAGCATCGAGGACGGCCAGCGCCTGGGCGTCGACATCAGCATGAGCTTCGTCACCGGCAGCACGCTGACCGGCACCATCACGCGCGACGCCGGTCCCACCACCAGCGCCCTGCCCTCGCCGGCGGACTTCAGCTCGCTCTACCGCACCGCCTACAACAACAACTACACGCTGCAGCACCTGGCCGGCACCTACCAGGGCTCGCTCACCACGGGCCTCGGCAAGCACAGCGCCAGCATCACCATCGACAGCGCCGGCGCCATCACCGGCAGCGAGTCCACCGGCTGCACCCTCACCGGCACGGCCACCCAGCGCACGCGCGGCAACGTGTTCAACGTCGCCCTCACCTGGGGCAACGAGGCCGGCTGCGGCGCCAACGCCGCCAACGCGCTGGAGGGCGTCGTCTCCCTCGAGTCCGGCCGCATCGGCATGATGGCGACCGACAGCGACGTGAAGAAGGCCTTCATCTTCGTCGGCAACCGCTGACACCGCCCCCTTTCAGGGGCGCCCTCCCGGAGCGGGGCGCCCTTGTTTTTTCCCGCGCGCCCCGCTCTACTCGGCGGCGGGGCATTGCACGGATGGCGTTCGCCCCCCACCGGTGACCGCCTGGCCCTGCGCATGTCCCTTGCCGTTCCGCTCCGCGCGCTGCTCCTCCTGCTCCTGCCCGCCCTGCTGGCCGCGACCGCCCACGCCGTGGACGCACCCGCCGCCGCTGATGGCACGCCCACCGACGCCCCGCCCGGCGCCCAGGCCGAGCTGATCTGGGAGCTCGACCCCTACTACTCCAGCGCCGCCTGGGAGATCCCGCTCACCGACGCGCCCCTGCCCGACGGCGGCCGCCTGCCCGAGCGCGAGGTCTATGGCCGCCTGCTGCGCAATGCACTGCACCCGCGCCTGCTCCTGCTCGAGGCCAGCGTCTATCCCCTGCCCGTGGCCGGCACCTGGTTCAAGCGCAACCATGCCTCCGCCTATGACGACCTCCAGGTCGGCACGCTCGGCAACAACCAGCTCAACCTCGTCGATGGCGTCACCGCCGGCTTCCAGGAGCCCTGGGCGCTGTCCGTCTTCGTGGGCAACGGCATGCAGTTCCGCCGCGAAGGCGAGCCGGCGAACGCGCGCAACCGCGGCTACATGGGCTGGCTGGTCTCCTGGGGCGCCCGCCACATCCAGGACAACGTGCTCATCCGCGACCGCTGGTGGGAGCTGGAGTGGAAGCTCAAGGGCGAGCGCGAGTTCCGCGACGAGGAGCTGGACTGGAGCTTCCGCCTCGGCGTCAAGAACCACGGCAACGCCGACATCGCCGACGTCGCCTACCTGGGCCTGCGCCGCAGCAACCTGGACTACGCGAGTTCCTGGCTCAGCCTGCTCGACAACACCGACCTGGACCTGCTCACCGAGGTCGACCGCCACAGCGGCCGCTACCTGCGCCAGGAGGCCATCGTCGGGCGCAAGGTGCCGCTGCGACGCTGGCGCGTCGCCCTCTCGCTGGACCTCGGTGTGATCTACGAGGACCGCCGCAAGTACAGCGGCGCCCTTGCCGACCCCGGCGCCGACACCCTCACCTTCGTGGTGCGCCCGCACCTGCGCTTCTGAACCGCGCCGCGCAGGGCGCATTTGTGTGAGGCACCGCACAGAACGCGGCGGGCACCCGGCGCACGGGCGCGGGCGCACCGCGAGCGGCAGCCGCGACGGTTGCCGCGCGCCGGTGGCGTTCACTATCCTCCCCCGGACCGATGTATCGCCCGTTTCCGGACCGCCCATGACATCCGCCCTGACCGCCGCCGACACCGAGCACGAGGCGCTGCGCGCCGCCCTGCGCGGCGAAACCAGCCTGCGCCACCTGCCCGACGCCGTGGAACGCGATTTCCGCCGCCACTACGAGACCCGCGCCAACGAGCTGCTGCGCCGCTACATCCTGCCCCTGCTCGGCCTCAAGGCCCTGGCCATCATCCCCGTGCTCCTGTTCCGCCACGACCCCTCGCTGCTGCCCTGGCTGGCCTTCGGCGGCGCGCCCATCGCCACCAGCCTGCTGCTGCTGGCCGTGGCCTCGCGCCTGCCCGACCTCGAGGAGTTCCTGCCCCTGCTCACCGGCGCCGCCCTCTTCACCTGCCTGGCCTGCGCGCTGTTCTGCGCCATGTACCTGGACGGCCAGTACTTCGGCCAGTTCTCCAAGTTCCTGGTGATCTACGTGGTGGTGGCGAGCTTCACGGTGCTGCAGCTGCCGGTGCGCCGGGCCACGCCGGTGGCGCTGTCGGCGCTGCTGGTGGCGCTGCTGGCCACCTGGGTCGCGGGCATGCTGCCCTTCTGGCTGGACGTGAGCTACTACGCCGTGGTGCCGCTGCTGATCTGCTCGGTGACCGGCTACACGCTGGAATCCTCGGAGCGGCGCAACTTCGTGCAGCGGCGCCTGCTGGAGCAGGAATCGCGGCAGCTCGCGCGCCTGCACGCCGAGGCCGACCACAACATGCGCCAGCAGCGCTTCCAGGCCGACTTCCTCGCCCTGATCGGCGGCAACCACTCGCTCAAGGAACTGTTCACGCGCACGCAGCGCTTCCTGGTCGAGCACACCGGGGCGCAGGTGGCGGCCAGCTACCATCTCAGCCAGCGCGGCCTGCTGCGGCGCGTGGCGGGCTGGGCGCTGGACGACGCCGCGCTGCAGGTGGAAAAGAAGGAATTCGCCCCCGAGGACACGCTGATGGGGCCGGCGCTGGCGCGCGGCGAACCGCTGCACCTGCGCGAGGTGCCCGCCGGCTACCTGCGGGTGGACCTGGGCATGGGCACGCTGCCGAGCGCGGCGGTGCTGGTGCTGCCCATCGTGCTGGCGGGCAAGCCGCTGGCGGTGATCGAGCTGGGCAAGGTGGTGCCCTTCACCGAGGCCGAGATCGCGCGCGCGGAGGCGGTGCGCACGCACCTGGCCTACGCCGTGTCCACGGCCAACGCGCGCGAGATCGCGCTGCGCGCGGCGATGGCCTGAGCCGGCGCCGGCCGGGGCCGGGACGGGCGGCGGCCCGTCGGGCGGCGGCCCGTCGGGCGGCGATCCCGTCAGGCGGCGGACCGTCGGACGGCGCCTGACGCCTCAGCGCGCGTAGGTTTCGTCCAGGTAATCCAGGATCAGCGACGATTCCAGCAGCTTGGCGCCCGTATTGGGGTCTTCCAGGTAGGGCACCTGCATGTGGCCGGTACGGCTGAAGTGGGCGTCGCGCTTGCCGCCGGGGATGGGTTCGTAGGGACCGGGCTTGAGGCGCAGCACGGCCGGGCCGATGTCCTGCCAGCGCTCCTTGCCGATGTTGTGCAGCACGTAGGGGATCTCCAGCTCGCACAGGCGCTCGCGCACCAGGCGCGAATAGGGGCTGCTCTCGAAGCTCCACAGCTGCAGGGGCTGCGCCGGCGGGTGCCGGCGCGGGTCGGCCTTCTGGCCGCGCAGGCCGCGCACCGCCGTGCCCAGGTAGACGCCGGGCAGGGTCAGGCCGGTGCGCCGGTAGCTCTTCGGCACCGCGCGACCGGCATAGGTGCGGAAGAGATAATCCACGATATGCAGCGATTCATAGAGAATCTTGCCGGTATTGGGGTCGATCAGCAGGGGAAACTGCTGCTTGCCGCCCAGCCGCTCCGCCTCCGGGCGGAAGCGGGTACCCCCCTTGGGGCAGGGATAAATCTCGACGTCCATATGGAGGGCGGTCAGGGCCTCCCGCACCAGGCGGCAGTAGGGGCTGGCCTCGATATCATAGAGCTTTAGCGGCAACTTCGGCTGCGTTACCCCCTTGATCGCCGCCGATCCCCGCCACTTCCCCAGGGTCGAACTGACCACGGAACCCAGGACATTGAGCTGATGGAGAACGGGATTGGGCATGGGGTACTCCGGTCGAGAGGGGCCGGGGGCGGCCGGCGGGGCCGGCTACTCTGCCACAGGCCCGGATTACCAACCAGAGCGCAAAATGCCCGACGAAGCACTATCGCGGACCCCGTCCGGTCGGGGATAATCGCCGCCTCAAATTTCCAGCCCGGCCCCTTTCGCCGACTCTCATCCACGGAAGCCCACGTACATCATGACCACCCTTGCCATTTACCAGGACCTTACCCGCACCCAGCTCGTCGAACTCGCCGTCCAGCGCAAGGAAGGCATCCTGGCCGACAACGGCGCCCTGACCGTGAACACCGGCCACCGCACCGGCCGCTCCCCCGCCGACCGTTTCCTGGTGGATGAAGCCTCCACCCGCGACAGCATCCACTGGGGCGCCATCAACAAGGCCTTCCCGGAAGACAAGTTCAACGCCCTGTGGGAGCGCGTGGCCAACTACATCAGCGAGCGCGACCAGTTCGTGCAGCACCTGCACGTGGGCTCCGACCCCAACCACTACCTGCCGGTGAAGGTCACCACCGAGACCGCCTGGCACGCCCTGTTCGGCAAGAACCTGTTCATCACCCCGGACGCGTACAACCCGGCCAAGAAGGACGAGTGGCAGGTCATCAACGCCCCCGGCTTCGAGTGCGTGCCCGAGCGCGACGGCACCAACTCCGACGGCGCCGTGATCATCAACATCGGCGCCCGCAAGGTGCTGCTGGCCGGCATGAACTACGCCGGTGAAATGAAGAAGGCCATGTTCTCCGTGCAGAACTACCTGCTGCCGGGCAAGGACGTGCTGCCCATGCACTGCTCCGCCAACGTCGGC
>DASUDN010000124.1:0-4816 GCA_036275595.1 Moraxellaceae bacterium
CCTTCACGCGCGCGGTGCAGGTGCTGCCGCGCTGGCTGGACGCCAATGTGCGCAAGTGGGTGAAGGACGACCGCATCCTGACCGGCCTGGACCGGGGGGCGCGCGCCGCCTACGAACAGCGCCTGGCGGCGTTGCGGGCCGGTCAGGATGCGACCGGGGCGGCGCCGGCGGATGCCCCGCAGGCGGGGGCAGCGGCCGCGCCCCGCAAGCGCCGCAAGCCGGCCTGAGGCGCCCTCAGTAGAAGTTGCGCAGCAGCAGCTCCGGCGGGTGCGGCTCCAGGTAGACCTGGCGCTGCACATAGGCATTGGGATGCTGGCGCAGGTGGTGGCGCAGCAGGGTGAGGGGGGCGATCAGCGGCACCTTGCCCTCGCGGAAGTCGTCGATGAGCGTGGCGAGCTCCTGGCGACTGGGCCCGTCCAGCAGCTTCTTGAGATAGCCCGCGAGGTGCTGCAGCACGTTGGTGTGGCCGCGGCTGGTGGCCTCGGTGCGCAGCGTGGCCATGAAGTCGTGGATGTAGTCGCGGGCGGCGTCCTCGACCGGTCGCTGGTGCGACAGCGCCACCAGACGGCCCAGGTGCTGGTAGGCCGCGGGCCGGTGCGCCATCAGCAGGTACTTGTGGCGGGCATGGAAATCCTGCAACCGCGCATGGGTGAGGCCCGCGGCCTCCAGCGCGCGCCAGCGCTGCCAGGCGTAGACGCGCGTGACGAAGTTGTCGCAGAGGCGGGGGTCGCGCAGGCGGCCTTCCTCTTCCACTGGCAGCAGCGGATGGCGCGCGGTGAACTCGCGCGCGAACACGCCGCGCGTATTGCGCCCGATCGGGTTGCCGTTGGCGTGGTAGACCTTGATGTTGCCGAGGCCGCAGCTCGGCGAGCGTCCCATGAAGACATAGCCGCACAGTTCGCCGAGTTCGGCGGCCTTGTCGCGGCCGTACTGTTCCAGCGCCGCCGTCACGTCCAGCGTGGCCGTGCGGTTGCCCACCACGCGCACCACGTCGTCGTGCAGGTTGCCCACCAGGTGGATGGCCTCGCGCGGCGTGCCCATGCCGATGCCGACCTCCGGGCAGACCGGCACGAAGGCAAAGCGCTTCGCCAGCACCCCGGTGCAGACCTTGGAGTGCTTGTGCCCGCCGTCGTAGCGCACGTGGTCCCCGAGCAGGCACTGGCTGATGCCGACGGGCACCTGCTCGGGGAAGGCGTACAGCGCGTCGGTCATGGCGGGCTCCTGCGGGGGACGGGCGGCCCGGGATCGGCCGCGGGACGGGCGGAGCGGCGACGCGCGTCGCCGGCGCAGCCCAACCCGATTATAGGCGGGCGACCCCGGCCGGCGACGCTACAGGTGGCTGACAGCGGCGCTCAGACGTTGCCGATGAACAGCTGCCGCAGCAGCTTCTGCCGCCAGCTGTCCGGCTGGTCCAGGTTGAGGCGCTCGAGCAGTGCGGTCGGCACCTCCTTGTCCTCGCGCAGGCTGGCGACCAGCGACTTGACCAGCTGCACCGGGCTGTCGGCCACGGCCTGCATGCGCTGCAACACCTTGATGATGGCCAGTTCCTCGTCCGTGAAGTCGTTGCCGAAGGGAAAGTCGGGCAGGCGACCCGCGCCGCGGATGGCCGCCAGGCGAGCCGCCACGGTCTCCGGCACGTTCTGCAGCTGCGCCTCGGGGATCTCGTAGTCGTGCTCGATCTTGCCGGCCGCCTTGGCCTCGGCCAGCAGGCCGGGCTGGAAGCGCGAGTCGGTGACGGCCAGCAGGCGCTTGATCACCTCGTTGTCGGCCTGGCCGCGCAGGTCGGCGATGCCGTATTCGGTGACCACGATGTCGCGCAGGTGGCGGGGAATGGTGGTGTGGGCGTAGTTCCACACGATGTTGGACATGAGCTCGCCCTTGGACGAGCGCGTGGCGCGCAACATCATGATGGAGCGCGAGTCGTGCAGGGCGTGGGCCTGGGCCACGAAGTTGTACTGGCCGCCGACGCCCGACACGAGGCGACCGTTGGCGAGGCCGTCCGATACCGCCGCGCCCAGCAGCGTCATCATCATGCAGGTGTTGACGAAGCTGGCGTCCTTGCGCTGCGCCGCGGCCAGGCTCTCCTGCCCGTAGAGCTGGTTGATGAAGCTGATGCGGGTCATGCCGATGCCGCGGCGCTTCCCGTCGGGCATGGTGCGCAGCTTCTCGTAGAAGTCGCGCGGGCCCAGGAAGAAGCCGCCGTGCATGTAGATGCCCTTCTGCAGGCGGGTGCCCAGGCAGTGGCGGTTGATCGAGGCAAGGGTGGCGTCGTCGTCGATGTCGAGGCCCAGGCGCTCCTCGCCGCAGGCCAGGTGGTCGCCGTGGCGCATCACGCCCTCGTGGAAGATGCCGTATTCGCGCAGGAACTCGACATCGGCCACGGTCAGCGGCGAGTGGATGACCCCGGCCCCGCGCAGCACCGGCAGGGTGTTCGCGTCCACCGCGGTGGCGAGCTTGCCGGCGTTGAGCAGGCGCTGCAGGCCGACGTGGCCGAAGACCTCGCGGCGCAGGATGCCGGCGTCGATCAGGGCCATGAAGCCGTTGACGAACATCTCGGAGCAGCCGTAGAGGCCCTGGGCAAAGGGGCCGCTGTGGTCCAGCGGCGCGCCCATGGCCGCCAGCGCGGCGCGGTACTCGCCGTTGTGGCGATCACGCACGATCAGGGCCTGGGCGATGGCGTCGCCCAGGGAGCCGATGCCGATCTGCAGGGTGCCGCCGTCCTTGACCAGCGAACTCACGTACATGCCGATGGCATAGTCGGTGAGGTCCACCTTCATGTTGGGGGCGGAGAAGATGGTGTGGGTGCCGGCGGAGTCGTTGACGATGGCGTCCACGTCTGACTCGTCGACCAGGGCGTCGTTCTCCAGGAAGGGCATCTCGCGGTTCACCACCAGCACGCGGTAGAGCGGCCGCCCGGCGTCGCGCATCAGGCGGATCAGGTCCAGGCTGACGTCCGGGTTGGAGCTCAGCGAGTACTCCGTGCGCCCGCCGCGCTCGCGCACGGCCACGGCCTGCGCCACCACATTGACGCCCTGGATCATCATGTCGCGGGCGACATGGGTGTAGTTGGCTGACAGGTAGTTCTGCTGGGCGTAGTCGTTGTGCAGGTACTCGCCGGACTTGTAGAAGAACTCGGTGACCTGGATGTTCTTCGGCAGCAGGCCGCTGTGGCGGTCGCGCACGTAGTCGAGGTCGGGATAGTTGCCGAACACGCGCTCGACGAAGGGGCCGAGGAAGCGGGCTTCCATGTCGCTGTGCGCCTTGGGCTTTTCCAGCGACAGCGCGGTGAAGATGTGCAGGGACAGGAACTGGTCGTCGCGGACGCGGCGGTACAGGGCGTTCACCCAGGGGTTGGGCTTGCCGATGCCGAGGGGAATGCCGAGGACGAGGCGGGGGCCCGTGCGGGCAATCAGGTCATCCAGGCAGTCGGCGATACGGTCGAAATGGCGGGCCATCGGGGCAATCCTTTTTTTATGCGGTCCGGGCGGGCAGGGAGGCCCGTCCCGTCACTGTAGCGAACACCGGGGGCGGCGGTTTGACCTGGCCGGCATGGAAGCGCTGATCTTCCACGAAGCCGCGCGCGACCGTCCAGCCCGGGACCGGCACGACGTGACGGGGACCGCGGTGCGCCGGCGGCGGGGAAGCCCCGCCCTGGGGCGGGGCCGCCATGGAAGAAGCTCTGACGGCGCCGGCCGGGCCGGCTATAATGCGCCGACTTTTTCGCCCCGTGGCCCCGTCTCCGTGCTCGAAGCTCGCCAACTGGCTGTCTCCCGCGATGACCGCATGCTGTTCTGCGGGCTGGATTTCCGGCTTTCGCCGGGACAGGTGCTGCAGGTGGCCGGCCCCAACGGGGTCGGCAAGACCACCCTGCTCAGCATCGTTGCGGGCCTGTGCCCGGCCGAGGCGGGCGGGCTGTGGTGGCAGGGCTGCGCCGTGGCCGACGATCCCGCCGCCTTTCGGGCCGCCTTCACCTGGCTGGGCCACCAGCCCGGCCTCAAGCTGATGCTGTCGGCGCGCGAGAACCTGCGCTGGCTGGCGCAGCTGCGCGGGCTGGCCGCGGCCGACGCGGACATGGAGCAGGCGCTGGCGCGCGTCGACCTCCAGGGCTACGAGGACGTGCCGGTGGCCCGCCTCTCCGCCGGCCAGAAGCGCCGTGTCGCGCTGGCCCGGCTCTTCCTCGAGCGGCGACCGCTGTGGATCCTGGACGAACCCTTTACCGCCATCGACCGTGCCGGCGTGGCCGAGCTCGAGGGCTGGCTGCGCGACCACGCCGCGGCCGGCGGCCTGGTGCTGCTGACCACTCACCACGAGTTTGCCCCGGGCTTCCCGGTGACGCGCCTCAACGTCGCCGACTTCCGCCCCGCGGCCGGCGCGGACGGGGAGGCGGCATGAACGCGGCCCTTGCCCTGCTGGCCCGCGACCTGCGCCTGGCCCTGCGCCAGGGGGGCGACTGGCTGATGCCGCTGGGCTTCTTCCTGCTGGTGGTGACGCTGTTCCCGCTCGCCATCACACCGGAGCCGAAGAAGCTGGCGGTGATGGCGCCGGGCGTGATCTGGGTGGGTGCGCTGCTGGCCATGCTGCTGTCGCTGGACGGCCTGTTCCGCCAGGACCTGGAGGACGGCTCGCTGGAGCAGCTGCTGGTCGCGCCGGCGCCCTTGCCCGCGCTGGTGCTGGCCAAGGTGGCGGCGCACTGGCTGCAGACCGGATTCTGCCTGGTGCTGCTGGCGCCGGTGGCCGCGGTGATGCTGTTCCTGGACATGCAGGTGCTGCCGGTGCTGGTGGCGACCCTGCTGCTCGGCACCCCGGTGCTGAGCCT
>DASUDN010000125.1:0-5574 GCA_036275595.1 Moraxellaceae bacterium
TTGTTCTTCACCACCTTGCGGCCCATCAGGTCGTTGGCCTGGATGCCGTTGGTGCCTTCGTAGATCTGCGCGATACGGGTGTCGCGCACGTACTGCTCCATGCCCCACTCGCGGATGTAGCCGTGGCCGCCGAAGCACATCTGCGCGTTCAGCGTGCCCTCGAGGCCGCGGTCGGACATGAAGGCCTTGGCCACCGGGGTCAGCAGCGCGACGCGGTCGGCGCCGGCCTTCGCCTGCTCGCCCTCGCCGTACTTGGCCAGGTCGAGGTACTTGGCGACGTACATGGCGAAGCAGCGGCCGGCCTCGTTGTAGGCGCGGGTGGTGAGCAGCATGCGGCGCACGTCCGGATGCACCAGCAGGGAGTCGGCGGGCTTTTCCGGCGACTTCACGCCGGTGGCGGAGCGGCCCTGCAGGCGGTCGCGCGCATATGCGGCGGCGTTCTGGTAGGCGACTTCCGAGGCGCCCAGGCCCTGGATGCCCATGGACAGGCGCTCGTAGTTCATCATCACAAACATGGCGGCCAGGCCCTCGTTGGGCTTGCCGATCAGCCAGCCCCGGGCAGAGTCGAAGTTCATCACGCAGGTGGCCGAGGCCTTGATGCCCATCTTGTGCTCGATGGAGCCGGCGGCCACGGTGTTGCGCTCGCCCAGGGAGCCGTCGGCGTGGGGCAGGAACTTGGGCACCAGGAACAGCGAGATGCCCTTGGAGCCGGCGGGGGCGTCGGGCAGCTTGGCCAGCACCAGGTGGACGATGTTCTTGGCCAGGTCGTGCTCGCCGCCGGTGATGAAGATCTTGGTGCCGGAAATGGCATAGGAGCCATCGGCATTCGGGACCGCCTTGGTCTTGATGATGCCGAGGTCGGTGCCGGCATGCGGCTCGGTCAGGCACATGGTGCCGGCCCACTCGCCCGAGTAGATGCGCGGCAGGTAGAAGTCGTTGATCTCGTCGCTGGCGTGCTGGCTCATGGCCAGCGCGGCGCCGATGCCGAGCAGCGGGTAGAGCGCGAAGGACGGGTTCACGCCGAAGAGGATCTCGTCGGTCATGACGGTGACGGTCTTGGGCATGCCCTGGCCGCCCCAGCGCGGGTCGGCGCCGAGGCCGATCCAGCCGCCTTCCGAATACTGCGCGAAGGCCTCCTTGAAGCCGGCGGGGGTGGTGACGGCGCCGTTGCTGAACTGCGCGCCCTCCTCGTCGCCCGTGCGGTTCAGCGGGAACAGCACGTTCTCGTTGAACTTCGCGGACTCCTCCAGCACGGCGTCGACGACATCGCGGTCGACCTCGGCCAGCGCCGGCAGGGACTGCCAGAACTCCGTGGCCTTGAACACTTCATCCAGGACAAAACGCATGTCGCGCAGGGGAGCCTTGTAGACTGCCATCTCGATAACCTCGTCTTCGTAACTACGCCTGCCGCAGGGCAGGCTGCGAATTCTTCAGCAAAAGGCCCGCTTGCGCGGGCCTTCCGTGGTACAGCGTGTGTTACCGCCCTCAGAACGCGAACGCGTCGGCGTCCACGGCCATGAGGGTCTCCAGGCCGCTGTCGATGACGTCGACATGGGCCTTGGCGCGCGGCAGGATCTTCTTGAAGTAGAACTGTGCGGTCTGGATCTTGGCCTTGTAGAAGGCCTCTTCCGTGGTGCCGGCGGCCAGCTTGTCCTGCGCGACCTTGGCCATCCAGGCCCAGAGGTAGGCCAGGGTGACGTAGCCGGAGAAGTACATGTAGTCCACGGCGGCCGCACCGGCCTCGTCCGGGTTCTGCATGGCCTTCATGCCGATGCGCATGGTCAGGTCGCCCCATTCCTTGTTCAGCGCGGCCAGCGGGGCCACGAACTCGGCCTGGGCCGGGTTGTCCTTGTTGGCTTCGCAGAACTTGTGAACGATCTTGGTGAACTGGCGCAGCATGGCGCCCTGGGTCTGCAGCACCTTGCGGCCCAGCAGGTCCAGCGACTGGATCTCGGTGGTGCCTTCGTACAGGCAGGCGATGCGCGTGTCGCGCACGATCTGCTCCATGCCCCACTCGCGGATGAAGCCGTGGCCACCGTAGACCTGCACGCCGTGCTTGGCGGCTTCCGAACCGGCTTCGGTCAGGAAGGCCTTGGCGATCGGGGTCAGGAAGCTCATCAGGTCGTCGGCGGCCTTGCGGGCCTCCTCGGACTCGGCACCGTGGACGATGTCGGTCTGGGTGGACAGCCAGTACACCAGGGCGCGGCCGGCTTCGGCGAAGGCCTTCTGGGTCATCAGCATGTTGCGCACGGCGGGGTGCACGATGATGGGGTCGGCTTCCTTCTCCGGGTTCTTCGGGCCGGACAGGGAACGCATGGCCAGACGGTCCTTGGCGTAGAACAGGGCGCCCTGGAAGGAACCTTCGGCGGCGCACACGCCCTGCAGCGCGGTGCCGACGCGAGCGGTGTTCATGAAGGTGAACATGCAGTTCAGGCCCTTGTTGGGCGGGCCGATCAGGAAGCCCTTGGCGTTGTCGAAGTTCATGACGCAGGTGGCCGAGGCCTTGATGCCCATCTTGTGCTCGATGGAGCCGCAGACCACGCCGTTGCGGGTGCCGTCCGGCAGGAACTTGGGAACGATGAACAGGGAGATGCCCTTGGTGCCCTTGGGGGCGTCCGGCAGGCGCGCCAGCACGATGTGGACGATGTTCTCGGCCATGTCGTGTTCGCCGGCGGAGATGAAGATCTTGGTGCCGGTGATGGCGTAGGAGCCGTCGGCCTGCGGTTCCGCCTTGGTGCGGATGATGCCGAGGTCGGAGCCGGCGTGGGACTCGGTCAGGCACATGGTGCCGGTCCAGGTGCCTTCGATGAGCTTGGTCAGGTAGGTCTGCTTCTGCTCTTCGGTGCCGTGGGCTTCCAGGGTGTTGATGGCGCCGTGGGACAGGCCCGGGTACATGCTCCAGGACCAGTTGGCGGTGCCGGTCATTTCCGAGACGGCGATGCCGAGCGAGGGCGGCAGGCCCTGGCCACCGTAGGCGACCGGGGCGGCCAGCGCGCCGAAGCCGAGTTCGACGAACTTGGCATAGGCTTCCTTGAAGCCCTTCGGGGTGGTCACCTCGCCGTTGTTCCAGGTGCAGCCTTCCTCGTCACCGGAGCGGTTGATCGGGGACAGCTCGCCTTCGGCGAACTGGGCCACGGCTTCGAGCACGCTGTCCACGAGCTCGCGGTTGGTTTCCGCGAACGGGGGGATGGACTGGTAGTGCTGTTCGACGTTGAGCATTTCGTGCAGCACGAACTGCATGTCGCGGAGGGGAGCTTTGTACAGCTGAGCCATGATATGAACCTCGCTAAACCTGGCCCGGGAGGGCCGTCTCAAGACCGGAGCGCCCGCAGTCGTCAGACGAAAATAGCCTTGACGGGCGCAAAAGCGGCCGAAGTATGAAGCAGAACACCGTCATAACCCACACTTTTTCCTGACCGATAGTTCACGGCTGAGCCAGGGCTGGCGCGGGTTACAGGGAAAATCTATGCCGCTGCAAGGCGGGCGGCGCTGCTACAAAGGCAGGTGACCGACAGGTCTGTCCAGTACAGGCGCGGATTTGGCCCAATGACCGTCCGGTCCGGCGATTTTCGCGTGTCCGGCGCCTGGGCGACTGGTGGCCCGCGGCCGCGCCCGGGCCTGCCGCTCAGGCAGCGGGCGCTTCGCCGAGCAGGGGCGCCAAGTCGAGGTGGGCGGCATGCTCCGCCGCCGTCGCGCCCGGAGCCCAGGGCAGCACGCCCAGGCAGGGCATGGGCAGGATGGTCTTGAGCGTGCCGATATTGCCGTCCAGGGCGCCCATGCCGGGGTCCAGGATGTTGCCGATCCAGCCGGCCAGTCGCACGCCGTCGCGCGCCATGGCCTCGGTGGTGAGGATGGCGTGGTTGAGGCAGCCCAGGCGCAGGCCCACCACCAGGATCACCGGCAGGCCCACCGCGCGCGGCAGGTCGGACATGATCTCGCGGTCGGAGATGGGCACGCGCCAGCCGCCCGCCCCCTCCACCACGGCGAAATCGACGCGGCGCATGAGCGCGCCGCGCACCAGCCCGCTGATCTGCGCCATGGTGAGGCGGCGCCCGGCATGCAGCGCGGCCAGGTGCGGCGACAGTGGCTCGGCGAGGGCGATCGGGTTCACCTCATCGTAGGTCATGGGCTCGGTCATGGCCGCCATCAGCGCCAGCGCGTCGTCGTTGCGCAGGCCCTCCGGGGTCTGCGCGCAGCCCGCGGCCACGGGCTTCACCGCCGCCGTGCGCAGGCCGCGCGCCGCCGCCGCCGCGAGCAGCGCGCAGCTCGCCGTGGTCTTGCCGACGCCGGTGTCGGTGCCGGTGACAAAGAATTTCTTCATGCTCATCCCGATGTTCCTTGCAGGTTCCCGGCCGCGTGGCGACTTATCCCACCTCGCGCCGGCAGGCCGCCAGGCCCTCCAGCAGCCGGTCGATCTCGGGGCGCGCGTGGCCCGCCGTCAGCGTCACGCGCAGGCGCGCGGTGCCGGCCGGCACCGTGGGCGGGCGGATGGCGCCCACCAGCAGGCCGCGCTCCTGCAGCGCCGCGCTCCAGGCCAGGGCGCGCTCGTTGCCGCCCAGGATGACGGGCTGGATGGGCGTGTCGCTGTCCATCAGCGCCAGGCCCAGGCGGCCGGCCTCGTGGCGGAAGTGCGCGATGTTGGCGTTCAGGCGGGCGCGCAGCTCCTCGCCCTCGCGCACGATGCGCAGGCTCTCGCGCGTCGCCGCGGCCACGGCCGGCGGCAGCGCCGTGGTGAAGATGTAGGAACGCGCCGAGTTGATCAGGTACTCGACCAGGGCCTCGCTGCCGGCCACGAAGGCGCCGAAGGTGCCAAAGGCCTTGCCCAGCGTGCCCACCAGCACCGGCAGCTCCGCCGGCCCCAGCGCCAGCGCCTCGGCGACACCGCCGCCCGTGGCCCCGAGCACGCCGAAGCCGTGCGCGTCGTCCACCATCAGCCAGGCGTCATGGGCGCGCGCCGCCTGCGCCAGCGCCCGCAGCGGCGCCACGTCGCCGTCCATGCTGAACACGCCGTCGGTCACGACCAGCTTGCGCTCGGCGGTGCTGGCCTTGAGCTTGCGTTCCAGGTCGGCGACGTCGTTGTGGCCGTAGCGCACGTAATCGCAGCGCGCCAGCCGGCCGCCGTCGATGAGCGAGGCATGGTTGAGCTCGTCCTCGAAGACGGCGTCCTCCTTGCGCAGGAGGGCCTGGACGATGCCGGTATTGGCCATGTAGCCCGTGGAGAAGAGCAGCACGCGCTCACGGCCGGTGAAGGCGGCCAGCTCCTCTTCCAGCGCGTGGTGTTCGACGGAGTGGCCGCAGACCAGGTGCGAGGCGCCGGAGCCCGTGCCCCAGCGCTGCGCGGCCGCGGTGAACGCCGCCGTCAGGCGGGGATCGGCGGCCAGCCCGAGATAGTCGTTGCTGCAGAAGTTGAGGAGTTCGCGGCCGTCCACGAGCAGGCGCGAACCTTGCGCGGAACCGATCAGGCGACGGCGGCGGTAGAGGCCCGCCTGGCGCTTCTGCGCCAGGGCGCCCTCGAGGTCGAAACCCATGGTGGCGGTCCGGTGGCGCGGCGTCAGCCGGCCTCGGCCGTCGCGG
>DASUDN010000126.1:0-3078 GCA_036275595.1 Moraxellaceae bacterium
CCGGGCCTGCCAGTTGCCGCTGTCCTCGTCACGCGTGCTCTCCATGACCTGATAGTCCTGGACAAAGGCGACGGCGGTACTGATGCGGGTGGCGCGGATGCGGCTGTCGTTCATGACGTTCATGCGGACCATGCGCTCTTCGCGCACCGACTTCATGAACATGCGGCTCAGCATGTCAAAGGGCAGCTCCTTGCCCTGCACCTGGATCACGGCCAGCGACAGGGCGCTGGCGATGGCCTCGTCGCGGGTGCGGCCCTTGCCGGTGGAACTGACGGTGACGGTTTCCTTGGCGGCAGGAGCGACGCGGGCGGCGGACGGGGTCGGCGTGGCGGGGGCGCCGGCGGCAGGGGCGGGGCCTTTCTCGGCGGCCTGCGCAAACGTCGGCAGCAGCAGGCCGACGGCAACGAGTCGACGCAATCCATGCGTTGTCATGAGGGCATCCTGGTGGGTCACTGCGGTCTCGGTCCGGCCATCCATGGCCGTCACCGGAACCATATCAAGTTATCGCAGTGTGTCGGATGCAGTTTTGTGGTGGCTTGTTGGAGTTTCCTGTGACTGTCTCAGCCACCCGGCTTGCAGAACTCGCGAAAGCGCGGCGTCAGCTGCGTCCCTAGCGCGGTGCCCGCCTGGTCGGCGGCGTTGGCCAGCACGCCGGCGCGCACCCGGAAGAATTTCTGGCCGGCGCGCGATTGCGCGAAGGCGAGGTAATCGGTGCGCTGCGCCGCGGTGAGCGTGGCGTAGCGTTGCTGCACCTGCTCGCCGACGACGCGGCGCAGCGCGTTCAGCTGCGCCTTCTTCAGCACGCCGCCGACCAGGCCGGCGAAGCGTGTCTCGCCCTGGCCGAAGCAATTGGTGCGCAGCGCCACGTCGAAGGCGTCGCCCAGGCCCTTCTCGGCGAGCCTCGCCACCGCCTTGCCCAGCCCGGTGGCGTCGGCCAGCTGCTCCAGCGAGGCGTTGTCGGCGGCGACGGCGGGGGCATTGCCGCCCTGGCCGCTCTCGGTGGCGACCACGGCGCGGCCGGTGGGCGACTCGTAGAAGCGCTGCACTTCGGCCAGCTCGCGCCCGCTGAGCTCCTTCTGCAGGGCCTCGCGCAGGTGGCCGCGCAGCTCGGCGGGCTTGAGCTGGTCGGCGACGGTGGCGTTGATGGCGGCGATCCAGTCGTCCGGGATCAGCGACATCACGCCCTTGACGTTGTCGGGCTGCAGCGGCTGCCCGAGCCAGGCGAGCTGGGCGTCGGTGCCGCTGGCGGTGAGCACGGCCTCCACGTCGGCATCGCGGCCGGGGAGGGAGGCGCAGCCGGCGAGGACGAGCAGGCCGGCGGCGAGGGTAAGGCGGATGGGGGTCATGGGCGGGGTTCCGTTCCGGGGAGCAGGAGGTCCAGCATGGCGCTGGCGGCGCGCGAGAGCGTGCGCCGCGGATGATAGACAACGCCCAGGCTGCGGCGGAGGTTGACGCCGGGAATCTGCAGGATGCGCAGCTCGTGGTCGGCCATGCTGGCCGGCAGCACGCTCCAGCCCAGGCCGATGGCCGCCATCATGCGGATGGTTTCCAGGTAGTTGGTGGTCATGCTGACCTGCAATTCCAGCCCGGCGTCCTGGAAAAGTCCTGAGGCGATCTGTCGGGTAAATGTTGAGGACGACGGCAGGATGGCGGCGTGCCGGGTCAGGTCGGCCAGCGCCACCGATTTCTGCCGGGCCAGCGGATGGTCCACCCCGGCCACGAAGGCCAGGGGGTCGTCCCAGACCTCGCGGGCGATCAGGCGGTCGTCGGCTTCCGGGGGCAGGGTGACGATGCCCAGCTCGAGGTCCCCCGACAGCACGGCCTCGTAGGCTTCCTCCGAGTCGATGAAGCGCAGGTCCAGGCGCACCTGGGGGTAGGACCGGGCAAAGGCGCGCAGGGCCGGCGGCAGCCGGTGCAGGCCGATATGGTGGCTGGTGCCGATCTTGAGCACCCCGGTCACCGGGCCGGTCAGGTTGGCCACGGCCCGCTTCATGTCCTCCAGCTCCAGCAGGAGCTGGCGGGCGCGGGGGAGGAGGGTGCGCCCGGCCTCGGTCAGGGTGATGCGCCGCCCCACCCGGTCGAACAGCGACACCCCCAGCATCTCCTCCAGGCCGCTGATGCGCTTGGACACGGCGGGCTGGGTCAGGTGCAGGGCCTCGGCGGCGATCGAGAAGGATTCGGCGCGGGCAACCTCCAGGAAGGCGGTGAGCGAGGCGGTATCCACACGGGGCTCCCTACAGGCTTCGAATGCCTGTCAGTTATGCAATATATGAAAATTATGAATTTGTTTTATGGTAGGGCAAGTCATAGCATCGCCTCACTGTAAAAGCCAGCCCGGGCCCTTCCCGGGCCCTGGCCGGACCTCGGGAGTACCGCCATGGGCAAGACCCTTTACGACAAGCTCTGGGACGACCACCTCGTCAAGCAACGCGACGACGGTTCCTGCCTCATCTACATCGACCGCCAGCTGCTGCACGAGGTCACCAGCCCCCAGGCCTTCGAGGGCCTGAAGCTCGCCGGGCGCAAGCCCTGGCGCCTGGATGCCAACGTCGCCACCCCCGACCACAACGTGCCCACCGACAAGGCCGAGCGCGAGCAGGGCGTGGCCGGCATCAAGGACGAGACCTCCCGTATCCAGGTCGCGACCCTGGACGAGAACTGCCGCGAGTTCGGCGTGGTCGAGTTCACCATCAACGACGAACGCCAGGGCATCGTGCACGTGGTCGGGCCCGAGCAGGGCCTGACCCTGCCCGGCATGACCGTGGTCTGCGGCGACTCCCACACCGCCACCCACGGCGCCTTCGGCTGCCTGGCGCACGGCATCGGCACCTCCGAGGTCGAGCACGTGCTCGCCACGCAGTGCCTGGTGCAGAAGAAGAGCAAGAACATGCTGGTGAAGGTGGACGGCGTCCTCGGCGCCGGCGTGACGCCCAAGGACGTCGTGCTCGCCATCATCGGCAAGATCGGCACCGCCGGCGGCACCGGCTACGCCATCGAGTTCGGCGGCCAGGTCTTCCGCGACATGTCCATGGAAGGCCGCATGACGGTCTGCAACATGGCCATCGAGGCCGGCGCCCG
>DASUDN010000127.1:0-6792 GCA_036275595.1 Moraxellaceae bacterium
ACAGCCGGGAAACGCTGGTGGTGCTGCTGGCCGGCACCGCCGTGGCACTGCTGATCCTGACCTTGCTGGACTACGTCCGCACGCGGCTCCAGAACGTGGTGGGCAACGTGGTGGACGAACGGCTGTCGCCGCCGGTGGTGAAGGCGATCGTGGCACGCGCGGCGCGCTACCCCGGGGGCCGGCGCGTGGACGGCATCAAGGACGTGGCGGCACTGCGCTCCATGTTCTCGGCCAACGGCGTCATCGCCGTGTTCGACGCGCCGTGGGTGGTGATCTACGTGGCCGTGATCTGGATGTTCCATCCCTACCTGGGCATGGGGGCCGCCGCGTCCGCGCTCCTGATGCTGGCGCTCGCGTGGCTCAACGACCGCCTGAGCCGCGCATCGCTGGAGGAGCTGCAGAAGGAAGGCCGGCGAGCGTCGCACTACGTGGAAAGCTCGCTGCGCAATGCCGAAGTGCTGCAGGCGCTGGGCATGACGCAGCGGCTGCTGGCCCGCTGGCGCGCCCTGCAGAACCGGATCACGGCGGTGCAGACCAGCGCCAGCCGCAGCACCGTCACCTTCACCGTCGGGACCAAGATGGTGCGCCAGGCGATCCAGATCCTGATGCTGGCACTCGGCGCCTACCTGGTGCTGACGCAGGAAGCCTCCGCCGGCATCATGATCGCCACCAGCATCCTGCTGGGGCGCGCCGTGCAACCGGTGGAACAGCTGGTGGCCAGCTGGCGCGTCCTCACCGACGCCCGGGCTGCCTATCAGCGGCTGGCCGAGCTTTCGCGCGAGTTCGAGCCGGAGCAGCAGCGCGTCACCCTCCCCCGCCCCGAAGGCCGGCTGACGGCCGAGGGCGTGTCGTTCCGGCAGGCGGGCTCCGAGACCCTGGTGCTCGCGAACATCAGCTTCGACCTGGCGCCGGGCGAGGCGCTGGCGATCGTGGGGCCGAGCGCGGCCGGCAAGTCGACGCTGGCGCGGCTGCTCACCGGCGTCTGGAGTCCCGGCACCGGCCGGGTGCGGCTCGACGGCGTGGACGTCGCGAACTGGCCGCGCGAGGAGCTGGGCCCGTACATCGGCTACGTGCCGCAGGACGTGGAACTGTTCGACGGCACGGTCGCCGACAACATCGCGCGCCTGGGCCGGGTGGACTCGGAAGCGGTGATTGCCGCGGCGACCCGCGCCAACGCGCACGAGATGATCCTGACGCTGCCCCAGGGCTACGACACGCCCGTGGGAGAGCAAGGCGCCCGCCTGTCCCCCGGACAGCGCCAGCGCGTGGCGCTCGCGCGGGCCCTCTACGGCAATCCGCAGCTGGTGGTGCTCGACGAGCCGAACTCCAACCTGGATGGCGCAGGAGAGGTTGCGCTGGCCCAGGCGATGAGTGCGCTGCGCAGCGCCGGCGTGACGACCGCGGTGGTCACGCACCGCCCGTCGCTGATCGCGCACGTGGACAAGATCATGGTCCTCGCGGCGGGACGGATCCAGCAGTTCGGCCCTGCCGCGGAGGTCATGAAGGAAATGCAGCGCCAGGCCCAGGCCATCGTCGGGCGCAAGGCGGCCTGAACGCACACGCGAGGGGAAACCAACATGACCATGGAAACGACAGGACAAGCGGCTGGCGCAGCGGCGACCAGCACGCAGGAACACGCCCGGCGCCTCCTGCGCGCGGGCAGCTGGATCATCGCCGGGGGCGTCGTGCCGATCGCCTTGTGGATGGCCTTCGCGCCGCTGGCGATGGCAGTGGTGGCGCCGGCGGTGGTGAAAGTGGACCTGAATCGCAGACCGGTGCAGCACCTCGAAGGCGGCACGGTCCGCGAGGTGCTGGTGCGCGACGGCCAGCACGTGAAGGCGGGTGACGCGGTGCTGGTGCTGGGCGATGTGCGCGTGGATGCCGACCGCAACCGGCTGGACTACCGGGTGCAGGTGGAACAGGCTGCGCTGGTCCGCCTGGAGGCGGAGCAGGCGCTCGCCGCCGCGCTCGACTTCCCCGCGGACCTGGTGGAGGCGGCCAGGCAGGACAAGCGCATCGAAGCCGCGCTCGCCAAGGAGACCGCGCTCTTCCGCGCCCAGCGGCATTCGCTGGACAGCGGCACCGCCCTCATGCGCACGCAGCGCGAACGCGTCGAGCAGGAGATGGCGGCCGTGCGGGCCCAGATCGTCCAGGCGCAGCAATCGCTGGACCTACAGCGCGGCGACCTGGAGGCCAACCGGGGGCTGATCGGGCAGGGCTTCATCTCGTCCAGCCGGCTCTCGCAACTGGAAGCCGTGGTGATGGATTACGGCGCCAAGCTGGAGGAGCGCCGCACCGAACTCGCGCGGGCCGCGCAGCGGCTGGCGGAGATCGACCTGAAGATCCAGTCCGCGCGCAACGACTACGTCAAGGCCGCCAGCGACCAGCTCAAGGTCGCCGCGCAGCGCCTGAGCGAGATCGAGCAGGAACAGCGCAAGTCCGCCGACGCTGCGACACGGCAGGTGGTGGTCGCGCCGGCCAGCGGGGAGATCATCGACATGAAGTTCACCTCGCCGGGCGCCGTGATCAAGCCGGGAGACCCCATCGCCGACATCGTGCCGAGCGACACGCAGCTGATGGTGGAGGCGCGGATCCGCCCCGAGGACATCGCCAACGTGCAGCTGGGGCAGGCGGCGCGCGTGAAGTTCACGGCTTTCAAGTACCGCAACACCATGATGGTCGCCGGCAAGGTGACCTACGTGTCGGGCGACCGGCTGGTGGAGCGCCAGACCGGCGAGCCCTACTACAGCGCCATGGTCCTCGCCGATGCGCAGGCGATCGCGGCGATCGGCGAGCTCAGGCTCCAGGCCGGCATGCCGGCCGAGGTCTACATCGAAGGATCCCGGCAGACGGCGCTCCAGTACCTGGCCGAGCCGATCACCACCACCTTGCGCAAGGCCGGGCGGCAGATGTGACGGGCCCTTCCCTCTTTTTCATCCCCGAGGAGAACTCATGACACACGAAGACCACCGTTCCGGCGATCCCGAGTCATCCGGGATCAAGAGACGCACCCTGCTGAAAGCCTCGATGGCAGCAGCGCCGATGGTGCTGGTCCCCCGCAGGACCGAAGCGCAGGCCGCCCTGCCGCCGCCGAGCCCGCCCACGACGCCCTGGGTGGAGGACCTGCCGCTGCAGGACACGCCGCTGCTTCCCACCACGCTGACCCCGGCGCCCACCCTGGCGGCCAACACTGCCGCCGGAGAGGCGGGGCGCGCGCCGCACCAGCGCTACCTGGATCTGTGCGGGCCGGGCAAGCCCGCCGGCACGCCGGTGTACTACCAGCTCACCGCGAAGGAGAACCCTTCCTGGCGCTTCAACGGCGACAACGCCTACTACCCGCCGCAGCCGATCTGGGGCTACGAGGGCAACACGCCCGGCGCCGTCACGCCCGGGCCCACGATCCACGCCCGCTATGGGCAGGCCATCATCTGCCGCATCCACAACGCCCTGCCGCAGTTCCACCAGGGCTTTGGCTCGCCGGAAATCAGCACGCACCTGCACAACATGCACGCGCCCTCGGAGAGCGACGGCTTCGCCGGCGACTGGTACAGCGCCACGAGGAGCGGCCCGACGCTGGGCGGACCGGGCTCGTTCAAGGACCACTTCTGGCCCAACCTGTGTGCGGGCTTCGACGAGATGGGTGGCTACGGGGATCCGCGCGAAGCGCTGGGCTCCCTCTTCTATCACGACCACACCGAGAACGCGACCGCCCCTAACGTGCTCAAGGGCCTGGCCGGACGCTACAACCTCTTCGACGATCTCGACACCGGGAGTGAGCTGACCGGGCTGCGGCTGCCCAGCGGCGCATACGACTATCCGCTGGCCTTCGGCGACCGCCGCTTCGACGCCAACGGCCAGATCATGTTCGACCAGCTCAATCCCGAAGGCACGCTGGGCGACAAGGTGATCGTCAACGGCAAGATCGAGCCGGTGCTGCGGGTGGCGCGCCGCAAGTACCGCTTCCGCCTGCTCAATACCGGGCCGAGCCGCTTCTACGAGGTGTACCTGCAGAACGCGGGCGCGAACGCCGTGTTCCCCTTCACCTACATCGCCAACGACGGCAACCTGTTGCCCAACCCGCTGCTGAATCAGGTGCGCGTGCGGCTGGCAGTGGCGGAACGCGCCGATATCGTCATCGACTTCGCCCGCTTCCCGCTGGGTACCGAGCTGTACCTGGTCAACATGCTGCTGCAGAACGAGACGCGCCGGCCCGACCGCGTCCAGGCGCCCGGCACCCGGCTGCTCAAGATCGTCGTCGATCGCAATCCGCCCGAGCCGGACACCAGCCAGGTGCCCAGCGCGCTGCGTCCGCTGCGCCCGCTGCCCAGCGAAGCGGAACTGGCCGCCCTGCCGGTACGCCGGTTCAATTTCGAACGATCCGGCGGCATGTGGGCGGTGAACGGCAGGTTCTTCAACGTGTTCCAGCCGGAGTTCACCGTTGCCAAGGGCGGCATGGAAATCTGGGAGCTGACCAATCTCGACAACGGGTGGCAGCATCCCGTGCACATCCACTTCGAGGAAGGCCGCATCCTGAGCAAGACCATCAACGGGCAGCCGGTGGCCATCCCCCCGCAAGAAAGGGGGCGCAAGGACATCTACAACCTGGCCGGCATCGCCACCACACGCGTGCTGCTGCGCTTCCGCAATTTCGATGGCAAGTACCTCATGCACTGCCACAACACCATCCACGAGGACCACGCGATGATGGTCCGGTTCGACATCGTGTGACACACGCGCAAGGGGACCATCATGGACATCGTGAACAGCCGCCGGGACATCGTGGCTCTCGGCACCATCTCGCTGGCCGGCATGGGCATGGCCCTGCTGGAGCGACCCCGTTGGGAGGACGCGCCGGCTCGCGCCGCGAAGACCAGCCGCGACGGCATTCCGAACGTGCCCCTGACCACCCACACCGGCGCCCGCGTGCGCTTCTACGACGACCTCGTGCGCGACAAGCTGGTGGTGATCAACATGATGTACGCCAGTTGCAGCAACACCTGCCCGCCGACGACGCAGAACCTTCTTCGCGTGCAGCAGATGCTGGGCAGCCGCATCGGCAGAGACATCTTCATGTACTCGATCACGCTGCGGCCGGACTTCGATTCGCCGCCCGAGCTGGCCCATTACGCGAAGATCCAGGGGGTCAGGGACCCCGGATGGCTGTTCCTCACCGGGAACAAGGAGGACATCGAGCGGCTGCGACTGGCGCTGGGCTTCTACGATCCCGATCCGGCGATCGACGGCCAGGAGGCTCGCCATACGGGAATGGTGCGCATCGGCAACGATGCATTCAAGCGATGGGGCATGGTACCGGGCATGGCGGACCCGCGGCAGATCGTCTCTTCGATCCTGCACGCGGACCTGAAGCGCCCGCAGGCGGCTGGCCAAGGCGCATGAAGGCACTCACCCACTGCCTGTGGCTCGCGCTGGCCGCCTGCGGGAGCAGCGACCACGCCACCGGCCCCGCCGCGACCGGCGTCGACACCGCCACCCTCCAGAAGACGAAGGCGGCCGAGGTGTGCCCGACGGATGGCGGAGAAGGACGAATGACCCTGCCGGACGGGTCGATCGCGCTCTGTGCCGGACCCGCGCCGGTCACGGCGCCGTTCGCCCCCGCCGCAGCCGGCGCAAGCGGCGGCTAGGGAGCCACCGGCGTGCGCGGTCCGATGCCGACCAGGAAGGTCTCGGAGGACTTGTCGCGGGAGGCCTTCGGCTTGATCGGTTTCGCGACCTTGAAGCTGTCCTTGAAGAGCTTCACGAGCTGGCTGTAGCCGCTGCCGTGGAACACCTTGCACACCAGGGCCCCCTGGGGCTTCAGGTGCGCCTGCGCGAATTCGACGGCGATCTCGACCAGGTGCCCCACCCGGGCGGCGTCGGAGGCGGGGATACCGGACAGGTTGGGCGCCATGTCCGAAACCACGGCATCCACCTTCCGGCCGGCCAGCAGCTTTTCTAGCCGCGCCGCCACTTCGGGCTCGCGGAAGTCGCCCTGGATGAAGGTGACGCCCTCGATCGGCTCCATGGGCAGGATGTCCAGCGCCAGGATCTGGCCGTCCAGCACGCCGGCGGCCGCGCCTTCGGGCGCGAGCTTGCGCCGCACGTACTGGCTCCAGGCCCCCGGCGCCGACCCCAGGTCGACCACCAGGCAGCCGGGCTTGATCAGCCCCAGCTGCTCGTCGATCTCCTTGAGCTTGTAGGCGGCGCGGGCGCGGTAGCCCTCCTTCTGCGCGAGCTGGACGTACGGGTCGCGGACATGGTCGTTCAGCCATGCCTTGTTGACCTTCTTGCTCTGTGTTCTGACTTTCATGTGCCTGTGTGCCCAAAGCTGATAATACGGGGATGCCAGCGATCCAATTGACCATAGCCGAGCGCAAGGCGCATCGGTCCGAAGCCCATCACCTCGATCCCGTGGTGATGATCGGCAACGACGGCCTGACGGCCGCCGTGAAGAAGGAGACCGACGCCGCCCTGAGCGCCCATGGCCTGATCAAGGTCCGGGTGCTGGGCGACGACCGCGAAGCGCGCGAAGCCATTTACCAGCAGCTGGCCGAGGACCTGAACGCCGCCCCCATCCAGCACATCGGCAAGCTGCTGGTGCTCTGGCGCCCCAAGCCGAAGAAGGCCAGGGCCGAAGACGAGGAGCGCAAGCCCGGCCCGCGCGAATTCAAGGTCATCAAGAACTCCAGCCGCGGCGGCCAGCGCCCCGAGGTCAAGCGGGTGCGCGTCCTGGGCAACCAGCGCCTGACAACCGGGGGCATGGTCAAGAAGGCCAAGCCCAAGCAGAAATCGGTC
>DASUDN010000128.1:0-2293 GCA_036275595.1 Moraxellaceae bacterium
CTCGCGGGCGTGGTCAAGGCCGTGGGCGAGGGCGTGAAGCACCTGCAGGCGGGCCAGCCGGTGCTGGCCTTCACCGGCTGGGGCGGCTTTGCCGAGGAGGTGCTGGCGGACGCGAAGCAGGTGGTGCCGTTGCCGCCGGGCGTGGACATGGCCGTGGCCGCGGCCTTCATGATGACTTATGGCACCTCTTTCCACGCGCTCAAGGACCGCGCGGCGCTGCAGCCGGGGGAGACGCTGCTCGTGCTGGGCGCCGCCGGCGGTGTCGGGCTGGCCGCCATCGAGCTGGGCAAGAAGCTGGGGGCGCGCGTGATCGCCGCCGCCTCGAGCGCGGAAAAGCTGGCGGTGTGCCAGGCGCATGGCGCGGACGAACTCATCAACTACGAGGCCGAGGACCTGCGCGAGCGCATCAAGGCGCTGACCGGGGGCAAGGGAGTCGATGTCATCTACGACCCGGTGGGCGGCAAATACGCGGAGCCGGCATTGCGCAGCATCGCCTGGAAGGGCCGCTACCTCGTGGTCGGCTTCGCCGCCGGCGATATCCCGAAGATTCCGCTCAACCTGCCGCTGCTCAAGGGCTGCGCCATCCTCGGCGTGTTCTGGGGCGACTTCGCGGCGCGCGAACCGCAGGCCAACATGGCCAACGGCATGCAGCTCTTCCAGTGGCTGATGCAGGGAGAGCTCCGCCCGCATATCTCGGCGCGATATCCGCTGGAGCAGGCGGCGGAGGCGCTGCGCGCACTCATGGAGCGCAAGGTCACGGGCAAGGTCGTGCTGCTGCCTTGAGGGCGGCAGCTCAGTGGTAACCTTCGCCCGCGCGTACCTTGCCCCGGAACACGTAGTACGAATAGCCGGTGTAGAAGAGGATGGCCGGCATCAGGACCAGCACGCCCACCAGCAGGAATTCTAGCGAGCCCGGCGCCGTGGCGGCTTCCCAGAGGGTGATCTCGGGGGGCGCCACATAGGGCCACAGGTTCACGCCAAAGCCCAGGTAGGTTAGCAGCAGCAAGACCACGGAGAGTCCGAACGGCCATTCCTCCTGGCGCTGGGCCAGCGCGCGCAGCAACGCCAGCGCGACCCCCGCGGTGAGCACGGGAATGGGGGCCAGCAGGAAGAAGTTGGGCAACCGGAACCAGCGCGCCGCGATGGCGGGATAGGTCAGCGGCGCCCATACGCAAAAGACCGCGATGAAGGCGATCATGGCCAGGGCCAGCGGGCGCGCCAGCGCGTAGAAGCGCGCCTGCAGCGATCCTTCGGTCTTGAGGATGAGCCAGGTGGCGCCGAGCAGGGCGTAGCCGGTGACGAGCGCCACGCCGCAGCCGATGCCGAACGGTGTCAGCCAGTCGAAGAGGCCGCCCGCGAACTGCCGGCCCTGCACGCGGAATCCCTGCAGGAAGCCGCCCAGCACCAGTCCCTGCGCGAAGGTGGCCAGCAGCGAGCCGCCGAAGAAGGCCTTGCCCCACAGCGCGCGATGGTGGCTGCGAAAGCGGAACTCGAAGGCGACGCCGCGGAAGATGAGCGCGATCAGCATGGCCAGCACCGGAAAGTAGAGCGCGGGCATGATGATGGCGTAGGCGAGCGGGAAGGCCGCCAGCAGGCCGCCTCCGCCCAGCACCAGCCAGGTTTCGTTGCCGTCCCACACCGGCGCGACCGAGTTCATCATCACGTCGCGCTCGTCCTCGTCGCGGACGAAGGCGAAGAGGATGCCGACGCCGAGGTCGAAGCCGTCCATCACGATGTACATCACTACTGCGAAGCCGATGATGGCGGCCCAGATCAGCGCCAGGTCCATGGCTCAGGCCTCCGGGTCCAATGGCGTGCCCGGCGCCGACAGCGGCCGTCGCGCCGCTTCCAGGCCGCCCCGGGGCGGGGTGTCGTCCGGACCCTGGCGGGCGATGCGGTAGAGATAGTAGCTGCCCGCGCCGAAGATCACGGCATAGGCGGCGATGAAGGCCAGCAGCGACGCCAGCACGGCGCCGCCGGAGATGACCGGCGAGGTGCTGTCCACGGTGCGCAGCAGGCCATAGACGGTCCAGGGCTGGCGCCCGGCCTCGGTGGTGAACCAGCCGGCCAGGATGCCGACGAAGCCGAGCGGCAGGCAGACCTGGCAGAGGCGCAGGAAGGCTTCGCTGTCGTAGAGTCGCCGCCGTAGCCGCAGGTAGAGGCTGAGTGCGCCGACCAGGAGCATGAGCAGACCCGCGGCGACCATGAGGCGGAAGGCGAAGAACACCACCGCCACGGGCGGGCGTTCGTCGCGCGGCCACGACTTGAGGCCGCGGATTTCACCGTTCCAGTC